>NZ_JBEXNO010000005.1:0-201010 GCF_040611175.1 Streptomyces sp. NPDC003036 | reverse complement strand
CGCACGTGGTGTCTCGGGGTGCGGGGTGGCGGCGGGGGGGGCGGCCCCGGCGCGGGCGGGGGGGGGGCCGCCCGCCCCGGGCGCGCGCTCGTGGCGGCGCGGTCAGCGGGAAGCGGCCACCCGGAAGACGATGCCCGCCGCCCGCAGCCGGTCCAGCAGCGCGTCGCCCATCGCGACGGCCGTCGTGACCTGGCCGGCCGTCTTCGGCAGCGGGTCGAAGGCGAGGCAGAGTGCCGACTCGGCGAGCATCTTCGCCGTCTCGTCGTAGCCCGGGTCGCCGCCCGCCACCTCGGTGAAGACCCGCCGCCCGCCGCCCTCGCCGACGAACCGCACGCTGAACCAGCTGCGCGCCCGCCGCTCCACGTCCGGGCCGCTCCCCGGTTCGTAACGCTCCATCAGCCACCGCCGTACGGCGGGCACCTGGGCGAGGGCGACGCCCGCGCCGACGGCCGCCGCACCGCCGAGCGCCATGGGGAGGGTGCGGACGGCCGCGTAGTGGCGGTAGCGGAAGTCGGGCCCGTACCGGGGGAGTGCCGCCGCCGAACGCTGCACGATCCGCGGGTCCAGGGTGGGCAGCGGCAGCGCCCACGCCCCGGTCTCGCGGCTGAAGCGGGGCCCGGCCAGCGGAGCCCGGGCCCGCCGCCCCACCAGCCGCGGCTCGTGCAGCCGTCGCTCGCGCGCCGCCCGGAGCATCTGGCGCCCGCGGCCCATCGCGGTGAGCGCGGAGGCGAAGGTTCCACCGGAGAACACGGCGTTGGTGCGGACGAAGCCGTCGACGCGCAGCGGCACGTCCCGCGGCAGCTGCCGGACCGTGAAGTAGACGCCGAGGTCGTACGGCACCGAGTCGAAGCCGCACGCGTGCACGAGACGGGCCCCGGTCTCGCGGGCCCGCGCGTCATGGCGCACGTACATCAGGTCCGTGAACTCCGGCTCCCCGGTCAGGTCCACGTAGTCCGTGCCCGCCTCGGCGCAGGCGGCCACCAGGGGCTCGCCGTACCAGATGTACGGTCCGACGGTGGTGGCCACGACCCGGGTGGACTCGGCGAGCTCGCGCAGGGAGCCGGGGTCGGCGGCGTCGGCGTGCAGCAGCGGCAGCTCGGCGCAGGCGGGGTTCTCGGCGGCGAGCCGCTCGCGCAGCCGCTCCAGCTTGTCCCGGCTGCGCCCGGCGAGCGCCCAGCGGCAGTGTGCGGGCGCGTGCCCGGCCAGGTAGCGGGCGGTCAGCTCTCCGGCGAAGCCGGTGGCTCCGAAGAGCACGACGTCGTAGGGCCGCGCCTCCTGCGCCGGGGCCTCCTGTGCCCGCGCCCCTTGCGTGCGCGCCTCCTGCGCCCCTGTCCCCTGCGCCCCTGCCTCCTGCGCCCGTTCCGTGCTGTCCCGTCTGTCCATCCAGCCCTCCGCGTCCCAGGAGCCCCACGCGTGCAGTGCGTGCGGAGCTGTTGTCGGTGGCAGAGGCTAGCGTGGGTGTCAGCGGTAATCGTCCGGGTGGTCCTGCATCCAGACGTTGATGCGGTCGCGGGTGCCGATCAGCTCGCTCTGGTGTTTCTTGAGGTTGTCGAACGAGGTGTCGCCCTTGAGTGAGGTTCGCAGCGCGGCGATCCACGCGATGGGTTCGGGGAAGTGGCCGGGGCCCTTGGGGTCCGCCTTCATGGCACGGTCCAGGCCGTCGAGCTCTTCGTGGACGCGGGTGAGGAAGTAGGAGCAGTTGCCCGGCGTGCAGCTGTCGCCGAGCGTGGCCTGGAGCCCGGCGAAGGCGTCGCGCACCTTCTCCGGACCGGGGTCGGAGTCGGAACCGGAGCCGGCGGCCGGAGAGGCGCCGTCGCCGGTCTCCGGTGCGGGGTCCGCCTCCTGGGTGTCGTCCTGCCGGGTGTCACCCTCCTGGGCCGCCGCACCGTGCGCCGGCGCCGTCGTGGCCGTGGTCGTCGCCCGGGCCCCGGCCGGGTCGTCGCCGCCGCCGGAGCAGGAGATCAGCAGCGCTGCCACGGGCGCGGCGAGCAGGGCGAGGGGCCGACGGCCGGATATACGCATGTCGCGACCCTAGCAAGCAAGTTCGGCCGGAATCGGGCGCGGTCGCTCCGCTCCCGGAGGCGGAGTTGTCCACAGGTCTTGTGCGCAGTGAAACGTGTTCTTAGCATCAGTGCTGTTACAGCAGTTGTGTCACACCATGCTGGGGGTTCGAATGGCAGCGACAGGCACCGGCCCGCTCGCCGGGGTGCGCGTGGTCGAGCTGGCGGGCATCGGCCCCGGCCCGTTCGCCGCCATGCTCCTGGCCGACCTCGGCGCCGACGTCGTACGCGTCGACCGGCCCGGCGGCGCGGGACTCGCCATCGACCCGGCGTACGACCTCACCAACCGCAACAAGCGCTCGGTCCTGATCGACCTCAAGGCCGACGGCGCACCGGAGCGGGTGCTCGACCTCGCCGAGCGCGCCGACGTCCTCATCGAGGGCTACCGCCCCGGCGTCGCCGAACGGCTCGGCATCGGCCCCGAGCCGTGCCTGGCCCGCAATCCGAAGCTGGTGTACGGGCGGATGACCGGCTGGGGCCAGGAAGGCCCACTCGCCCAGCGTGCCGGGCACGACATCTCCTACATCGCCGTCACCGGCGCGCTCTCCATGATCGGCAAGGGCGACGAGCCGCCGACCGTGCCCGCCAACCTCCTCGGGGACTACGCGGGCGGCGCCCTCTACCTGGTCGTGGGCGTGCTCGCCGCGCTCCACCACGCGCGCGGGGAGGGCGGCAGCGGGCAGGTCGTCGACGCGGCGATCACCGACGGGACCGCCCACCTCGCCACGATGATCCACGGCATGATGGCGGCCGGCGGCTGGCAGGACCGGCGCGGCGCCAACCTCCTGGACGGCGGCTGCCCCTTCTACGGCACCTACGAGACCGCCGACGGCCAGTACATGGCGGTCGGCGCGCTGGAGCAGCGGTTCTACGACGAGTTCACCGCGCTCCTCGGCATCGAGGACACCGCACCCGCCCGCAAGGACTTCGCCCGCTGGGACGAGCTGCGCGCCGCCGTGGCCCGGCGGTTCAAGGAGAAGACCCGCGCCGAGTGGACCGCCGTCTTCGAAGGGGCCGACGCCTGCGTCGCCCCCGTCCTCTCGCTGCGCGAGGCGCCCGCACACCCGCACCTCGCCGCCCGGTCCACCTTCACCGTCCACGGCGGCATCACCCAGCCCGCACCCGCGCCCCGCTTCTCCGCCACGCCCGGGACCGTGCGCCGCCCACCCGCCCAGCCGGGCGCCGACACGGACGAGATCGCCCGCGACTGGGGCGTACCGAGCATCCGTACCACCGGCTCGGACCAGGCCACCGGCTCGGGCCAGGCCAACGACTCCGACCATGCCACCGACTCCGACGGCTCCGACGACGACAACAGGGGGACCGGGTGAAACGCCGGATCTTCAGTGCCGAGCACGACGCCTTCCGCGAGACCGTCCGCACCTTCCTCGCCAAGGAGGTCCTCCCGCACTACGAGCAGTGGGAGAAGGACGGCATCGTCGCGCGCGACGCCTGGCGCGCGGCCGGCCGGCAGGGCCTGCTGGGCCTCGCGGTGCCCGAGGAGTACGGAGGCGGCGGGACCGCGGACTTCCGCTACAGCGCCGTCCTCGCCGAGGAGTTCACCCGGGCCGGCACGCCCGGCTTCGCGATCGGCCTGCACAACGACATCATCGGCCCCTACCTCACCGGGCTGGCCACCAAGGAGCAGAAGCGGCGCTGGCTGCCCGGCTTCTGCACCGGCGAGACCATCAGCGCCATCGCCATGACCGAGCCCGGCGCCGGATCCGACCTCCAGGCCATCCGCACCACCGCCGAGGACAAGGGCGACCACTGGCTGCTCAACGGCTCCAAGACCTTCATCTCCAACGGCATCCTCGCCGACCTCGTCATCGTCGTCGCCAGGACCACCCCCGAGGGCGGCGCGCACGGACTGTCCCTGCTGGTCGTCGAGCGCGGCATGGAGGGCTTCGAGCGCGGCCGCAACCTCGACAAGATCGGCCAGAAGTCCCAGGACACCGCCGAGCTGTTCTTCCACGACGTACGCGTCCCCAAGGAGAACCTGCTCGGCGAGCTCAACGGCGCCTTCATCCACCTGATGACCAACCTCGCGCAGGAGCGGATGGCGATAGCGGTCGCCGGCATCGCCGCCGCCGAGCACCTGCTGGAGATCACCACGCAGTACGTCAGGGAGCGCGAGGCGTTCGGGCGGCCGCTCGCCAAGCTCCAGCACATCCGCTTCGAGATCGCGGAGATGGCCACCGAGTGCGCCGTCACCCGCACCTTCCTGGACCGCTGCATCGTCGACCACGCCGACGGGGAGCTGGACGCCGTCCACGCCTCGATGGCCAAGTGGTGGGCCACCGAGCTGCAGAAGCGGGTCGCCGACCGCTGCCTCCAGCTGCACGGCGGCTACGGCTACATGGCCGAGTACCCGGTGGCCAGGGCCTTCACGGACGGCCGCATCCAGACGATCTACGGCGGCACGACCGAGATCATGAAGGAGATCATCGGCCGTTCCCTGCTCGACCACCCCTCCCGAAAGGCCTGACCAGTGAGCACCGAAGCGTACGTCTACGACGCGATCCGCACCCCGCGCGGGCGCGGCAAGGCCAATGGCGCCCTGCACGGCACCAAGCCCGTCGACCTGGTGGTCGGACTCATCCACGAGCTCCGCGACCGCTTCCCGGGCCTCGACCCGGCCGCCGTCGACGACATCGTGCTCGGCGTCGTCGGCCCGGTCGGCGACCAGGGCTCCGACATCGCCCGGATCGCCGCCATCGCCGCCGGACTGCCCGACACGGTCGCCGGCGTACAGGAGAACCGCTTCTGTGCCTCCGGACTCGAAGCCGTCAACATGGCGGCGATGAAGGTCCGCTCGGGCTGGGAGGACCTCGTCCTGGCGGGCGGCGTCGAGTCGATGTCGCGCGTCCCGATGGCCTCGGACGGCGGCGCCTGGTTCAACGACCCGATGACCAACCTGGAGACCAACTTCGTCCCCCAGGGCATCGGCGCCGACCTCATCGCCACGATCGAGGGCTACTCGCGGCGCGACGTCGACGAGTACGCCGCGCTGTCGCAGGAGCGGGCCGCCACCGCCTGGAAGGAGGGCCGCTTCGAGCGGTCCGTCGTCCCGGTCAGGGACCGCCGCAGCGGCCTCGTCGTCCTGGACCACGACGAGCACATGCGGCCCGGCACCACCGCCGACTCCCTCGCCTCCCTCAAGCCGTCCTTCGCGGCCATCGGCGACATGGGCGGCTTCGACGCCGTGGCGCTGCAGAAGTACCACTGGATCGAGAAGATCGCCCACGTCCACCACGCCGGCAACTCCTCCGGCATCGTCGACGGCGCCGCGCTCGTCGCCATCGGCAACAAGGAGGTCGGCGAGCGGTACGGGCTGACGCCCCGCGCGCGGATCGTCTCCGTGGCCGTCTCCGGATCCGAGCCGACCATCATGCTCACCGGTCCCGCCCCGGCCAGCCGCAAGGCCCTCGCCAAGGCGGGGCTCACCATCGACGACATCGACCTCGTCGAGATCAACGAGGCGTTCGCCGCGGTCGTGCTGCGCTTCGTCAAGGACATGGGCCTGTCGCTGGACAAGGTCAACGTCAACGGCGGCGCCATCGCCCTGGGCCACCCCCTCGGCGCCACCGGAGCCATGATCCTGGGCACCCTCGTCGACGAACTGGAGCGCCAGGACAAGCGCTACGGCCTCGCCACGCTCTGCGTCGGCGGCGGCATGGGCATCGCCACCGTCGTCGAGCGCGTCTGACCGTCCCGTCCGCACCCCTTACGGAGAGCAGCACATGACCGAGAGCACCACCATCCGCTGGGAACAGGACGAGACCGGCGTCGTCACCCTCGTCCTGGACGATCCCAACCAGTCCGCCAACACCATGAACCAGGCCTTCCGCACCTCCATCGCGGCGATCGCCGAGCGCGCGGAGGCCGAGAAGGACGCGATCCGCGGCATCATCTGGACCTCCGCCAAGAAGACCTTCTTCGCGGGCGGCGACCTCAAGGACATGATGAAGGCCGGGCCCGAGGACGCCCAGCGGGTCTTCGACACCTCCACCGAGATCAAGAGCGCGCTGCGCCGCATCGAGACCCTCGGCAAGCCCGTCGTCGCCGCCATCAACGGTGCCGCGCTGGGCGGCGGTTACGAGATCGCCCTCGCCTCGCACCACCGCGTCGCCCTCGACGCGCCCGGCTCCAAGATCGGCCTGCCCGAGGTCACCCTGGGCCTCCTGCCGGGCGGCGGCGGCGTCACCCGCACCGTACGGCTCATGGGCATCGCCGACGCGCTGCTGAAGGTGCTCCTCCAGGGCACCCAGTACCCGCCCCGGCGGGCCCTGGAGAACGGCCTGGTCCACGAGGTGGCCGCCACCGAGGACGACATGCTCGCCAAGGCGCGGGCGTTCATCGACGCGCACCCCGAGTCCCGGCAGCCCTGGGACGTACCCGGCTACAAGATCCCCGGCGGTACGCCGTCGAACCCGAAGTTCGCCGCCAACCTCCCGGCCTTCCCGGCCAACCTGAGGAAGCAGCTCAACGGCGCCCCCTACCCGGCGCCGCGCAGCATCCTCGCCGCCGCCGTCGAAGGCGCCCAGGTGGACTTCGAGACCGCCCTGACCATCGAGGCGCGGTACTTCACCGAGCTGGTCACCGGGCAGACCGCCAAGAACATGATCCAGGCGTTCTTCTTCGACCTCCAGGCCGTCAACGCCGGCAGGAGCCGCCCCCAGGGCGTCGAGCCGCGCACCGTCCGCAAGGTCGCCGTCCTGGGCGCCGGGATGATGGGCGCGGGCATCGCGTACGCCTGCGCCAAGGCCGGCATCGACGTCGTCCTCAAGGACGTGTCGCTCGAAGCGGCCGAGAAGGGCAAGGGGTATGCGGTCAAGCTGCTCGACAAGGCGCTCGCGCGGGGCCGGACGACCGAGGCCCAGCGCGACGAGCTGCTGGCACGGATCACCCCCGCCGCCGACCCGGCCGACCTGGCCGGCTGCGACGCCGTCATCGAGGCCGTCTTCGAGGACACGGCGCTCAAGCACAAGGTGTTCCAGGAGATCCAGGACATCGTCGAGCCCGACGCGCTGCTGTGCTCCAACACCTCCACCCTGCCGATCACCCTCCTGGCGGAGGGCGTCGAGCGCCCGGCCGACTTCATCGGCCTGCACTTCTTCTCGCCGGTCGACAAGATGCCGCTCGTCGAGATCATCAAGGGCGAGCGGACGGGTGACGAGGCGCTGGCGCGCGCCTTCGACCTCGTACGCCAGATCAAGAAGACGCCGATCGTCGTGAACGACTCGCGCGGCTTCTTCACCTCGCGCGTCATCGGCCAGTTCATCAACGAGGGCGTGGCGATGGTCGGCGAGGGCGTCGAGCCCGCCTCCATCGAGCAGGCGGCGGCGCAGGCCGGCTACCCGGCGAAGGTGCTCTCCCTGATGGACGAGCTGACGCTCACCCTCCCGCGCAAGATCCGCGACGAGACGCGGCGGGCCGTCGAGGAGGCGGGCGGCACCTGGCCGGAGCACCCCGCGGACGCGGTGATCGACCGGATGGTCGACGACTTCGGCCGCACCGGCCGTAGCGGCGGCGCGGGCTTCTACGAGTACGACCAGGAGGGCAAGCGGCAGGGCCTGTGGCCGGGCCTGCGCGAGCACTTCGGCGGATCCGGGGCGGGGGCCTCCGTTCCCTTCGAGGACATGAAGGAGCGGATGCTCTTCTCCGAGGCGCTGGACAGCGTCCGCTGCCTGGAGGAAGGCGTGCTGACGTCGGTCGCCGACGCCAACATCGGCTCCATCATGGGCATCGGCTTCCCGGCCTGGACCGGCGGCGTGCTCCAGTACATCAACGGCTACGAGGGCGGCCTGCCCGGTTTCGTCGCGCGGGCGCGGGAGCTCGCCGAGCGGTACGGGGAGCGGTTCCAGCCGCCGGCGCTGCTGGTGGAGAAGGCGGAGCGGGGCGAGACGTTCGGCGACTGAGCCCCGGTCGTCGGGGGGGCCGTCCGGGTCCACCGGCCGGTCGCCCCGGTGCCGGTCCAGCGCGGGCCCAGCGCGGGCACAGCACCGCGCCCGGCAGGCCCGCACCGCCCCCGGCTCACTCCGCCCGGAAGGCCGCGCGCAGCTCCTCCTTCAGCGACCGCTGGAACGCCGTGACCAGTGCCTGCACCACCAGCGGCTGCATATGGGCGGACAGCGACTTCATCGCCGCCAGGTGCTCCGGATCCGACTCACGCTCCCGGTACGGGTTCCACACCTCGTCCCGGAACAGCCGCGTCAGCTCCTGCGCCGCCGAACGGGTGTGCTCCAGCAGCACCGTACGGGCCGCCAGGATCGTCTCGTGGGCGATCGGCACGTCCAGCAGCCGCACGCCCAGCCGCAGCAGCCCGGCGTCCACCCGGTAGGTGTCCGGGTCCTCCGTCCGCGCCAGTACGTCCATCGCGGTCAGCCGCGCCACGTCCTCCTCCGACAGCGCCCGGCCCGCCCGCCGCTCCAGCTCCGCCCGCGACAGCTCCTCCGGCGAGTCGGGCGCCCAGGTCGCCACCAGCGCCCGGTGGATGGCCAGGTCGTGGGCGCTGAGGTCCGGAGGCAGCTGCTCCAGGTACCGTTCGATGGCGGCCAGCGTCATCCCCTGGTGCTGCAACTCCTCGATGAGCGCGAGCCGCGACAGGTGCTCGGGGCCGTAGAGCCCCACCCGGCGCGGCCCGATCACCGGCGGCGGCAGCAGCCCGCGCGTGCTGTAGAACCGCACGGTGCGCACGGTGACACCGGCCCGGGCCGCCAGCTCGTCGACGGTGAGCGTCGGCTGCTGGTGCTCCTCGGTCTCGGTCGCCATGGGGGCCTCACTTCCGGTGGTGCGGCGTGCGATGCGTCGGTGAAACAGTATTGCTGTCTCACCAACGATGTGAAAGTCCGGTGCGATGGTCAGTGGTCGCCCGTACGGTGGTGAGCGTGACAGGGATGCAGGAAACCGCTCAGGTTTCATACGTACAGGGGGACGCCACCACGCCGGTCGGCAAGGGCGTCAAGATCATCGCGCATGTCTGCAACGACCTGGGCGGCTGGGGCAAGGGCTTCGTCCTCGCCCTCTCGCGCCGCTGGCCCGAGCCGGAAGCCGCCTTCCGGCGCTGGCACCGGGAGCGCGCCCGCAACGACTTCGGCCTGGGGGCCGTGCAGTTCGTCCAGGTGGAGCCGTACCTCTGGGTGGCGAACATGGTGGGGCAGCGGGGGATCCGCACGGGCAGCAAGGGAGTGCCCGTGCGGTACGAGGCGATCGACGCCGCCCTGGACAAGCTCGGCGCCAAGGCCGCCGAGCTCGGGGCCTCGGTCCACATGCCGAGGATCGGCTGCGGGCTGGCGGGCGGTAAGTGGGCGCGGGTGGAGCCGCTGATAGCCGAGCGGCTCGTGGCGCGGGGCGTACCGGTGACGGTGTACGACCACGCGGGCTGAGCCCGCGTCAGACGGTGGGATCGTCCGTCGGCACGCACCCGTCCACGTGTTGTCCGGTCCCGGCGGTGGGCGTCGGCTCCGCCGAGCCGACGGCGCGCCCGCCCATGGCGGACGCGCCGGCGCCGGGCGGACCGCGGTGGCGGAGCCTGTACGCGGCCGGAGGTCAGACGCGGCGGGCCTGGGGGCCGGCCGTGCCCGCGCCTTCGCAAGCGGGGTCCTTGGGCGGGGTGGGCGGAGCGAACTGGACGCAACTGGTGGTGGGAGTCACGTTGCCCACGACTTCGACGAGCCGGAAGCAGACATTGATGCCCACCTGCTTGTCCATCGGCCCGAGGACGAGATCGGGACGGAGGAACGGAACGATGGTCCAGCAGCCGTTGCCGGAGGGGAGGATGTACCAGCGCTGAACGTCGGCCCGCTGGCCCTCTTCGTTGAGCGGGCGGGCGTCCTGGAGCAGAATGCCCGTTCCGGTGGGGTTGTTGGGGTCGATCGCCATCTGCTTCTCGTCCGTCATGGCGCTTTGCAGACGGTAGACGACGTTGCCGTCGCGTACGTCCTCACAGATGATCTTCCACAGGTGTTTCTTGTCGTTGATGGTCGACAGGGGATACGTGCGGATCTGGAGGTCCCACTCCTTGGTGATGTAGCCGCCACTGAGCTGGTGCACGATCATGACCGGCTCGCCCTTGCAGGCGGAGCTGACGACGGCGCTGAGGGAATTCTGATACATCGCTTTTCCCTTTCGGTGGTTCCCGAATGGCGCGCGGACACATTCCAAGGACCGCGCGCTTTCGGGGAGGCGTCGGACGGATGTCCCGACGGTGATGTGGTGCTCATTCCCTCGTGCGCCAGGCCGACCCTGGAATGGCAATCACCCGCCACATTCGCCCCGCCGTGCGCGCCGCGCGTATACGGCACATGCCGTACGTGGATACCGAAATGCGGTTCCGTTGATTTTCCGGAAAGGTCGCGCCGCTATCCCGCCCCGACGTTCGCCGGCGGCCGGGGGGGATTACGCGCTCCGGCCGTCCACGGCCGGGAAGTGGTGCGCCAGCACCTCATGCGGGTCCGCGTCCGCCGCGTGGCCGTGGTCCACGTGGACGGTCACCGAGGCCAGCCGGGGCACGCCGTGCAGCAAGGCGTGCTCCGCCGCGACCGCCACCGCGTGCGCCTGGACGACCGTCAGCGACGGGTCGACCACGACGGACGTCTCGGCGCGCAGCGCATGGCCCAGCCACCGCATCCGCACGGCCCCCACGCCCCGTACGCCCTCGACGTGGGCGAGCGCGTGCTCCGCACGGTCCACCAGGGCCGGGTCCACCGCGTCCATCAGCCGGTGCCAGACCTCCCGCGCCGCGCCCCGCAGGACGAGCAGGATCGCGGCCGTGATGGCGAGCCCGATCAACGGGTCCGCCCACCGCCACCCCAGCGCCGCGCCGCCCGCGCCCAGCAGCACGGCGAGCGAGGTGAACCCGTCCGTGCGGGCGTGCAGCCCGTCGGCGACCAGCGCGGCCGACCCGATGCGCCTGCCGGTGCGGATCCGGGCACGGGCCACCCACTCGTTGCCCGCGAACCCCACCAGCCCGGCGGCCGCGACCGCCGGCAGATGACTGACCGGCTGCGGCTCCAGCAGCCGCCGCACCGCCTCGTACCCGGCGAACACGGCCGACGCCGCGATCACCAGCACCACGAACACGCCCGCGAGGTCCTCGGCGCGCCCGTAGCCGTACGTGTAGCGGCGCGTGGCGCCCCGCCGCCCGAGGACGAAGGCGAGCGCGAGCGGCAGCGCCGTCAGCGCGTCCGTGGCGTTGTGCACGGTGTCGCCGAGCAGCGCCACCGAACCCGACAGCACGGCGACGACCGCCTGGGCGACGGTCGTCGCGGCCAGCACCCCGAAGGAGAACCACAGGGTGCGCAGGCCCTCCGCCGACCCTTCCAGCGCGGCGTCGATCCGCTCGTGCGGCTGGTGGTGATGGTGGTGTCCATGGCCCGTCATGGACACCACCATGGCAGCTCAACACCCCTGCAGCCACTGCGGAGATACCGCCTCCGACCAGCTGCGAAGCGCTCGCGCCTGCGAGCCGTCGGCGACTGGCCGGCGACCGGCGCCTACCGGCCGGACGCCACGACCGGGTAGTGGTCGGACAGGTTCGTGTACGTGTACCGCTTGCCCCAGCTCGACACCGTCCAGGGCGCGCTCTGCTCCTTGATCACCTCGTTGGTCCAGCCGGCGGGCCGCGCGTGACCGGCGCGGTGCAGGACGTAGTCCAGGTCCTCGCGCGGGTCGTCGGGGTAGCGCTCCGCGGCGATCGAGTTCTGCTCGGTGTCGAAGGAGTACGGGTGCCCCGTGCGCGCGTCCGCGCCCGCCAGGCCCGCGTCACCGAGCATGGCGGCGTACTCGGCGCTGTGCGAGTCGACGTTGAAGTCGCCGGCCACCAGCACCTGCTCGGACGCCGGGATGTTCTTCGCGTCCAGGAAGGCGTCCATCGCCTTGAACTGCCGGCTGCGCACCTGGGCGGCCTCGCCCGCCGAGCAGCCCGGGTCCGTCGACTGGGCGTGCGTGCCCACCACATGGACGCGCGTGCCGTTCACGTTCAGCACCGCGTAGACGAAGCCCTTGTTGGAGTACCAGTCCGCGCCGCACGCGTCCTTGTAGACGTACTGCTCCTTGCGCACGATCGGCCACTTGCTCAGCACGGTGACCCCGCCGTCCTCCGGCGTCGTTGCCGAGTACGCTCCGCTGGTGGCGTCCCAGCCGTCCTTGCCGCGCCCCATCACCGGCGTCTGGTACGGGTACTGGGCGGCGGAGTTGCGCAGCAGTGCGTCGGAGGCGCCGTTGTCGAACGCCTCCTGGAGAACGACCACGTCGTTGCCCTGGTAGAAGCCCGTCTTGGGGATCTCCGCCGCCCGGTGGTCCTGGCCCCAGTTCGGGTAGAGGTTCTTGCTGAACAGGAACGCGTTGTACGAGAGGACCTTGAGGTGCGGCGTTCCGGCGGCGGCGGACGCCGAGGGCGCGGTGGCGCCCAGCGTGGCGGCGGCGAGCACCACGGGCACCGCGGCGGACAGGGAGCGGCGGATCAGGGGACGTGGCACGACGAACTCCTGCGGAGTGAGGGGGGTTTGGACGTGGCGCCGCACATCACATCATCTGCGGTTACTTTCCGGTAGCCATCGGGTGGACCTTTCCCGACGCGTGAGGGAAAGGCCGCGGTTGCGCCGGACCTTGTCGCGGCGGTGCCCGACAGGGTGGACACCGCCGAGAGCCGGAGGGCTCAGCGCGCCGCGGCGGCCGACGTCCACACCGTGCCGCGCGCCTCGTACTCGAGCATGGCCTCCAGGCCGGTCGCGGCGTCCGGACCCAGTTCCCGGCGTACGAGCCAGAGGCCCAGGTCCAGCCCGGATGTGACACCGCCGGCGGTCACCAGGTCACCGTCGTCGACGACCCGGGCGTTCTTCACCACGCCGCCCTGGTCCTGGAAATCCTGCCGTGCTCTGTGGTGGGTGGTGCAGGGCCGGTTCCGCGTCAGACCGGCCGCCGAGAGCGGCATCGTCCCCGTGCACAGCGCGCTGACGGTGAGGCCGGGCCGCGCCGCCACGGCCTGGGCCTTCGGCAGCGTGCCACGCTGGATCTCGGCCCAGACGCCGGGGCTGTCCCGGCGGGCGTATCCACCGCCCGGCACGACCAGCAGATCCGCCCCCACGGTCACGTCGGGGTACCGCGCGGCGAGGTCGTCCGCGAAGCGCCAGTGCGTCGTCGCCCGGCGCCCTTCGAGCAGTCCGGCCCGGGCTGGGACGAAGGCGCCCGTGCAGAAGGAGGCGATGTGTGATCCCGAGGCCGCCGCCTCCCTCAGCAGCCGGACCACCCGCGGGTGCGGCGTCTGGTCGGCGGCGATGCCCGGGACGATGAGGGTGTCCGCGCCGCGGGCGTCGGCCAGGGCGTACGGCGCGGTGAGGCGGAAGGGCTCCGCTTCACCCGCCCGCGTGGTGACGGCGCGGTCCGCGCAGACCCGGATCTCGTAGGCGGCCGACCCGTCGGGCCTGCGCGCGAAGGCGAACACCTGGCAGGGGATGGTCAAGCCGAGCGCTGACACTCCGTCAAGAGCCAGTACGGCAACCACATGCATGCGGCCGCACGGTACGCGACGTGCCCGCGCGTCACCGACGGAGCGGTCCGGCGGCGTCACGGCGACCAGGACGGAACGCGGGGGCCGCCGCGTCAACTCCCGTCAACACCGCTCGTGTCCCGCCCCGACCGGTCGGGACGGATCGAGATGACTCGGTAGGATCCGGACATGGACTCGACGGTGACTCTTGCCCGGAACGCCGAGGTGTTCCCCTTCGATCTCGGCCCGCTCAACCCCGTATGGGCGGAACTCATCATCGGCGTCGTGTTCTTCGGCGCCACCTTCCTCATCATGGCCAAGGTGATCCTGCCCCGGATCAACCGCACCCTGCAGCAGCGCCAGGACGCCATCGAGGGCGGCACCGACCGCGCCGAGGAACTGCGCGAGCAGGCCGCCCAGCTGCGTACCCAGTACGAGGCCGAGCTCGCCTCGGCGCGGCACGACGCCGCCCGCATCCGCGCCGAGGCGCACGAGCAGGGCGCGGCCGCCCTCACCGCCGCCCGCGAGGAGGGGGCGCGCGAGCGCGAGCGGATCCTCACCGCCGGGCACGCCCGCATCGCGGAGGAGCGCGCCGCCGCCGAGTCCCGCCTCGCCGACGACGTGGAGGCATGGGCGCGGACCCTCGCCGAGCGGATCATCGGCGAGCCCGTCTCCGCCCGCACCGCCGACCGCCGCTGACCCCAGGCCCGCGTCTCGCCCCCGGTGATCGATACTGGTAACGGGGCCCACCCCGGGCCCCGGAACCGCACCGAGGAGCACGTCGGCCATGGCAGCAGCAGACCCGGCACCGCCACCCCCCGGCGGCGTGCTGTGGACCCTCGCGGGCGACATACGCGGCCTGCTCATGCTGCCCGCCGCCCTCACCCTCCAGGTCGCCCACCCCGCCGTCGGCGCCGGCGTCGACGAGCACTCCGTCTTCCGCACCGACCCCTGGGGCCGCGGCGAGCGCTCCCTGCGCTCGCTCCAGCTGTGGGTGTACGGGGGCGAGGCCGCCGCCGAGGAGGGGCGCAGGCTCCGGCGGCTCCACAAGACCATCCAGGGCACCGACACCCGCGGCCGCCGCTACCACGCCCTCACCCCGGCCAACTACGCCTGGGTCCACGCCACCGGCTTCCCCGTCTTCCACCACGCCTACCGCTACCTCGTCCGCCCCATGACCGGGGCACAGGAGCGGCAGCTGTACGCCGAGTGGCTCCAGGTCGGCCGGATCCTCGGCCTCCACGACCGCGACATGCCGCAGACCATCGAGGACTTCTGGCCGTACTACCGCAAGGTCCTCGCCGAGGAGATCGAGGCCACCGTCGTCGTCCGCGAGCTCGTCGCCACCGACAGCCCGGTGCCCCCGCCCGACCGCGGACCCCTCCTGGCGCGGCTCCTCCTGCGCGCCCTGTGGCCGGTCCTGCTGCCGCCGCTCGCCCGCTTCCGCCGCTTCGTCACCATCGGCCTCATGCCGCCCGACGCGCGCGCCGCCCTCGGCCTGGAGTGGACGGACGGGCAGGAGCGCGCGCTGCGCCGCTTCGGCCGGGTCGTACGAGCCGTCGTCCCCGCCCTGCCCGAACGCCTGCGCTACCTCCCTCTCGCCCGCGAGGCGCGCCGGCGGCACCGCCTCAGCCCGGCAGCCCGCCCCGCGCGATGACGTCCGCGTACCACCGCGCACTGTCCTTCGGCGTACGCCGCTGGGACGCGAAGTCCACGTGCACGATGCCGAACCTCTTGCCGTAGCCGTACGCCCACTCGAAGTTGTCCAGCAGCGACCACAGGAAGTAGCCGCGCACGTCCACACCGTCCGCCAGCGCCCGGTGCACCGCGGAGATGTGCGCGCGCAGGTACGCCACCCGCTCGGGGTCGTGGACGTCGCCCGACGGATCGGCGTAGTCGTCGTAGGCCGCGCCGTTCTCCGTCACCATCAGTGGTACGGCGGGCAGCTCGTCACGCAGCCGTACCAGCAGCTCGTACAGCCCGTCGGCGTCCACCGGCCAGTCCATCGCCGTACGCGGACCCGGCGCCGGTACGAAGCGGACGTGCCCCTCCGCGCCGGGCCAGGGCGACGGCGACGCGGACGTGCCCGCCCCGACGACCGTGGGGGAGTAGTAGTTGATCCCCAGCGAGTCGACCGGCGCGGACGTCACCTCCAGGTCCCCGTCCCGCACGAACGACCAGTCCGTCAGCGCCGCCGTGTCCGCCACCAGGTCCGAGGGCAGCCGCCCGTGAAAGACCGGGTCCAGGAAGAGCCGGTTGCCCAGCGCGTCCACGCGCCGCGCCGCGTCCCGGTCCGCCTCCGAGCCCGAGAGCGCTCTCACCGCATGGAGATTCAGCGTCAGCGAGACCTCGGCCGCCGCCGGAAGAGCGGTCCGCAACGCCTGCACCGCGCGCCCGTGCGCCAGGTTCAGGTGGTGCGCGGCGCGCAGCGACGCGACCGGGTCCGTGCGGCCCGGCGCGTGCACCCCCGAGGCGTACCCGAGGAAGGCCGCGCACCACGGCTCGTTCAGCGTCGTCCAGGTGGCGACCCGGTCACCCAGCGCGCCCGCCACCAGCGTGGCGTACTCGGCGAACCGCTCCGCCGTCTCCCGCTGCGGCCAGCCGCCCGCGTCCTCCAGCTCCTGCGGCAGGTCCCAGTGGTAGAGGGTGGCCACCGGCCGGATGTCCGCGGCCCGCAACTCGTCCACGAGCCGCCGGTAGAAGTCCAGCCCCTTCTGGACCGCGGGCCCCCGCCCCGTGGGCTGCACACGCGGCCACGCCACCGAGAACCGGTAGTCCGTCACCCCCAGGTCCTTCATCAGCGCGACGTCCTCGCGCATCCGGTGGTAGTGGTCGGCGGCGATGTCCCCCGTGTCGCCGTTGCGGACCTTGCCCGGCGTACGGCTGAAGGTGTCCCAGATGGACGGCGTCCGGCCGTCCTCGTCGGCGGCACCCTCGATCTGGTACGCGGCCGTGGCCGTGCCCCAGCGGAAGCCGTCCGGGAAGGTGAGCTCGGTCATGAGACTCCCAACGCAAGAGAAGGAGAGGAAGGAACCGCAGGTCAGCCCTTGACGGCGCCCTGCATGATGCCGCCGACGATCTGCCGGCCCAGCAGGCCGAAGACCAGCAGCACGGGAAGGGTGCCGAGCAGCGTGCCCGCCATGATCACGGACTGGTCGTGCACATAGCCGCCGCCCAGCTGGCGCAGCGCGACCTGCACGGTCGGGTTCTGCGAGGACAGCGCCACGATGGGCCAGAAGAAGTCGTTCCAGGCCGCCATGAACGTCAGCATGCCCAGCACGGCCATCCCGGGCCGTGCCACCGGCACCACGATCGACCAGAAGATCCGCGCGTTCGACGCGCCGTCCACCCGCGCGGCCTCGATCAACTCGTCCGGCAGCGACTGCACCAGGAACTGGCGCATGAAGAACACCCCGAACGCCGACACCAGCCCCGGCAGGATCACCGACTGCAGCTGGTTCACCCACTCCAGCTTCGCGATCAGCATGAACAGCGGGATCACGCCCAGCTGCGGCGGGATCATCATCGTCCCCACGGTCACCGCCAGCAGCGCCCCCCGGCCGCGGAAGCGCAGCTTGGCGAAGGCGAACCCGGCGAGCGTGCAGCACAGCACCGTACCGACGGTGATCGAACCCGACACGATCAGGGAGTTCAGCAACGCCGTGCCGATGTCCGCCTCCTCCAGCACCGCCTCGACGTTCCGCATCAGGTTCGGGCCCGGCAGCAGCGCCGGCGGCACCTGCGCCAGATCCGCGTTCGAGCGGCTCGCGGCGACGATCGTCCAGTAGAACGGGAAGGCGGAGACGAGCACCGCGGCGATCAGGACCGCGTACGCCACGCGCCCCCCGTGCAACGTGCGCCCCGCGCGTCGCTTCACGGTCATCGGACGGCCTCCTTGCGGGCACGGCGGCGCACGACCAGGGCGTTGACCCCGACCAGTACCAGGATCAGCAGGAACATCACCCAGGCGACCGCGGCCGCCCGGCCCAGGTGGAAGAAGCCCCAGCCCTGCTCGTACAGGTACAGCCCGAGCGTCTGGTACTGGTGCGAGATGCCCCCCGACACACTGCCCTCGAAGAGCAGCGGCTCCCCGAAGAGCTGCGTCGCCCCGATCGTCGACACCACCACCGTGAACACGATCGTCGGGCGCAGGCCCGGCAGCGTGACATGCACGAACTGGCGCCAGCGCGACGCGCCGTCCATCTCCGCGGCCTCGTACAGCTCCGTCGGGATGGACTGCATGCCCGCGAGGTAGATCAGGGCGTTGTAGCCGGTCCACCGCCAGATGACGATCGTCGACACCGCGACCTGCGAGGCGACCGTCCCCGTCTGCCAGTCCACCGGCCCGACCCCGACCACGCCCAGCAGGTAGTTCACCAGCCCGAAGTCCCGCCCGAAGAGCTGCGCGAACACCAGCGTCGCGGCGGCGACGGACGTCGCGTACGGCAGCAGCATCGCCGTCCGGAAGAACGTACGGCCGCGGAGCTTGTAGTTGAGCAGGTGCGCCAGGCCCAGCGCCATCACCAGCTGCGGGACGGTGGAAATCACCCCGATGGTGAAGGTGTTGCGCAGCGAGATCCAGAAGAAGTCGTCGGCGAAGAGCGCGGTGTAGTTGCCGAGGCCGCGCCACTGCATGTCACCCGGGGTCTGGAGCTCGACGCGGTAGAGCGAGACGAACGCGGTGTAGAGGAGCGGGAAGAGACCGAAGGCGGCGAAGAGCGTGAAGAACGGCGCGATGTACGCGTACGGCGAGGCCGCCTGCCATATGCGCCGGTACGTCGCGCCGCGCGCGGCGGCGGGTGGTGCGGAGAGGGTCACGGTACGGGGCCCTTCGGTACGAAGTGGTTGCGCGGTTACGGGGTTGAGCGGGGCGGTGGCTTGTGCCCGGTGGGCGTGGGTCGGGTGCCGGGGGCTCCGGTGGGGGGCGGCCGGACTCTCGTTCACCGCGCTTCGCGCGCGTTCAGTCGTTTGACGTCCGGCCACCCCCCACGCTCCGCCTCCGTCCCCCTCACGTGCGTGGTCCCTCCCGCCGCCGGTGCGCGCATGCTCAGTGGGCACCGGTCCGCAGTCGGGCGACGGCCTCGGGGCGGGGCCGTGCAGGGTCGTCCCCGCAGCGGATGGGGGTACCTCCCGTGCCCGAAGGGCTACGGGGGAGGCGCCGAGACTGTTCCGCGTCCGTACGAACCCAAGGCCGCCGGCGTCGAGGAGTCGAGCCCGGAGGGGCCCCGCACCGCCACCCACCGGCGGCAGCCGAACCACGCGGGCGCCGCACGGCACGGCACCGTACCCAGCAGGGGCCAAGCCGCTGGCCCCGGAGGAACCCTCAGCCCGTCGCGTTCGCGACGCCCTTCCTCGCGGTGGACCACGCCTTCTCAGGCGCCGTCCCCTTGCGCTCCACCTCGCTGAGCGCGTTCGTGATCTGGTCCGCCACGTTCTTGTCGTGCACGCCCAGCACCTGCACCGGCGCCTCCTTCGCCGCCTCGCCGAAGATCCGCCCGATGGGCGCGCCCGAGAAGTACGGGTCCGTGGCGTCCGCGATCGTCGCGATGGCGCCCGTGGAGGACGGGAAGTTGCCCTGCGCGCGGAAGAGCTTGGCCTGCTGCTCGGGCGCGGTGAGCCACTGGATGAGCTCGTACGCCTCCTTCTTGTGCTTCGCCGCGCGCGGCACGGTCAGGTACGAGCCGCCCCAGTTCCCCGCACCGCCCGGCAGCTTGGCGATGTCCCACTTGCCGCGCCCGGCGTCCCCGGCCTGGCCCTTGATGTAGCCGAGCATCCACGCGGGGCACGGGATCGTCGCGAAGGACCCGGCCGCGAAGGCCTGGTTCCACTGGGGCGACCACTGGTCGAGCTTGGCGCTCAGGCCGGCCTCGGCCGCCTCGACCGCCGTGTCCCACGCGGCCTTGACGGCGGGGTTCTTGTCGTAGACGAGCTCGCCGGAGGCGTTGTAGTACCGCTCCTCCTCCTGGCCGATCATGATCGTGAAGAGGCTGCCCACGCTGTCGAGCCAGGCGCTCTTGCCGGGGGCCTTCGCCTTGTACTGCTTGCCCAGCTCCAGGTAGCCGTCCCAGGTGGACCACCGTGCGGCCAACTCGGTGCGGTCCGTGGGCAGCCCGGCCTGCTTGAGGAGGTCGGTGCGGTAGCACATCGCCTCGGGGCCCACGTCGGTGCCGAGCCCGAGGACGCGCCCGTCCTTGGTGGTCGCCGCCGACCACTTCGCCTCGGCGAACTGGCCTTTGAGCTTGTCCGCCCCGTACTTCGTCAGGTCCTCGAACTTGTCGGCCTGCTGCTGCGTGACGGACGCGATGCGGCCGACCTCGATGCCCTGGACGTCGGCGAGGCCGCCGCCGCCCGCGAGCCGGGTCTGGAGGGACTTCCAGTAGTCCTGCTCGTCCTCGGTGTCGGTCTGCTTGATCGTGATGCCGGGGTGCAGCTTCTCGTACTCGGCGTAGAGTCCGGCCTCCTTGTAGCCGAAGGAGCCGAAGAGGTCGACGGTGAGCGTGACCGTGCCGTCGGACGCCTCGTCGGAGGCGCCGGCTCCGCAGCCGGCGAGCAGGGCCCCGGTGAGCGCGACCGCGCCGAGTCGGACGGCGGCCCTTCTGGCGGCTCGGGCGATGGGCATGGGAAGCCTCCCTTGGCTTCGGGGGAGCGGGACGGCGCCGAGAGTGCTGAGAGCGCTCTCAAACAAGCTGCGTCGGAGCGTGCCCCGCCCGCCCCCGCGCCGTCAAGACTCGAACGCGTAACGGCGGCGCGAGCGCGTCAACTGCCGCCTACGCCCCGCGTATTGACAGGCTGTTTTAGGAGTTTTACGTTCCTGGCCATATGAGAGCGCTCTCAACGCTCACCCCCCATCCCCCTCGAGGTGCAGTCCATGCCATCCCCGCGCACCCGATCAGCCGCAGTGCTCCTGGCCACCACCCTGGCCACCTTCGGCCTCGCCGGGCCCACCGCCGCCCCGGCCGCCGCCGCCACCGTCCCCGTCGGCGCGGGCGGTTACTCCGACACCCGCCCCGCCGGCACCTCCGGCCCCACCACCAACACCGGCACCCCGGTCACCCCCAAGGTCACACCCGCGGCCCAGGGAAAGCCGGTCCCCACCAACGACTGGTGGTCCTCGCTCGCCTTCCAGCGCTACGGCGACAACCCCTGGTCCACCCCCATGTACGGCCACCCCCTCACCTACCAGGCCACCGCCGCCGGCCTGGACATCGGCTACCCCACGACCCCCGCCATCGTCGGGGACGGCCGCCAGTACGAGTACGCCCACAAGCGCGACCTCACCCTCGGCCTGACGGGGCTCAACTCGCCCGACACCAGGGCCGACTCCTGGTCCGACTGGACCGTCACGCCGTACTGGTCCGACGGGGCGCGCACACTCCGCACGACCATCGGCCACGGCCTGCCCTTCGTCTACGCCAAGGGCACCGGCGGCAGCGCACGCGTCACCACGGCCACCGCCCCGACCGTCTTCGCCGACCAGGGCAACGTCCTCGGCATCACCGTCGCCGGGCACCACTACGCCCTGTTCGCTCCCACCGGCACCGACTGGACCGTCTCCGGCTCCACGCTCACGGCGGCCCTCGGCGGCAAGGACTACTTCTCGCTCGCCGTCCTGCCCTCCACCGACGCGCTCGCCACCTACCGGAAGTACGCCTTCAGCTTCGTGACCGGCTCGCAGGTCGCCTGGAGCCACGGCGCGGGCACGGTCAGGGCCACGTACAGCCTCACCACCCAGCCGCAGGAGGGCACCGAGACCGGCACCCTCCAGGCCCTGTACCGCCACCAGTGGCTCAACACCGCGGACGCCCTCACCCCGTACACGTACGTCTCACCGCGCGGCACCATGAAGGTCCGCGAGGGCACGTCCTTCACGACCAGCCAGCGGGCCGCCGCCGTGCTGCCCGGCCTGCCGAAGACGTCCGGCGTCGACGCGGCCCGGCTGCGCGGCTACCTGAACGAGGTCGCGAACGCCCCCGACCCGCTGCAAGGCGCCACCGACACGTACTGGACCGGCAAGGCCCTCGGCCGCCTCGCCCAGCTCGTGCCGCTCGCCGAGCAGACCGGCGACACCGCCGTCCGCGACAAGCTGCTCGGCCTCCTCAAGGGCCGCCTCCAGGACTGGTTCACCGTGGGCGGCGGCAACGAGTTCTCGTACGACCGGACGTGGAAGACGCTGACCGGCTACCCCGCCTCGTACGGCAGCGACACCGAGCTCAACGACCACCACTTCCACTACTCGTACTACGTCTACGCGGCGGCGATCGTCGCCCAGTACGACCCCGCCTGGGCCGCCGACTCCGCCTGGGGCGGCATGGTCAAGACGCTCGTGCGCGATGCCGCCAACCCCAGCCGCACCGACGCCGCCTTCCCCTTCCTGCGCGGCTTCGACGTCTACGCCGGGCACAGCTGGGCCTCCGGCCACCAGGGCTTCGCCGCCGGCAACAACCAGGAGTCGTCGTCGGAGTCCACCAACCTCAGCGCGGGCCTGGTGCTGTGGGGCGCGGCCACCGGGGACACCGCCCTGCGGGACCTGGGCGTGTACCTGCTGACGACGGAGTCCGAGGCGATCACGCAGTACTGGTTCGACGCCGACCAGCAGGTCTTCCCCGCCTCCTTCGCGCACGACACGGCCGGCATGGTGTGGGGCAGCGGCGCCGCCTACGCGACCTGGTGGACCGCCAACCCCGAGGAGATCCACGGCATCAACGTCCTGCCCGTGACCGGAGGCTCCCTGCACCTCGCCGCCGAGAAGGCGGCGATCCGGCGCAACCTCGCCGAGATGGAGCGCGAGAACGGCGGCCCGGCCGTCGAATGGCGCGACATCCTGTGGGAGTTCCAGGCCCTCGCCGACCCCGCCGCCGCCAAGGCGAAGTGGGACGCGGGCCACGCCGCGTACACCCCGGAGGCGGGGGAGTCCAAGGCCCACACCTACCACTGGATCGCCACGCTGGACGCGCTCGGCGCCCCCGACGCCACCGTCACCGGCGACATCCCGACGTCGGCCGTCTTCACCAAGGGCACGGTACGCACCTACGCGGCGCACAACCACGGCTCCACCGCCCGGACCGTGACCTTCTCCGACGGCGCGAAGCTCACCGTCCCGGCCCGGTCGACCGCCGCCGGCACCGGTACCGGCGGCACCGACCCCGGGCCCGGTCCCTCCACCGGCGACACCTTCCAGCTGCGCACCGGCGGCACCCTGACGACCGCCGCGAACGGGACGGCCGGCAGCGACACCATCGCCTCGGCGGGCGGCGCCAACCACGACGGCACCCCGCACCAGCCGCTGGTGTACGAGGCGAAGGGCGTCAACGGCACGCTGGAGCCCGGCGCCGCCACCGCCTTCCGCCTCCAAGTGGACGCGGGCACCACGGTCGGCCTCGGCCAGCAGGCCCGGGTCAGCTACGACCTCACCGGCGACGGCACCTCCGAGCGGACGGAGACGTACCACTACTTCGCCACCGATCCGGTGGCCGGCTGGGAGGAGTACACGCAGGGGCGCGGCCTGAAGTCGGCGACCGGCACCCTGGGCGACCTCCGGGGCGGCACCGTACGCCTGGAGGTGTGGCACGCCATCGGCAACGGCACCGCCAAGCTCCAGACCGGTACGGACCGGTCCGTGCTCGTCATCCCGTACGCGTAGATCCTGTAGGCGTAGACCCCGTGCGGGTAGATCCCGTACGCGTCGCCGTCGTCAGGCCGACGCCCGGCGGACCAGTTCCGTCGGCATGATCACCGAGCCCGGGGCGCTGCTCGCCCCGGGCTCGGCGCCTTCCCGCTCGCCCAGCACGCGCATCAGTAGCCGGACCATGAGCCGGCCCATGCCCTCGATGTCCTGGCGGACCGTCGTCAGGGGCGGATCGGTCGCCTCCGCGATCGACGTCATGTCGTCGAAGCCCACCAGCGCCACGTCCTCGGGCACCCGCAGCCCGCGCTCGCGCAGCACGCGCAGGGCCCCCGACGCCATCAGGTCGTTCGCGGTGAACACCGCGTCCAGGTCCGGCCGGCGCTCCAGCAGCTCCGCCATCGCCCGGGCCCCGCTCTCCTCCGTGAAGTCGCCCTGCGCGATGAGGCCCGGTCCGGCGTCCAGCAGGACGTCCCGGTACCCGTCGAGCCGGTCCATCGCGGAGGTCTGGTCGCGCGGCCCGGCGATGTGCGCGACGCGCTCGCGGCCCAGGGCGAGCAGATGCCGTACGGCCTCGCGGGCGCCGCCGCGGTTGTCCGCGTCGACGTACGGCACGGCGAGGCCGCCGGTCGCACCGGGCCAGCCCGGCCGGCCGCCGAAGACCGCCGGGACCTGGACGCGCCGGATGATGGCGGGCAGTTCGTCGTCGTTGTGCACCGAGAAGGCGAGCGCACCGTCGACGTGCCCGCCGCCGAGGTAGCGGCCGATCCGGTCGTAGTCGCCCGGCCCCTCCACCCACAGCAGCACCAGCTGGGAGTCGTGCGCGGTCAGCTCGCGGCTGATGCCGCGCACCTGCTGCTCGAAGAACGGGTCGGAGAAGACCCGGAACTCGGGCTCCGCGATGATCACCGCCACCGCGCCGTTGCGGCGGGTCACCAGGGTGCGGGCCGCGTGGTTGGGGATGTACCCGAGCTCCTCGACCGCCCGGAGAACCTTCTCCACCAGGGGTCCCCGCACCCCCGTGCCGCCGTTCACGACGCGTGAGACCGTGGCCCGGGAGACCCCGGCGCGGGCCGCGACGGCTTCCAGGGTGGGCCGGGACCCGGGGGCGGGGCCGGGCGGTGCGGGCAGGGCGGGCAAGCGGGCTCCTCGGCGGCGCGGCGGACCGTGTACGCGGGTGCGTCGTGCGCGTACAGGAGCAGGGTAGCCGGTCCGGGCTCCGTGTGAGAGCGCTCTCAGACAGCAGTGGTCGGCGGAGCCGCCGCCCTCACGGCAGGGTGGCGGCGGCGGCTCCCGGCGGCACGCCTCAGTGGTCGTGCTCGTGCCCGTCCTCGTGCCCGTGGTCGTGGATCGTGTTCGTCGCGGCGATCTTCTTCCACGACTTCGGCTGGGCGGGGCCGTCCGCCGCTGCCGTCGCCGCCCGCGAACGCTCCGCGATCCCCGACTCGGCCGCCGTGGGCGCCTCCGGCTTCGACGGCTGGTACAGCCAGGTGTCGAAGAGCCCGGCGAGCGGCTTGCCCGAGATCCGCTCGGCGTACGACACGAAGTCGCTCACCTTGGCGTTGCCGTACGCCCGCTCGGTCGGCCAGCCCTTGAGGATGGCGAAGAAGTCCTCGTCGCCTATCTCGTTGCGCAGCGCCTGGAGCGCGAGCGCGCCCCGGTCGTACACGGCGATGTCGAACTGCTTGTCCGGCCCCGGGTCACCCGGCTTGACCGTCCAGAACGGGTCCTCGGCCGCACGCGTGGCGTACACGTAGTCCGCCAGCTCCTGCGCCGTGCCCTCGCCCTCCTTCTCCGACCAGAGCCACTGGCTGTAGCGGGCGAAGCCCTCGTTGATCCAGATGTCCTTCCAGCCCTCCACCGACACGCTGTCGCCGTACCACTGGTGCGCCAGCTCGTGCACGACCACCGAGACGTTCGCGCCGTTGGCGAACTGCCGGGGGCTGTAGAACGGCCGGGTCTGCGTCTCCAGGGCGTACCCGCTCGTCACGTTGGGCACGTACCCGCCGAGCGCGTTGAAGGGGTACGGTCCGAAGACCTCCTCCAGCCACTCGGCGACCTCCTTGGTGCGCTCGATGCTGGCGCGCGCCGCGCCCGCGTTGTCGCCGAGGTCCTTGCTGTACGCGTTGAGGACGGGCAGCCCCTTGTCGGTCTTGTCCGTCGTGATGTCGAACTTGCCGACGGCGAGCGTGGCGAGGTAGGTGGCCTGCGGCTTGTTGGAGCGCCAGTTGAAGCGCGTCCAGCCGAGCCGCGACGACTGCGACTGCAGGACGCCGTTGGAGATGGCCTGTGTGCCGTCCGGGACGGAGACCGAGATGTCGTACGTCGCCTTGTCCAGCGGGTGGTCGTTGGAGGGGAACCACCACACGGCCGAATCCGGCTCCTGCGCGGCGACACCGCCGTCCGGCGTACGGTGCCAGGCCGTCCAGCCGCCGATCTTCAGCTCGGACGGCTTGCCCGCGTACCGCACGACGACCGAGATCGCCCGGCCCTTCTCCAGCGGCGTGGCCGGGGTGATCTCCAGCTCGTGGTCGCCGGTCGCGGCGAACTTCGCCCGGGTGCCGTTCACCCGCACCTCGCTGGCCTTGAGCCCCAGGTCCAGGTTGAAGCGGGACAGGTTCTGCTTGGTGGTGGCGAGGATCGTCGCCGTGCCCTCCAGCAGGTCGGTCTTCGGCTGGTACTTCAGGCGCAGGTCGTAGTGCGACACGTCGTACCCGCCGTTGCCACTGGCCGGGTAGTAGGGGTCGCCGATGCCGGCGGCGCCGGGGGCGTAGTCGGCGGCCGATGCCGGGATCGCCAGCATCAGCGAGACCGCGAGTGCGCTCGGGACGATCAGTCTGCGGTGCACGTCAGGCTCTCCAAGTCGTAGGACCATAAGATCTTCTGAAGGTTATTCAGCCCTCTCCCGCACAGTCATGTCCATGGCCCCATCCGTCACACGATCGCCATTCGGCCGACATGAACCGCCCTCGCCCGCACCGCCCCGCATGCCCCTTTGATGCCGTTCCGGCACTCTTTTGCGCGGCAGTCGACCCGTGTACGTTCCCGGCCATGCCCCTACATGTACGCGTCACCCGCCCGGCGAGGAGATCCCTGGCTGTGGCGGCTTCGGCCGCACTGCTGACCGTCGCTCTGACCCCGATGGCGAGCGCGCGGAGCGACGCTGGCGTCGCCGCGCCGCCGCCCCATGAGTCCCGTGCGCCCCGCGAGTCCGCCCCCGTCTACGCGTACGACGACGCCGTCCGCGAGTCCGTCTGGGTCGACACCGGGCTCGACGGCGACCGCGACGGGAAGTCCGACCGGGTCGCCGCCGACATCATCCGGCCGCGCGAGGCCGAGCAGCAGGGCCGCAAAGTCCCCGTGATCATGGACGCCAGCCCGTACTACTCCTGCTGCGGGCGCGGCAACGAGAGCCAGAAGAAGACGTACGACGCCGACGGCAGGCCCGTCCAGTTCCCCCTCTTCTACGACAACTACTTCGTGCCGCGCGGGTACGCCTTCGTCGCCGTCGACCTCGCCGGAACCAACCGCTCCGACGGCTGCGACGACGTCGGCGGACCCTCCGACATCCAGTCCGCCAAGGCCGTCGTCGACTGGCTGAACGGCCGCGCCCCCGCCTACACCAGCCGCACCGGCTCCGAGCGGGCCCGCGCCACCGGCTGGACCACCGGTGACACCGGCATGATCGGCAAGAGCTGGGACGGCACCATAGCCAACGGCGTCGCCGCCACCGGCGTCGAGGGCCTGAAGACCATCGTCCCGATCGGCGCCATCTCCTCCTGGTACGACTACTACTTCGCCAAGGGCGCCCCGCTCTACGAGTCCGGCCCCGAATGGCTCTCGCACCACGTCAACAGCCCCGACGCCCGCGCCCGCTGCGGCCACGTCCAGCAGCGCCTCGTCGACGGCGCGCCGCGCACCGGCGACCGGACCCCCCTGTGGGACGAGCGGGACTACGTCCCCGACGCGGGCAAGGTGAAGGCCAGCGTCTTCGTCGTCCACGGACAGCAGGACCTCAACGTCCGCGCCAAGCACTTCGGCCAGTGGTGGGACGCCCTCGCCTCGCAGGGCGTCGAGCGCAAGATCTGGCTCTCCCAGACCGGCCACGTCGACCCCTTCGACTTCCGCCGCGCCGAGTGGGTGCGCACGCTGCACCGCTGGTTCGACCACCATCTCCTCGGCTACGACAACGGCATCGACCGCGAGCCGATGGCCGACATCGAGCGCGCCCCCGACCAGTGGTCCACCGACCGCGTCTGGCCGCCGCGCGGCACCGCCGCCACCACCCTGCGGCCCGGCACGGGCGCGGCACCCGGGGTCGGCACCCTGTCGCTCGCCCCGGCGCGGCCGGGCACGACGGAGACCTTCACCGACGACCCGAGCCTGAGCGAGATCGACTGGGCGTCCCACATCGACACGTCCACCCCGGCCAAGGCGGGCTTCGTCTCCCGGCCGCTCGCCAAGGACCTGCGCCTGTCCGGCTCCGCCACGGTCACCGTCACCGCCACCCCGAACACCACCAGCGCACACCTGACCGCCGTCCTCGTCGACCTCGGCCCCGACACCATCCGCGACTACGCGGCACGCGGCGAAGGCATCACCACACTGACCGAGCGCAGCTGCTGGGGCGCGAGCACGGCCGGCGACAGCGCCTGCTTCAAGGAGACCGAGGCCAAGACGGCCGACGTCGACTTCACCGTCTTCAGCCGGGGCTGGGCCGACCTCGGCAACTGGGCCGACGACCGGCAAGGCCGCCCGCTGACCCCCGGCAAGGCCCACACCATCACCCTCGACCTCGCCGCCACCGACCACGTCGTCCCCGCCGGGCACCGCCTCGCGCTCGTCATCGGCGGGACCGACGCGGGCCTCATCGACCCGCCCGCGAGCACGCCCACCCTCACCCTCGACCTCGCCCGCACCCGGGCGAAGCTGCCGGTCGTCGGCGGGGCGGGAGCGTACCTGCGCGCCACCTCCGGCACGAAGCCCCACACCCCGGGCAAGGCGCCGCTCGACGGTGTCGCCGAGCCCCGCGCCACGACCCCGATACCGTCGGTCGCGGGAGGCCGCGCCCGATGAGACCCCACATACGCACGGCCATCCTCTCCATCACGGCCACCGCCCTCGCCCTCCCGCTCCTCACCGCCCCCGCGTCACAGGCCTCGTCCGCCACCGCGCCGCCGCGCACCGGCTTCGAGGCGAGCGCGGGCGCCCGCTGGACCACCCAGGCCGAGGAACAGCGCTTCCTCGCCGCCGTCGACCGGGCGAGCGACCGCGTGTCGACGTCCACCATCGGTACGACGAAGCAGGGCAGGCCCCTCCAGCTCGTGACCGTCGGCACCGCCCGTGCCCCCCACACCGTGCTGCTCGTCTGCAGCCAGCACGGTGACGAACCGTCCGGCCGCGAAGCCTGCCTCACCACCGTCCGCGACCTCGCGTACGCCGAGGACGCCGGCACCCGGCGCTTCCTGTCCCGTACGACCGTCCTCGTCGTGCCGACCGCCAACCCCGACGGCCGCGCCGCCCACACCCGCACCAACGCCGACGGCGTCGACGTCAACCGCGACCACGTCGCCCTGAAGACCGCCGAGGGCCGCGCCCTCGCCGCCGTACTGCGCGACCACCGCCCCGACGTCGTGTACGACCTGCACGAGTACGACGCCACCCCGCCGTACTACGACAAGGCGCTGCTGTCGCTGTGGCCGCGCAACCTCAACACCCACGCGCGCGTGCACGACGAGGCGCACGGCCTGTCCGAGTCGTACGTCCGCCCCGCCGCCGAGCGCGCCGGGTTCAGCAGCGGCGTCTACGGCATCTGGACCGACCCCGCCACCGGCGAGCCCCTCAAGCAGGTCGCCGGCGACGGCCAGGAGCGCATCCTGCGCAACACGGCCGGCCTCAAGCACTCCGTCGGCCTGCTCGTCGAGACGCGCGTCACGCCCCTCACGGACGAGGAGAAGCGGGACACCGCCGTCAACAACCGCCGCCGCGTCACCACCCAGCTCACCGCCCTCGACGGCCTCATGCGGTACGCCGACGAGCGGCGCGGCCGCATCGAGGCGGCCACCACGACGGCCCGGCTCGCCGGCCTGGCCGACCGCGGCCCCGTCCACCTCGGCGGCGCCGACAACGACCCGGCCGAGCCGGCGGAGACCATCCAGGACCCGCCCTGCGCCTACCGCCTGAGCCCCGCTCAGTACGCCGGTGTCCACGACGAGCTCGCCCTCCACGGCGTGCGCGTCACGCGGCCGGACGGCGGCGACGGCTCCGTACGCGTACCGCTGCGGCAGCCCGCACGCGCCCTGGTGCCCCTGCTCCTCGACGCGCGCGCCGCGTACCACCTCACGGCGGGAGAGCCCATGACCGCCTGTTGATCCCGATTCGTGTGGTGCACGTGTGGTAGGGGGTACCGAGAGCGAAATCACCCATGGATTCGTGAAAGGTGCCGCCTGTGTCGCACGACGAACGCAAACCGGGACAACGGTTGCGGCTGCCGGTGAAGGCGGCCCTCCCGGGCCGCCACCCGCACGAGGAGAAGCCGCCCGTGACCGACGCGGTGGTGTTCGGCGTGGCGGCCGTCCTCACCCTCGCCTTCGTCATCTGGGGCGCCACCGCGACCAAGTCCCTGGAGAGCCTCTCCGACTCCATGCTCGGCGGGCTGATGCACAACGGCGGCTGGGCGTTCGTCCTGGCCGCCTCGGGCTTCGTCGTCTTCGCCCTCTGGCTCGCCGTCAGCCGCTACGGCCGCATCGAGCTCGGGCAGGAACACGAGGAGCCGGAGTTCAAGACCGTCTCGTGGGTCGCGATGATGTTCAGCGCGGGCATGGGCATCGGGCTGATGTTCTACGGGGTCAGCGAGCCCCTCGCGCACTACACCACGCCGCCGCCGGGCACCGACCCCGCCGACTCGGCGGACGCCATGCAGACGGCGCTCGCGACCACGCTCTTCCACTGGACCCTGCACCCCTGGGCCATCTACGCCGTGGTGGGCCTGGCCATCGCGTACAGCACCTTCCGGCGCCGCAGGCGGCAGAACATCAGCGCCGTCTTCACCCCGCTGATCGGCAAGAGGCGGGCCGAGGGAGCGCCCGGCCGGGTGATCGACATCCTCGCCATCTTCGCCACGCTCTTCGGCTCCGCCACCTCCCTGGGCCTGGGCGCGCTCCAGATCGGCAGCGGCATGCGCGAGGTGGGCTGGCTGGACAAGGCCGGGACCGGACTGCTGGTCTCCATCATCGCCGTGCTGACGGTGTGCTTCGTCCTCTCGGCGGTCTCGGGAGTGGAGCGCGGCATCCAGTGGCTCTCCAACACGAACATGGTGCTGGCCCTCGTGCTCGCCGCCTTCGTCTTCATCGCCGGCCCCACCATCCTGGTCCTCGACCTGATCCCCACCTCGCTCGCCTCCTACCTCGGTGAGCTGCCGCAGCTCGCCGGGCGCACGGAGGCGGCGACCGGCGGCGGCGACGTGGCCGACTGGCTCAGCAGCTGGACCGTCTTCTACTGGGCGTGGTGGATCTCCTGGACGCCGTTCGTCGGCATGTTCATCGCCCGCATCAGCCGGGGGCGGACCATCCGCCAGTTCGTCGGCGGCGTGATCCTGGTGCCCAGCACGGTGAGCCTGATCTGGTTCGCCGTCTTCGGCGGCACCGCCATGCGCCTCGAGGAGCGGGGCCGGCTCCAGGCCGACGCGACGCCGGAGGCACAGCTGTTCGGCGTGCTCCAGGAGTTCCCGATCGCCGGTGTGATGAGCCTGGTGGTCATGATCCTCGTCGGCATCTTCTTCATCTCCGGCGCCGACGCGGCCTCCATCGTGATGGGCACGCTCTCCCAGAAGGGCACCTTCGAACCGGCCCGGTTCGTCGTCGTCTTCTGGGGCATCGTGACGGGCGCCGTCGCGGCCGTGATGCTGCTCGTCGGCGAGGGCAAGGGCGACGCGCTCGCCGGTCTCCAGCACCTGACGATCCTCGTCGCGGCGCCGTTCGTCCTGGTGATGGTCGGCATGTGCTGGGCCCTCATGCGGGACCTCCGGCAGGACCCGCTGATCGTCCGCGGCGAACTCGCCGAGGAGGCCGTGGAGGAGGCGGTGATCGCGGGCCACGAGAAGTACGCGGGCGAGTTCGAGATCCGGATCGGGCCGGCCGAGCCGGACGCCGGGCATGGGCGCGGGGCAGGGCCGGAGGGTGGCGAGGAGCCGGGGGAGGAGCACGACCGGCCGTCCGGGGAGCGGTGATCACTGCGCTATTGTTACCACTCGGTAATGATCACCCCCCACGAACGGGCCCGCACAGCCCGGAAGTTGAGGTCCCCTTATATGCGTGTACGTATTTCCGCGCTCGCCGTCTCCGCCCTCGTGGCCGGCGGGCTCCTGATCGGCGGCGCCCACGTGGAGCAGCCCGCGGTCGACCTGGTCGCCAAGACGGTCACCTGCAACATCTCGCAGATGCAGAAGCAGATCGCCGACCTGCGGCAGAAGGCCCAGCGCCTGGAGCACGACGGCGCCAAGGCCGAGGCCCGCAAGGCCCGCGCGCAGGCCACGGCGATCGAGCGCAAGATGCGGGCCTGCATCGACAGCGACAACAACGCGAGCAAGCCGTTCCCGGGCTGAGCCTCGCCGCGCCCGTCTCCGTCACGGACTGAACCGCGCGTCGCGGCCCGAGCCCGGCCGATGACGCGTGGACTCCGAGACCACCGGCCGGCCTCGGACCTCCCCACGAGGGAGGCCGAGCGGCCGGGATCCCCGAAAGGGCCGCCACCCGCGGCCCTTTCGGCATGTTCGGGCCACCGCGGCGGCACGGTGGCCGAGCGCCGGCCGCGGGCGTACTCCGGGCATGTCTGCCGAGCAGGAGCACGACCCCGAGCGCGGTCCCGAGCCCCACGCTCGGCGCGACCACGCGGACGGACGCGCCTACGCGACCTTCGCGCCGGCCCCGGCCGTCAGGGCCGGGGCCGTCCTGGCGCGCGGCCGAGACGGTCGCGTACGTCGACGGCCCCCGGCCTGTCGTTCCGCTGCTCGCCGCGCAGATCGAGCGGGCCCCACCTCTTCGGCGGCGTCCTGGAACCGGGCCGGGCACCGCCTCCCACTGGACGCCCGCGTGGCGGGGAGCGGCCGGGCGTACCTGGTGGCCCGGGCCATGGGCGGCGTGCTCGTCGCCCCGTGACACCGCCGCCCGGCACGACCCGGAGGACAGGCCCTAGGATCGACCCGCTATGACTGCCACTCTCGTCGCCAAGGACCTCGCCGCCGGCCACGGCGAACGCTCCCTCTTCTCCGGCCTCGACCTCGTCGTCGCGCCCGGCGACGTCATCGGCCTCGTCGGTGTCAACGGCGCGGGCAAGTCGACCCTGCTCCGGCTCCTCGCCGGGCTCGACACGCCCGAGCACGGGGAGCTGCGCCTCTCGCCGCCGACCGCCACCGTGGGCCACCTCCCGCAGGAGCCGGAGCGCCGGGAGGGCGAGACCGTACGCGGCTTCCTCGCGCGCCGCACCGGCGTCGCCGCCGCCCAGGAGGCGATGGACGCGGCCACCCAGGCGCTCGTCGACGGCGCGCCCGGCGCCGACGACGCCTACGCCACCGCCCTGGAGCGCTGGCTGGACCTCGGCGGCGCCGACCTCGACGAACGCGCCGAGGAGGTCACCGACTCCCTGGGCCTCACCGTCGGCCTCGACCTGCCGATGACCGCGCTCTCCGGCGGCCAGGCCGCCCGCGCCGGTCTCGCCTCCCTGCTCCTCTCCCGCTACGACGTCTTCCTGCTCGACGAGCCGACCAACGACCTCGACCTCGACGGTTTGGAGCGGCTGGAGCGCTTCGTCACCGGCCTGCGCGCCGGGACGGTCGTCATCAGCCACGACCGCGAGTTCCTCGCCCGCACCGTCACCAAGGTCCTCGAGCTCGACCTCGCCCAGCAGCAGATCCGGCTGTTCGGCGGCGGCTACGACGCCTATCTGGAGGAGCGGGAGACCGCCCGGCGCCACGCCCGCGAGGACTTCGAGGAGTACGCCGACAAGAAAGCCGCCCTCGAAGGCCGCGCCCAGATGCAGCGCTCCTGGATGGACAAGGGCGTCAAGAACGCCCGCCGCAAGGCGGGTAACGACAACGACAAGCTCGGCCGCAAGTTCCGCAGCGAGGCGAGCGAGAAGCAGGCCGCCAAGGCCCGCCAGACCCAGCGCATGATCGAGCGCCTGGACGTCGTCGAGGAGCCCCGCAAGGAGTGGGAGCTGCGGATGGAGATCGCCGCCGCCCCGCGCTCCGGCGCCGTCGTCGCCACCCTGCGGGACGCGGAGGTCCGGCGCGGCGACTTCCGCTTCGGCCCGGCCACCCTCCAGATCGACTGGGCCGACCGGGTCGCCATCACCGGCGCCAACGGTGCGGGCAAGTCCACCCTGCTCGCCGCCCTCCTGGGCCGCCTCCCCTTGGACGCGGGCCACGCCGCCCTCGGATCGGGCGTCGTCGTCGGCGAGGTCGACCAGGCCCGCCGCCTCTTCCACGGCACCGAGTCGCTGCTGGACGCGTTCTGCGCCGCCGTACCGGACACCGAGCCCGCCGACGTACGCACGCTGCTCGCGAAGTTCGGCCTGAAGTCCCACCACGTCCTGCGGCCCGCCACGTCCCTCTCCCCGGGGGAGCGGACCCGAGCCGCGCTCGCCCTGCTCCAGGGGCGGGGCGTGAACCTGCTCGTCCTGGACGAGCCGACCAACCACCTCGACCTGCCCGCGATCGAGCAGCTGGAGTCCGCGCTCGACTCCTACACGGGCACGCTGCTGCTGGTCACCCACGACCGCCGCATGCTGGACGCGGTGCGTACGACCCGCCGCGTCGAGGTGGCGGACGGCAAGGTCACGGAGGTCTGACGCCCGTCCGGCCGCCTACGGGCGGTCCTCGGGCTCCTCGTACGGCTCCTCGAACGGCTCGTCGTCGCGCCGGACCGGACCCGGGGTCTTCGCGGACCGGTCGTCGCCGGGCTTGCGTTCCTTCTGCCGGGCGTCCCGCTTCTCCTCCTGGAGGTGCTTGCGGACTTCCTCGGGCTTGTCTCCGACCTGGTTCATGCGGCCAGGGTCACACAGCCCGTACGCGCCCGCACGCCGGGCGGGCGGCAGTGCCTCGGGGGCACCACCGCCCGCCCTCCGCCTCAGCGCCGGCCCTTGCCACCGCCGGCACCGCCGCCCAGCAGGCCCGCCTTGCGCAGGGCGTCCGCCATGGCGCTGTTCGCGGGTGCCGGCGCCTGGCTCTGGCCCTGGGCCTTACGGCCTCCGCCGCCTCCGCCCTTGCGCTGCTGCGGCGGCCGGCCGCCCCGTTCCCGCTCCCGCTTCGGCGCGCCGGAGCCGGACTCGGCGGCGTCGTCGTCGAGCCGCAGCGTCAGCGAGATCCGCTTGCGCGGAATGTCGACCTCCAGCACCTTCACCTTCACCACGTCGCCCGGCTTCACCACCTCGCGCGGGTCCTTGACGAAGTTCCGCGACATGGCCGAGACGTGCACGAGCCCGTCCTGGTGCACACCGACGTCCACGAAGGCGCCGAAGGCGGCCACGTTCGTGACCACACCCTCCAGCACCATCCCCGGCTCCAGGTCGCCGATCTTCTCGACGCCCTCCTTGAAGGTGGCCGTCTTGAACGCGGGCCGCGGGTCCCTACCCGGCTTCTCCAGCTCGCGCAGGATGTCGGTGACCGTCGGCAGACCGAAGGTCTCGTCCACGAAGTCGTCCGCCCGCAGCGACCGCAGCACCGACGTGTTGCCGATCAGCGAGGCCACCTCGCCGCCCGTCGTCTTCACGATCCGCCGCACCACCGGGTACGCCTCCGGGTGCACGCTCGACGCGTCCAGCGGGTCGTCGCCGCCCCGGATGCGCAGGAAGCCCGCACACTGCTCGTACGCCTTCGGGCCGAGCCGCGGCACGGCCTTGAGCGCCTTGCGGGACCGGAAGGGCCCGTTGGCGTCCCGGTGCGCCACGATGTTCTCGGCGAGTCCGGCCCCGATGCCCGACACGCGCGACAGCAGGGGCGCCGACGCGGTGTTGACGTCGACCCCGACGCCGTTCACACAGTCCTCGACCACCGCGTCCAGCGACCGCGACAGCTTCACCTCGGACAGGTCGTGCTGGTACTGACCGACGCCGATCGACTTGGGGTCGATCTTCACCAGCTCGGCGAGCGGGTCCTGGAGGCGGCGCGCGATCGACACCGCCCCGCGCAGCGAGACGTCGAGGTCCGGCAGCTCCTGCGAGGCGAAGGCGGAGGCCGAGTACACCGAAGCGCCCGCCTCCGACACCATCACCTTGGTGAGGTTCAACTCCGGATGCCTGGCGATGAGTTCGGCGGCGAGCTTGTCGGTCTCGCGGGACGCGGTGCCGTTGCCGATGGCGATCAGCTCGACCGCGTGCTCCTTCGCGAGCCGGGCCAGGGTCGCCAGCGCCTGGTCCCACTTGTTGGCCGGCACGTGCGGGTAGATCGTGTCGGTGGCGACGACCTTGCCGGTCGCGTCGACGACGGCGACCTTCACGCCCGTACGGAAACCGGGGTCGAGCCCCAGCGTCGCACGCGTCCCGGCGGGGGCCGCCAGCAGCAGGTCGCGCAGGTTCGCGGCGAAGACCCGCACCGCCTCGTCCTCCGCCGCCGTCCGCAGCCTCAGCCGCAGGTCGATGCCGAGGTGGACCAGGATGCGGGTGCGCCACGCCCAGCGGACCGTGTCGGCGAGCCACTTGTCGCCCGGCCGCCCCCGCTGCGCGATCCCGAAGCGGGAGGCGATGATCGCCTCGTACGACGAGGGGCCCTCGACCGGCTCCTCCGGCTCCAGGACGAGGTCGAGGACCTCCTCCTTCTCGCCGCGGAACATCGCCAGCACCCGGTGCGAGGGCAGCTCGGTGAAGGGCTCGGCGAAGTCGAAGTAGTCGGCGAACTTCGCGCCGGCCTCCTCCTTGCCCTCCCGGACCTTCGCCACCAGCCGGCCGCGCGTCCACATCCGCTCGCGGACCTCGCCGATCAGGTCGGCGTCCTCCGAGAACCGCTCGGTGAGGATGGCGCGGGCGCCCTCCAGCGCGGCGGCGGGGTCCGCGACGCCCTTGTCGGCGTCGACGAACGCGGCGGCCGCCGCCAGCGGCTCCACCGACGGGTCGGCGAGCAGCCCGTCCGCGAGCGGCTCCAGACCCGCCTCGCGCGCGATCTGCGCCTTGGTGCGCCGCTTGGGCTTGAACGGCAGGTAGATGTCCTCCAGGCGCGCCTTGGTGTCCGCCTCCCGGATCCGCGCCTCGAGCTCCTCGGTCAGCTTGCCCTGCTCGCGTACGGAGTCGAGGATCGCGGTCCGCCGCTCCTCCAGCTCCCGCAGGTAGCGCAGCCGCTCCTCGAGCGTGCGCAGCTGCGCGTCGTCGAGCATCTCGGTCGCTTCCTTGCGGTAGCGCGCGATGAACGGCACGGTCGACCCGCCGTCGAGCAGCTCGACGGCCGCCCTCACCTGCCGCTCGCGTACGCCGAGCTCCTCGGCGATCCTGCCTTCGATGGACGTCGTCACGGTGTCCCGACTCGCCTTCTCGTGCCTACCAGCTTGAGCCTGCATTCTGCCGGGTCACCGCACGACGTGTCCGCCTGCCCTGCCGTCGGGGCCGGCCTTAAGCGCGCCGCGCCCTGCCCCCGCCCCGCGACGCCCCACCGAAGAGCCGGGCCAGCAGGCGGAAGGGCAGGGTCACCACGGTGGCGACGGCCGAGCCGATCATGCGGAAGAAGTCTGCGATGGTGCGCAAAGGGGACACCTCCATGTCCGGTTGGCTGCCCCCTGCGGGTTGCCGCGCCCGGATCCGCGAAACGTCGGCCCGTAGCCCGTAGCCCGTAGCCCGTAGCCTCAGCCCTTGCCGGCGAGGTCCTGCGGGAACGCCCCCGCCGCCATCGCCGTGGCCAGGAAGCCCCGCCCCAGCTCGGTGAGGCGCTCGACGTCCGCCGCGCCGAGGTGCTCGTACGGGGCCGCGTCCAGGCGGTCGGTGCGGTCCTCCAGCTCCGCGCGCAGGGCGGAACCGGCCTCCGTCAGGTCGCCGGCCTCGTCCAGCAGGCCGCGCTCGCGCAGCCGGTCCGCCGCCGCGTCCCAGTCCTCGCGCCGCCAGCCGCGGGTGGCGAGGATCCAGCGCGGCGCCATGCCCTTGCCCGTCGCCGTGTGGCTGACCAGCGCCTCCAGCGGGTCGAGCCCGGCGGCGAGCAGCGCGACCAGGTGCGCGTCCCCGCGGTGCTCGCGCAGCAGCGTCGCGGCGTGCCAGTACGCGAGGTGCGGCTCCTCCGGGACCGGCAGGTCGGCGTGGGCGGCGTACAGCGGGCGGGCGTGCCGCGTACAGGCCTCGGTGGCGCGCAGGGCGAGCCGGGCGGCCTCGGCCATCTCCGCCGAGGCGACGATCCCGTCACCGAGCAGGCGCCGCAGCGTGGTGTCGGCGGCCCGCAGCCGCGCCGCCAGTACGGCCCCGGGGGAGGCGACGTCCCAGACGGCGGGGAGGTGGCGGGCGATGAGCTCGTGGTTGAAGTTGTAGAAGGCGGCCGCGACCACACCGGGGCCGACGGCGCCCATCGCGGCGGCGCGCCCGGCGAAGTACGCGGCGCTGGAGTCCGCGACGCCGAGCCCGGCGAGCTCCTTGGCGTAGTCGGGGGAGAAGTAGACCGTCGAGTGCAGTGGGTTGAGGGCGTTGTGGCAGCGGCGGCCGGCGCGCGGCGGCAGAGTCGTCATGGGTCGTACGTTACCGACTGGTCAGTACGCAGGGCCAGGCCGCGTACCGCCGCATGGCAGGAAAGGTGGGCTTCTCGTCATTGCCGCCATCGGGTCCCGCCCCGAAGGATGAGGGGCATGACGCAGCGACCCGTACTCGTCGTCCTCTTCGACGGCGTGCAGAGCCTGGACGTCACCGGACCGGTGGAGGTGTTCGCCGGGGCGGCTCAGCTCGGCGCCGTCCCCCCGTACCCGATCCGTACCGCCTCGCTCGACGGAGCGCCCGTCCGCACCCAGAGCGGCCTGCGCCTGGCCGCCGACACCTCGCTCGCCGACGCCGAGCCGCCGCACACCCTCCTGGTCCCCGGCGGCGACGGCACCCGCACACCCGACCCGCGCCTGATCGACTGGCTGCGCGTCCACGCCCCGCGCGCCGAACGCCTGGTCTCGGTCTGCACCGGCGCCGTCCTCCTCGCCGAGGCGGGCCTGCTGGACGGCCGGCGCGTCACCACGCACTGGGCGTTCTGCGACCACCTCGCCCGCGACCATCCGGCGGTGGAGGTCGATCCGGACCCGATCTTCGTACGGGACGGGAACCTCGCCACCTCCGCCGGGGTCACGGCGGGCATCGACCTCGCCCTCGCCCTGGTCGAGGAGGACCTCGGCCGGGACACGGCGCTCACCATCGCCCGCCACCTGGTGGTCTTCCTCCGCCGCCCCGGCAACCAGGCCCAGTTCAGCGCCCAGCTCGCCGCCCAGACCGCGCGGCGCGAACCCCTGCGCGAGGTGCAGCAGTTCATCACCGAGCACCCGGCCGCCGACCTCTCGGTCGAGTCCCTGGCCGCCCGCGCCCGCCTCTCACCGCGCCACTTCGCCCGCGCCTTCCAGGCGGAGACCGGCACGACACCCGGCCGCTACGTCGACCGGGTCCGCCTCGAACACGCGCGGCGCCTGCTGGAGGACACCGCCGACGGTGTGCAGGAGGTCGCCCGGGCCGCCGGCTACGGCACGCCCGAGGCGATGCGCCGCGCCTTCGTCAAGGCGCTCGGGACCGCGCCCGCCGAATACCGGCGGCGTTTCCACGCGCCGCACGTACCCAGTCACTGAAAGGACGTCCACGCCCATGCAGATCGCCATCCTCCTCTACCCGGGCTTCACCAGCCTCGACGCCATCGGGCCCTTCGAGATGATCAGCCACCTGCCCGGCGCCGAGACCGTCTTCGTCGCCAAGGAGACCGGGCCGGTCCGCAACGACCAGGGCAACCTCGCCGTCGTCGCCGACCGCACCCTCGCCGAGGTCTCCCGCCCCGACGTCGTCGTCGTTCCGGGCACCGGCGAGTGGGAGCCGGTCCTGCGCGACGAGGAACTCCTCGACTGGCTCCGTACCGCCGACGCCGCCACCACCTGGACCACCTCCGTCTGCACCGGCTCCCTGCTGCTGGCGGCGGCGGGCCTCCTGGGCGGCCGGCGCGCCACGACCCACTGGCTCGCCATGGAGCGGCTGAAGGAGCTCGGTGCCGAACCGACCGGCGAGCGCGTCGTCTTCGACGGCAAGTACGTCACGGCCGCCGGCGTCTCGTCCGGCATCGACATGGCCCTCCACCTGCTGGGCCGCATCGCCGGCGACACGGTCGCGCAGACCGTCCAGCTGATGACGGAGTACGACCCGCGGCCCCCGTACGACGCCGGCTCCCCGGAGAAGGCCCCGGCCGCCATCGTGGCCCGGATGCGCGGCGAGGCCTAGTGCTCTGACCGCGGGGGCTGGCAGGTCGCTCTGAGGAAATGCGATTGCCCCGGCGCGAGAGCTCACGTTGGGTGGGCCGCATGACCGACCTGCATACCGAGCGCCTCACCCTGCGGCGATGGCGTGAGTCCGACCTTGAACCGTGGGCGGCGATGAATGCCGATCCCGAGGTGCGGGAGCACCTGGGCGACCTGCTCACCCGTGAACAGAGCGATGCCTCCGTGGCACGGTTCCAGGGGGAGTTCGCCCGGCGGGGCTACGGGTGGTGGGCGGTCGAGGTGCGGGCCACGGGCGAGTTCATCGGCTTCGCCGGCCTGGATCAGGTGGATGACGGCATGCCGTTCACCGGAGTGGAGATCGGCTGGCGGCTCGCCCGCTCCTCCTGGGGCCAGGGCTACGCCACCGAGGCCGCGCTGGCGGTCCTGGCCCACGGCTTCGACACACTGGGGCTTCCCGAGATCCTCGCCGTGACCACCTCTGCCAACCTCCGCTCTCAGGCCGTGATGCGCAGGATCGGCATGACCCGGGACCCGGCCGACGACTTCGAGGACCCCACCGCCCCCGAAGGACCGTTGCGTCCGAACGTGCTGTACCGCATCGGCGCTCCGTCGCGCCCGGCCGGCCGCGGACAGAGCACTAGGCCACGTCCGGCAGCCCCGCCCGGTCCATGAGCGCGTGCATCGCGGCCTCCGGCAGGGCGGGGTTCGCCGCCGCCTCGTCCGCGGTCTGCCGCTCCTCCAGAAGACCGGCGAGCACCTCGGCGGGCACGCGGGGATCGCGTACGGCGGCGTTCCTCACCCACCACGCGGGGTCGCCGGTCAGCCGGACCACCGACTCCACCGACAGGCGGGGGTCGTCCAGCGCCCGGCGGCGTACGGCTTCCTCGGGGTCACGGCTGAGCCGCTCGACGACCTCGGCCGGGCAGCCCGGATCCAGCAGCGCGGCTTCCCGCATCCGGGGCCGTGGATCGTCGGCGTACCGGACCAGGCCCGCGCGCGGGAAGTTCGGGTGCTCGGGCATCCGGTGGGCGGAGCGGCCCTCCCAGGACTCCCACATCTCCAGCAGCAGGTGCCCCGGGGCCTCGGCGCACCTCTCGGCGAGCATGAGCCGTACGGCGAAGTCCTCGTCCGCCGCGAGGCGTTCGACCACATCGGCGGGCAGGCTCCGCGCGGTCGCGGCGCTGCGCCGCAGCAGCACATGGCCGGACGCGGCGCACCGGCGCATCTCGTCGGGGTCGCCGTACCGGTCCTGGACCCACCGCAGCGGGTCATGGTGGTCGTGCGGGCCCACCTCCACGCCGCGCACCGCCGCCCGCTGCCGCTCGGTGAGCGCCGGATGGACGGAGGCGTGGAAGCGTACGGTGTCGTCCGGGTCCTCACCCAGGACGGCCACCAGGTCCGCGTCCAGGCGCAGGTTGCGGACCACGGAGCACCGCGTCCCGGAGTCGTCGTCCCGGACCAGCCGCTCGGCGAGGTCACGCCTCAGCAAGCACTCCTCGGCCGCCCGCTCCCGGCTCTCGTCATCGAGCAGGGAGGCGTACGCCGCCGGGTCCATCGGCGGGCCGTTCCGGTGGTGGCTCACCAGCGCCGCGGAGCGTACGCCGTCGTCCTCGTCGGCCAGCAGCGCCGCCCGCTGCCCGGTGTCCAGGTGCTCCCAGGCACTCGGGCAGGCCGCGCGCCGGATGCCCGGCTCCGGGTCCGTGGCCAGCAGGCGCAGCGGACCGGGAGGCAGCCGCGGGTGGCGGGTGAGCTCACCGCGCACCATGGCGTTGGGATGCGTCGCCAGCCGCTCGAACCCCGCGTCGGTCAGGGCGTCCGGCTCGTGGCCGAGGTGGAGCGCCACCATCCACGCCATCCGCTCGTCCATGCCGACCAGCCGTGTGCGCTGCTCGGGAGTGAGGTGGATGTGCTCCGCCACCTCACGGCGGGTCCGCGCGTCCGGGTGACGGGCCCAGGCCTCGATCACCTCGGCAGGCAGCGGCCGGAAGCGCAGCCGGAAGGGCAGTCGCTGCGCGGGCGCCATGCCCAGCACCCGGATGAGCACCCGCGGGGACGCGGAGGGGTTCATGGCCAGGCCGTTCAGCCAGGCGCCGTGCAGTGCCGCCGCCGCCGTCACCTCACACCCCGTACGTGAAGCGGGGCGCCCGCCGCTCCAGGAAGGCGGCGACCCCCTCGGCGGTGTCGCCACTGTCGCGCGCCTGCTCCGCCCAGTACGCGTCCCGGTCGGTGCGACCGGTCGCGAACTCCTTCGCCGCCGCCTGCGTCAGCTGCGAGCGGGACACCAGGATCCGGGTGAACTCCGCCACCCGCTTGCCGAGTTCGCCCGCCGGGTGGACCTCGTCCACCAGGCCGGTGCGCAGGGCGCGTTCCGTGTCGATCAGCTCGCCCGAGAACAGCAGGTACTTGGCGGTCGACGGGCCCACCAACGAGACCAGGCGGCGGGTGGAGGAGGCGGGGTAGACGATGCCGAGCTTGGCCGGGGTGATGCCGAACAGCGCGCCCTCCTCGGCGAACCGCAGGTCGCAGGCGGCCGCCAGCTGGCTTCCGCCGCCCACGCAGTAGCCCCGTACGGCGGCGAGCGTCGGCTTCGGGAAGGCGGCGAGCGCCTCCTCGGCCCGTACCGCCAGCGCCTGCTGCTCGTCGCCCGGCGCGCCCAGCGAGGCGATGTCCGCCCCAGCGCAGAAGGTGGCGCCCGCGCCCGTCAGCACCAGCGCCCGGACGTCCCGGTCGGCGGCCAGTCCGGAGAGCAGGCCGGGCAGGGCGCGCCACATCGCCGACGTCATGGCGTTCCTCTTGGCGGGGTTGCTGATGACGACGGTGGCCACACCGTCCGAGACGCTGTGCTCCAGCTGCGGCTGCTGCTCCATGGGCCGGATGCTATCCGCCGACGGGGGGCGGGCCGTGACCACGCGTATCGACAAAGCGGTCAAAGGACAATCTCCAGCGACCCATTCGGTCAGAAGGCGTCGGCTACGCGATGACTTCCGGTCACTGGCCGGGAGGGGCCCTCGCCGCTCCCACACTCGTTGCGTGGCGACAATCGAGCACGAAGGTGAAAGCCGGACCATCGGATCCCGCGGGAGCACCCCGGCGCGGACCCCCGCGCCGACGCGGCCACCGACGTACGAAGGGGTCTGGCGGTTCACCGCTCCCGCCGTCGACGTCTCCGTACCGCAGGCCAGGCACGCCGTCAGGGATCTGCTGAAACGTCAAGGCATCCCCGTCCGCGACGACATCGGGCAGGGGCTGCTGCTGATCGTCTCCGAGCTCGTGACCAACGCCGTACGGCACGCGGCGCTGCTGTCGCCCGAGGTCGCGGTCGAGGTCGGGATCGGCCCGGAGTGGATCCGGGTGTCCGTGGAGGACAACCACCCGTACCGCCCCAAGGCGCTGGAGTCGGACTCCGCGCGCACGGGCGGCCGGGGACTGCTGCTCGTCCGCGAGATCACCCGCGAGGCGGGCGGCACGTGCGACGTCGAGCACACCGCGACCGGCGGCAAGATCATCTGGGCCGCACTGCCGCTGAGACCGGGGCCGCCGCTTCCCTAGGGGGTGCGGCGGTCCCGGCCCGTACATGAGGCCGGGACGATGTCCTGATCTTTGTGGCTTCTGCCCATACGAGGGTCCGCCGTGATGTGGAGAGACTGCCATCGGAGGTCGCGGCATGTCCCGGGAACAGGGACGGGGGCCGAGCCATGGGCATGACGAAGCACACGGGAGGACGGCGCGATGAGCGTGCAGCAGTATGACGAGATCGGTGAGGCGTACGAGGGCTTCAAGGCACTGCCGCTGGAGCGGTACGTGGTCGTGCCCAGCTTCCTGGCCATGGTCGGGGACGTACGCGGCAAGTCGGTGCTCGACCTGGCCTCCGGCACCGGCTTCTACAGCCGGGAGTTCAAGCGGCGGGGCGCCGCCGAGGTGCTCGGCATCGACATCTCCAGCGAGATGGTCGCCGTGTCACAGGCGTTGGAGGAGCGCGAGCCGCTGGGCATCCGCTACGAGGTCGGCGACGTGGCCGAACTGCGGTCCTTCGAGGAGCCCTTCGACATCGGCCTGGCGGTCCAGCTGCTCAACTACGCGGATGACATGGCCACCACGGAGCGCATGTGCCGCAACCTGCACCGCAGCCTGAAGCCCGGCGCCGAGCTCTTCCTGCTCAACCAGTCGCCCGACTACCGGTTCGACGGGCCGACTCCGGAGAGGTACGGCTTCCGCACCGAGCTCACTGGTGAGGAGGGTGAGACCGGACCGCGCGTCCGGACCACGGCGCTGCTCGACCCGCCGGTCTCCTTCGTCGCCAACCGCCCGCGCCGCGACGTCTACGAGAAGTCCCTGACGGCCGCCGGGTTCACCGACCTGACCTGGGTTCCGCTGCGGGTGTCCGACGCCGGCGTGCGCGAGTTCGGTGCGGACCACTGGGCGGACTTCCACGCCAACCCGCCGCTGGAGATGCTGCGCTGCCGCGCCTGACGCCTGACGCCCGACCGGACGTCCCGGTAGTCCCGACGGCCCGACCTCTGGAGTCCGCCCGAACAGAGTCCGGGCCGTCGGCGCCTCGCGGCCCCCGCACAGGGTCGGTCCGGCCGATCACAACTGTGCTCCTTCAGGGGGAAGATGCCGTGGTGAGCATGTTCAAATTCGAGAATGCCTGGGCGCCCGCACATCAAGCGGTGGAGATGGGCGACCACGCGCTCCTTACACGCCTCCTCGACGAGGGAGCGGACGTGAACGAGGTCTGCTGCGGGATGACCTTGCTGATGCACGCCATCGACGTGGAAGCGGACTCGGCCACCCAGTCAGGGCAACCGATCGACAGCGCGCTCACCGCGATCGTTCTTGCCTACGGTGCCGACCCGACCCTCACCCTCGACGGCAAAACCGCCAAGGACACGGCCCGCTCCTACAACCACGGCATGGCGATCCGGCTGTTGGAGCGCTTCAGCACCCCTCACGGGTGCGATGCCGAGCCCGATGCGACGAGGCGGACCCGGCGCCTCTGACCGCGTCCGTCACCGTCAGCACGCCGAGCGTCGCCGACCACGGGACCAGGGGGCTTTCGGTCAGGCCCGCGCGGACGCAGCGCATCGCCTCGCTCGCTTCGTGGGTGTAGCCGCGCCCCGTCGGCGGCAGGGGCCAGGCGCGGGACGGGCCGCGGGCCGGGTGGAGGAGCACGCGGTCGGCGGCGTAGAAGGGGGCGGGCAGTTCGATGCGGGCCTCGCCGCCGGAGAGGTCGGCGTGGGCGGGAAGCTCGGTGGCGAAGGAGCAGGCGAGCTCCGCCATGGCGCCGGACGGGTAGCCCAGTAGCAGGGCCGTGGTGTCGTCCACGAGGGGCGCCGTGGACAGGGAGCGGGCGTCGATGTACTGAGGCGTGCCGAGCAGGAGGTCGGCGAGGGCGAGCGGGTAGACGCCCGAGTCGAGGAGCGCCCCGCCGCCCTCCGGGTCACGCAGCCGGGCCAGCGCGGGCGCCGGGGCGCGGCCGCCGGTCGCGGCGCGCAGCAGGTGCGGCGTACCGACGGCGCCGTCCGCCACCAGCCGCGCGGCCCGGCGTACGGCGGGCAGGCACCGCGTCCACATCGCCTCCATCAGGAGCAGGCCCCGCGCCTCGGCCAGCCGCATCAGATCCTGTGCGTCCCGGACGTTCGTCGTCAGGGGCTTCTCGCACAGCACGTGCTTGCCCGCCTCCAGGCAGGTCCGGACGGCGCCGTGGTGCGCGGCGTTGACGGACGCCACGTACACGAGGTCGACGTCCGGGTCGGCGGCGAGCTCCCCCGGGCCGCCGCCGTACGCCCGCTCCACCGCGTACCGCGCCGCGAAGGCACGCGCCGAGGCCGCGGTCCGTGAGCCGACCGCGACCAGCTCGGCGTCGTCGAGAAGCATCAGGTCCTCGGCGAACGCGGCCGCCTGACGCCCCGTCGACAGCACGCCCCACCGGACCGGGGGAGGCCCAGGTGTCATGGTGTCGTCCCCTGCGGCACGGTCGGCTCCGGGTGTCCGCCGCCGGATCCCGGCGGAACCCGCCCCGGCGGGGCGGAGGTCCGCGCGTCGCGCCGGGCGGCCAGCCGGGAGAACACCACCACCAGCGCCACCACGCCGCCCACGCACCCGAGTGCCACCGAGAGCGAGGTGGCGTGCGCGAGCGCCCCGATGGCGGGCGGCCCCGTCACCAGCCCGACGTACGCGACGGAGGACACGAAGCCCACCTCCCGCTCGCCGCTGGTGCCGAGGCTCTGGCCGTGCTTGCCCGCCTGGCCGATGGCGACCGGGAAGACCAGCGCGAAACCGAGGCCCGCCAGGGCGAGACCCGCGTACCCGGCCGCCGCCCACGGCAGGGCGACGGCGATCAGCAGGCCGCCGGCGGCGGTCGCGCCGCAGAGGCCGAGCAGCAGGTACGGGCCCAGCCGCTCCTCCAGCCGGACGCCCAGGAAGCGGACGACGACGGTGGCCACGGAGAAGACGGTGTACCCGGCGGCGGCCGCCGACGCGGACATGCCGCGCTCGGTGTCGAGGAAGAGGACGGACCAGTTCGCCATGGCGCCCTCGCCGATCGCGGCGCAGAAGAGGGTGAACGCGATCAGCCACAGCATCACCTGCCGGACCGGCCGAGGCGCCGCAGCGTCCCCTCCCTTGCCGGCCCGCCCCGCGGCCTTCTGCTCCGCCCCCACCGTCGGCAGGTGGCGCCCGAACACGGCCACCAGCACCAGCGCCACGGCCGCCACCAGCAGGAAGTGCGGACGGGTGCCCCAGTCGGCCCACGCCGCGAGGGCGGCGCCCGCCGAACCGGCGACCGCGCCCGTGCTGAACACCGCGTGGAAGAAGGACATCAGCGGCCGTCCCACCTGCGCGGTGACGAAGACCGCACAGATGTTCATCGCCACGTCCAGCGTGCCGACGGTGAACCCGATGACGAAGAACGCCGCGCCCAGCAGGGCGTACCCGCCCGGCAGCGACAGCACCACCAGCGCCAGGCACATCGCCGGGAGCGCGGTGAGCGTGACCCGGCGCGTGCCGAGGGCCGCGCACGCCCACCCGGCGAAGGTGGCCCCCGCGAGGAGCCCCGCGACCTGGCCCAGCAGGGCCAGACCCAGGGCGCCCTCGTCGGCGCCGACCTGGTGGGCGAGGGCCGGGACCCGGCCCACCCACGACCCGTACACCATGCCGTTGAGGACGAACGCGGCCGCGACGGCCGTACGTGTGGAGATCATCCGCGGTTCTCCGGGGCTTCCTGCGGGGCCTCCTTCTGGAAGCTCGAGGTGATGGAGGGGAGTTCGGGCCGGTCGCCCAGCTCCCGGGCGAGGGCCGCGATCCCGTCGTGCAGGGTCACGTGCGGGCTGTAACCGAGGGCGCGGGCCCGGCCGATGTCGCCGACGAGGGCGTAACTGTCGTCCAGGACGGTGGCGTCGGCCTCCAGCACCGCCTCGCTCCCCGTCACCTCGCCGATGGTCCGGGCGAGCTGCCGCAGCGACGTGTCGGTACCGGAACCGACGTTGACCGCCTCGCCCGGCTCGGCGCGCCCCGCGACGTACAGCAGCCCGCTGACCATGTCCTCCACGTGGACGAAGTCGCGGCTCTTGCGGTCGATGTCGCCGACCGCCGGAATGGGCTTGCCGTTGAGGTGCCAGCGCAGGAACTGCGAGACCTCGCCCTCGGCGCGGCGCGGGTCCTCGCCGGGGCCGTAGATGACGAACGGCCGGGCGATCGAGGCGGGCAGGTGCCAGGTCTTGACCAGGCCCCGGATGATGGCCTCGCCGCACAGCTTGTGCGCCCCGTACGGCAGGATCGGGTCCTTGGCGTGCGCCTCGTCGGTGGGGCTGTACGTCGGCGGCCCGTAGACGGAGGCCGCCGACTGGTGCACCAGGCGGGTACGCGAACGGGCGCACGCCTCGGCGACGTTGAAGGTGGCCTCGACGTTCATCCGGAAGTCGAAGCGCGGGTCCAGCAGCGAGCGCGTACCGCTGGGGTTGCCCGCGAGGTGGAAGACGACGTCGACGCCGCCCAGCGCCTCGGCGGTGGCGGCCGGGTCGCGCAGGTCGGCCTGGTGGAACTCGGCGCCCGGTAAGGGCACGTCGGGGGCGACGAGGTCCACCACCCGCACCCGCACGCCGTGGTCGGCGAGCGCGGTGACCAGGTGGCGGCCGACGAAGCCCGAGCCGCCCGTGACGGCGGCGGTACGGAAGGGGGCGAGGACGTCCTCGGGGACGTGCGCCCAGGCGCGGTCAGTGGAAGGCATGCGGTTCTCCCTGCGGAGTGCGAAGGGTTCGACGGGTGTGGGTATCGGCATGGAGCACGTGGTGGACCGCGCCGGCCAGGCCCCGGCAGGCGCCCGGCGGCTGGTCGGGCAGCAGATGAACGCGGAGGCCGGCGGTGACGGCGGCGCCGTCGTTCACGGGGTCGTCGCCGACCATGAGCGCCCGCCCCGGCGGGACCCCGAGACGGGCGCACGCCGTCCGGAACAGCGCCGGATCCGGCTTCTCGGCGCCCTCCTCGCACGACAGCACGAAGGCGTCGGCGCCGACGTACCCGGCGAGGCCGTGGGCGGCGAAGGTGGGCCGGATGTCCCAGCCGACGTTGCTGACGACGCCGACCGGCACGCCGTGCGCCCGCAGCGCCGCCAGGGTCGCGCCGACGTCCTCGTACGGAGTCCAGGCCTCCGGCGAGAGCAGCCGCGCGTACAGCGCCCGCGCGAGCTCCTCGTCCGCCCCGGCCCGCCCGAACCACGCCAGATGGGCGCGGCGGTGCGCGGCGGCGGACCGCTGGCAGCCCCGCATCGCGGCCGTGACACCGGGCGTACGGCGTTCCGCGAGCATCCGGTCGTACAGCGCCCGCGCCGCCGCCCCGCCGGTGTCGCGGCCCGCGGCGCGGCAGGCGTCGAGCACCCACCGCGGGCTGTCGTCGTGCGCGAAGAGCGTGTGGTCGAAGTCGAAAAGGACCGCGACGGGTGAGGAGCCGGCGCCGCTCATGGCACGGACACCCCCTCGGCCACCGCCCGCCCCACCTCGCGGGGGAAGCCGAGCCGCGACGGGGCCCGTCCGGCCCGGATCGCGGCGATGTCGGCGAGCTGGTCGTGCAGCCAGTCGACCGGGTCGGCGTGCGCGACCGCCGCGCGGGCCCGGGCCGCCATGGCCCGCCGCCGCCCGGGCGGCAGCGTCAGCGCCGTGTACAGCGCGTCCGCCGTCGCCTCGACGTCGCGCGGCCGCTCCAGAGGCACGGTGGCGTCACGGGGAAGCAGGTCGGCCGCGCCGGTACCGGCGGACAGCACCGTCACCCCGTCCCGCTCGGTGAGGAGCGCGCCCTCCTGGGCGACCAGGTTCATCCCGTCGGCCACCGCGTTGACCAGCAGCACGTCATGGGCGCGCAGCACGCCGAGGGCGCGCTCCGCGTCATCGCCGTCGTGGACCGTGATGGCCCCGGGATGGCGGGCGTTCACCGCCTCGACCGTGCGCCGGACCCGGTCGCGGTAGTCGCGGTAGGCCGGCACCCGCTCCCGGGACGGGACCAGGCAGGCCACGAACCGGACCCGCTCCGCCAGCCCCGCGTCCTGGTTCAGCAGGCGGGCGTACGCCTCGAAGCCGCGCAGCGCGTTCTTCGCCGGGTCGAGGCGGTCCACGCGGGCGATCACCGCGCGCGGGTCCCCGTCCCTGGTCCTGGCCGCCCACTCGGTGACGCGCGGCGCCAGGGCGCGGGTGGCGAGCGCCGGACCGTCGACGGTCACCGGGTAGCACCGCACCCACGTGGCACGCCCCCGCCCCGACGCGACCAGGCCCCGCTCGTGGTCGACGGCCAGCCCCAGTTCGGCACAGCACTCCAGGAACCGCCGCGCCCACGCGGGCCGCTGGAAGCCCAGCAGGTCGGCGCCGAGCATGCCGTGGACCAGCGTCGGGACGAGCGGGTGCGGCAGCCGCGCCCATGACTCCCGGGCAGGGAAAGGCGTGTGGCTGAAGTGACTGATCCACAGATCGTCGCGCCGACGGCGTATGGCACCCGGCAGGAGCAGCAGCTGGTAGTCGTGGCACGCCACCACCGCCCCGGGCGGCGCGCCGCGCGCGACATGGGCCGCCAGCGTCTCGTTGACGGTCCGGTAGCCCGCCAGCGAGCGCAGCGGCTCGCGCGGGTCGACGAGCACGGGCACCTCGTCCTCGATGCCGTGCCACACCGTCCACAGGAGGTTGACCCCGGCGTCGTCGTAGTAGCCCCGGTACGCCTCCGGGCCGACCGGCACGGCCTCGTAGCGGTAGCCCAACTCCGTGCCCAGGCCGTGGAAGAGCCCGAGCCGCGCCGCGCGCGCGTCGGCCTCCGCGTCCGACGGCGCCACCCAGCGGAGCGTGACGCTGCGCGGGTCGACGGCCCCGCCGATCCGGTCCAGCAGGGCGGTCACGCTGCCGTTGCGGCGCTCGGGCCGCAGACCGCCGCGGTCCGTGAAGCGCACCGGCCCCCGATCGGAGACCAGCACCACTTCCCGGGGCGCCGGGCCCGTCACGGCGTACGCGCCGTCGCGCCGGCGCCGACCCGCTCGGGGACACCGACGGCTCCGGGGCCGGAGGCCCGCAGCACGTCGGCGAAGGCGTGGACGATCGCGATGTGCGCCGTCTCGATCACCCCGAAGTCGTCGGAGCCGACGACCAGCGGGATGTCGACCAGCTCGGCGGCCGGCCCGCCGCCGCACCCCAGCATGCCGATGGAGACCAGCCCCATCCGCCGCGCGGCGCGCAGCGCGGCGACGATATTGGGCGACCGCCCGCTGGCGCTGATCGCCACGACCGCGTCGCCGGGCTCGGCGTTGTCGGTCAACTGCCGGACGAACGCGTCGGCGTACGACACGTCGTTGGCGTACGCCGTCAGCAGGGCGATGTTGTCGGCGAGCGCGAACGCCCGCAGCGGCGGCTCGGTCGGCCGCCGCGCCGTCTTCACCAGGTCGCACACGAGGTGGGTGGCCGTCGTCGCGCTGCCGCCGTTGCCCATGGCGTACACCCGGCCACCCCGCCGCCGTACGCCGTCCAGCGCTTCGACCGCGTCCGCCACGGCGGGCAACGACACGGTGCCCAGGCCGTCCACGGTGTTGCTGAAGAACCTCTCGCTCAACCACTGGTAGTGCTGCACCACAGGCCTCCCGGCTCGGTTACGGAGGACCACAGCGTGCGCGTCCCGCCGACCGGACCCCGCCCAGAAAGCGCCCAGATCCCGCCCGGCGGTGGCCCGGCCCCATCGCGCCCGACGGCGCCGCGCGCCCCCGCACCGCTTCTCGCCAGCACATCGCCCAGTTCCGGACAATCTCCCGGCCCAGGTGTGGAAGGCGCGAAAAATGAGACTCGACGCGGGCCCATGTCGGAGGCAACTGACCGGAAGGCCGCCAGATGCGTTACGGATTGCTCGGTCCCCTGGAGGTGTACGAGGACGACGGCACGGTGCCGTTACCCCTGGGCGGCCCGCGCCAGCGGGCCGTCCTCGCGTCGCTCGCGCTGCGCGCCAACGAGACGGTGAGCGTCGGCTACGTCATGGACGCGGCCTGGGAGGAGCCCCCCGCCTCGCCCGGCTCCAACATCCGCACGTACGTCAACGGGCTGCGCCGGCGGCTGCGCGACCACGGCCGCGAGCCGCGGCTGCTGGTCACCCGGCCCCCCGGCTACCAACTGCGCACCCGCACCGGCGAGGTGGACGTCGAGGTCTTCGAGGACCTGGCGGCACGCGGCACCCTCGCCGCGGAGGGCGGGGCGCTCGCCGCGGCCGCCGGGCACTACGGCCGGGCGCTCGCCCTGTGGCGCGGCCGCCCCCTGGAGGGCCTCCCGCTCGGCCCGGCGCTCCAGGCGGAGGCGGCGCGGCTGGTCGAGCGGCGCCTCGCGGTCGCCGAGAGTTACGTCGGGGTCCTGCTCGCCCAGGGCCGCCCGGCGGAGGCGGTGACGGTGCTGCGCCCGCTGGTCGCGGAGTACCCGCTGAACGAGAGCCTGGCCGCGTACCTGATGCGGGCGCTGGGCCGGGCCGGGCGCCGCCCGGAGGCGCTGGAGGTGTACCGGCAGGCGGACAGGGTGCTGGCCGACGAGCTGGGGGTGGCACCGAGCGGGGAACTCACCGCGGTACGGCGCCGGCTGGTGGACGGCCCGCGTACCGCGACCGTGCCGGCGCCCCGCCGCGCCCCTGGGCTCGTACCGGCCTCCGAGCCGCGCGACGCCGCGCCGGTAGGCGCCCCCCGCCCGGTCCGCGGACGGGCCCCGGCGGCTCTCACGACGGCGACCGCGACCGCGACCGCGTCGGCACCGGCCCCGCCGACCGTGGCGACACCGGTCGCCCGCCGCCCCGCCCCCGCCGTGCGGGCGCTGCCGGGCGACAGCGCGGAGTTCACCGGGCGCCGGGCCGAGCGCGCCCGGGTGCACGCGTGGGTACGGGAGGCGGTCGGCGCGCGGGAGGCGGCCACGGCGCCGCTCGTCTGCGTCATCACCGGAATGCCGGGCGTCGGCAAGACCCGGCTCGCCGTGCGCCTGGCGCACGAGATCGCGCGGGCGGGCCACGCGGGCGACGTACAGCTCTTCGCCCACCTGCGGGGCCACGCGCCCGGACGGGTGCCGATGGACCCCGCCACCGTGCTGGCGCGGTTCCTGCGGATGCTGGGCGTTGCGCCGGACCGGATACCCGACAGCGTGGAGGAGCGGGCGGCGCTCTACCGGGACCGGCTGCACGGGCGGGCCCCGCTGATCCTGCTGGACGACGTCACCGGCGCCGGGCAGACGGACCCCCTGCTGCCGGGCGACCCGGCGTCCCTCGTCCTGGTCACCAGCCGTCGCGCCGGCTGGGCGCCGGCCGGGGCGCGGACGGTGCAGCTCGGCCCGTTCACGGTCGAGGAGTCCGTCGAGCTGCTCGCCGCGGTGGTGGGCGCGGAGCGCGTGGCGGCCGAGCGGGCGGCCGCCGAGCGGATCGCCGCGCTGTGCGGCCGGCTGCCGCTGGGCGTCGCCCTGGCGGCGCTGCGGCTACGGGCCCGGCCGCTGTGGCAGCTCGCCGACTTCGCGGCGCGCCTGGAGCCCGAGGACGCCCGGCTGGACCGGCTGAGCGCCGGCGGCCGCTCGGTCCGGACCGCGTTCGACACGTCGTACCGCAGGTTGCCGCCGCACCGCCGCCGGATGCTGCGCTGCCTGGCCGGCGCCCCCGCCGCCGCCCTCGGCGGAGTCCGCCGGCCGGGGGAGGCGGAGGAGCTGCTGGACCAGCTGCTCGACGAGTGCCTGGTCCAGCAGACCCCGGCCGGCGGGTACGAGCTCCACGAGCTGCTCCGCCTCTACGCCCGCGACCTGCCTCCCGGCTGAGGACCCGGGGGCAGCGGCTTCACCAGCCGCCGCTCTCCCCGGTCAGCTCCCGGACCGCCGGGCGCGCCGCGTCCAGCACCGTCATGAACCACGCCGAGAACGGCTCCGCGGCGTGCCGCTCGGCCAGCTCCCGCGCCGTCACGAACGCCGTCTCCTCCACCTCCTGCGGATCGGGCCGCAGCGGGGCCTGCACCATCCCGACGAAGAGGTGGTTGTACTCCTGCTCCACCAGCCCCGACGCGGGGTCCGGGTGGTTGTAGCGGACGGTGCCCGCCTCGGCGAGCAGCGACGGCGACACGCCCAGCTCCTCGTGCACGCGCCGCGCGGCCGCCGCGAACGGCGCCTCACCCGGGTACGGGTGCCCGCAGCAGGTGTTCGACCAGACGCCGGGGGAGTGGTACTTGCCCAGCGCCCGCCGCTGCAGCAGCAGCCGGCCCGCCTCGTCGAAGAGGAACACCGAGAACGCCCGGTGGAGTTGCCCCGGCGGCTGATGGGCGGCCAGTTTCTCCGCGGTGCCGATGGTGGTGCCGTCCTCGTCGACCAGTTCGAGCATGATCGATGGCTTGACTCCGTTCGACGAGCTGCTCGCCGCCGTGGCTGGTGTGATCGGCATGACCATCCTTCGCTTCCGTTCCCGGCCCTGGGGGGCAGTGCCCTGTGGGGCAGTCTCAGTCTGCCGCACAAAAGCCGCTTGTCGGCTCACGTCGGCCCGCCCCCGTGATGTCTGCTCCACCGGGGTGACGGGCCGTCGGGCCGAGAACCCCCGGACCCCGTGCCGGGGGCCTCGAAGGGCGCTTCGACGCCGTACCGCGACACCGGTACGAAACCGAAGCGGGGGCGGTACTCCGGATGGTCAGCCGGTACCCCATCGGGTGTGGGCCGGCCGCAGGACGTAGCCCCGGTAGCCGTACTCCGCGCCGTGCTCACGGCGCAGGGCGATCTCCGCACGGGTGGCGGCGAGGGCCTCCGCCATGCCGGGCACCGCCGGGTCGGCCGCGTCGGCGCGTTCGCCGAGCGGGCCGTAGTACTCGTCCCAGTCGCTCTCGGGCTGGGCGTACGTACCGACCACGTGGTAGCCGGCTGCGACCGCCGCGGCGGTGTTGGCCGCGGTGGTACGCAGCGGGTAGTGCGCGTCCCAGAAGGCCCGCGCCTCGGCGGACGGCTCGCCGCCGGTCCACTCGCACTCGGTGAGCACCAGCGCGCCGCCGGGCGCGAGCAACCGCCGCCAGGCGCGCAGCGCGCGGTCGAAGCCGATCGCGTACGCCGAGCTCTCCGCCCAGACGAGGTCGAAGGACCCGTCGGCGTACGGCGGCTCGGCCATGTCGGCGGCGACGGTACGGACGGAGGCGCCGAGCCCGCGGGCGTCGGCGGCCCGCCGCAGCTCGGCCAGGAACGGCTCGTGCAGATCGACGGCGGTCACCTCGGCGCCGGCCGTACCGGCTTCCGCCGCCAGCAGCAGGGCGGACCGGCCGGGGCCGCAGCCCAGGTCGAGCACGCGCGGCCGGGCCGGGAGCGTACCGGCGGCAGCGGCGAGGGAGAGCAGCCGGCGCGTGGTGTCGTCGGAGCCGGGACCCTGCCGGGGCAGACCGTGGTGCAGGGCGAAGAAGGCGTCGTACAAAGCGTTGTCGGACAACGTGGAAACCCTTGGGTGAGGCGGGCCCGGCCGACGTACGGATCGAGGAAGGCGATCAGGTCAGCCGAGAACCCGGAAGCTGAGGTTCAAGGTCGAGGGGGTGCTCACCGCGACGGTCATCAACCTCAGCTCCTCTCACAGGCATGGAAAGGCCACGATATCAGTGGCTCAGCGGCCCTCGGCGGCTCAGTGGCAGAGCCGCGCCTCGTGGGCCGCGTGCCCGCTCGGCTCCAGCTGGAAGGTGCAGTGCTCGACGTCGAAGTGGCCTTCGAGGCACTCCTGGAGCTCGTGCAGCAGCTTCTCGTGCCCCACCGAATCCAGCGCGCTCTGGGTCACGACCACATGGGCCGACAGCACGGGCATCCCGGAGGTGATCGTCCAGGCGTGCAGATCGTGGACGTCCTCCACATTCGGCAGCGCCAGTATGTGGGCGCGCACCTGCGCCATGTCCACGCCCTTGGGCGCCGCCTCCAGCAGGACGTCGAGGGTCTCGCGCAGCAGCTTCACCGTGCGCGGGACGATCATCAGGCCGATCACCAGGGACGCGATCGGGTCGGCGGCCTGCCAGCCGGTGGCCAGGATGATGCCCGCCGAGACCAGGACGGTCACCGAACCCAGGGCGTCGGCGACGACCTCCAGATAGGCGCCGCGCACGTTGATGCTCTCCTTCTGCCCCCGCACCAGCAGGGAGAGCGAGATCATGTTGGCGACCAGGCCGAAGAGCGCGAACGCGATCGCCAGCCCGCCCTTGGTCTCGGCCGGCGTGATGAACCGCTGCACCGCCTCGATCAGCAGGTAGCCGCCGGCGCCGAGCAGCAGCAGGCAGTTCGCGAGCGCGGCGAGGATCTCGGCACGGGCGTATCCGAAGGTGCGCCTGTCGGTGGCGGGGCGGCCGGCGAAGTGGATCGCCATCAGCGCCATCGCCAGGCCCACCGCGTCGGTTGCCATGTGGGTGGCGTCGGCGATGAGCGCCAGGGAGTCGGCCAGCACGCCGCCGACGACCTCGGCCACCATGACCGAGAGCGTGATCGCCAGCGCGATCCGCAGCCGCCCCTTGTACGCGGCGGCCGCCGTGCCGGTCGGCGGCGGGCCCCCGTGCGTGTGCCCGTGGTCGTGCCCGTGCCCAGCCCCCATGCCCATGCCTCCAGCCGCTCTCGAACACCTCGTACGAGCGGCCAGTGAACTACGGGTGGGGGGTATGTGCAAGCCGGGACTGAACACCGTTGTCATATGCTCTGACCTGCGGTGATGTCCGCAGGTCAGAGCGGTGGGCGACTCAGTGGGTGGCTGTCTCGGGGTGGTGGAGGCGCCAGCCCTCCCAGGCGGACTCGACCATGTCGCGTACGCCGTACGACGCCGTCCAGCCGAGCTCCTTGGTGATCCGCTCGACGGACGCCACGGCCCTGGCCGCGTCACCCGGGCGGCGCGGACCGACCACCGGCTCGGCGGTGTGCCCGGTCACCTCGGCGACGACCCGCGCCAGCTCCCGTACGGAGACGCCCTCGCCCCGGCCGATGTTCACGGTCAGGTCCCCGGGACCGTCCTGGCCGGCCAGCCGGCGGGCGACGGCGAGATGCGCGTCGGCGACGTCCGCGACGTGGATGTAGTCACGGATGCAGGTGCCGTCCGGCGTCAAGTAGTCGTCGCCGAAGATCCGCGGAGCCTCGCCGCGCGTGATGCGGTCGAAGAACATCGGGATGATGTTGAACACGCCGGTGTCCGCCAGCTCGGGGCGCGCGGCCCCGGCCACGTTGAAGTAGCGCAGGCAGCCGGTGGCCATGCCGTGCGCCTGCCCCGTCGCACGGACCAGCCACTCGCCCGCGAGCTTCGTCTCGCCGTACGGGTTGATCGGCGCGGTCGGCGCGTCCTCGCCGATCAGCTCCACGTCCGGGACGCCGTACACCGCGGCCGACGAAGAGAAGAGGAACCGCCGCACGCCGGCGGCCACCACGGCCTCCAGGAGCACGGTCAGCCCGTGGACGTTCTCCCGGTAGTAGTGGAGCGGCCGCTCGACCGACTCCCCGACCTGCTTCTTCGCCGCCAGGTGCACCACACCCGTGACGGCGTGCTCGGCGAGCGTGCGGTCCAGCAGCTCCCGGTCCGCGACCGCGCCCCGGACGAGGGGGACCCCGGCGGGCAGCCGCGCGGGCACGCCGGAGGACAGTTCGTCGAGCACGACGACGCGCTCACCGGCGTCCGCCATGGCGTGCGCCACATGGGCGCCGATGTATCCCGCTCCGCCTGTGATCAGCCAAGTCATGACGGTCAGCCTATGCCCTGGCAGAGCGCGGTTTGTGGGCCGAGGCGAGGATCGACCATGATGATCTCGGCCGACCGCACCGCTGCGAGCCGGGGTCACGCCTCGGTGAACTTCGTCTTCCGTTCATCGGATAGCCTCAGCCGGCGTGCCGCCGCGCCGCACCCGTCCCCGTTCGGCTCCAAGGAGTGAGTTCGTCTGTCGACCGCCATCCTCACCGGTCCTCCGGTACCCGGATCGCCGCTCGAGGGCGATCTGCGGTCGCTGGGCTTCGACGTCCGGATCGCCACGGACCCGCGTGAGACCGCCGCACTGCTCGCCGCCGTCCCGGCCGCCGAGCGCGTCGCGGTCGTGGACCCCCGCTTCGTCGGCCACGTCCACGCCCTCCGCCTGACCCTGACGGACCCCCGCTTCCCGGCGGCCACGGCCCCCGGCGCCCTGACGGCCCAGCCCGAGGCCCGCCCGGCCCTGGCCAGGGCGTTGACCTCGGCGACGGCCCCGGTGCCGGCGGAGGCTCCGACGTCCGCCCCGCACGCGGACGCCACCGGCACAGCCGCCGTCGAGGGGGCCCCACGCCCCCAGGGCGACGACGCCCACGGCGGCGTCCTCACCCTCCCCGACCTCCTCGCCGAGGCGCTCCGCGCCGACGGCGTCGGCGTCCACCGGCCCGAGTTCGGCACGCTCGTCGCGGCCGTACCGGCCGACCCGCAGAGCCGCAAGGAGACGCGGGACGCCGTCGAGGCCGTCGACGACGAAGCCGTACGGCTGCGCTCCGCCGTGAAGGCCCGCGACGGGTTCTTCACCACCTTCTTCATCAGCCCGTACTCGCGCTACCTCGCCCGCTGGTGCGCCCGCCGGGGCCTCACGCCCAACCAGGTCACCACCGCCTCGCTGCTCACCGCGCTCATCGCGGCGGGCTGCGCGGCCACCGGAACCCGGGGCGGGTACGTCGCGGCCGGCGTGCTGCTCCTCTTCTCCTTCGTGCTCGACTGCACCGACGGGCAGCTCGCCCGCTACTCGCTGCAGTACTCCACGATGGGCGCCTGGCTCGACGCGACCTTCGACCGGGCGAAGGAGTACGCCTACTACGCGGGCCTCGCCCTCGGCGCCGCCCGCGGCGGGGACGACGTATGGGCCCTGGCCCTCGGCGCGATGGTCCTGCAGACCTGCCGCCACGTCGTGGACTTCTCCTTCAACGAGGCGAACCACGACGCCACCGCCAACACCAGCCCCACCGCCGCCCTCTCCGACAAGCTCGACGCGAAGGGCTGGACGGTCTGGGCGCGCCGGATGATAGTCCTGCCCATCGGTGAACGATGGGCCATGATCGCCGTCCTGACGGCCGTCGCCACGCCTCGCATCGTCTTCTACGCCCTCCTCGCCGGCTGCGCCTTCGCCGCCTGCTACACCACCGCCGGCCGCCTCCTGCGCTCCGTGACCCGCAAGGCCCGCCGTACCGACCGCGCCGCCCGGGCGCTCGCGGACCTCGCCGACTCCGGCCCGATCGCCGAGCTCGTGGCCAAGGGGTGCGCCCGCGCCGGCCGGACCCACACCGCTGTACCCCTCCTGGCGGCGCTCCTCGCGGCCGCGGTCCTCGGCGGCGCCCTCCTCTCGGGCAGCGCCGGGGCCGTCGCGGGCGCGGCGGTCGCCTACGCGCTCCTTGCCGGGCTCGCCGTCTCGCAGCCCCTCAAGGGCGCTCTCGACTGGCTCGTCCCGCCCGTCTTCCGGGCCGCCGAGTACGTCACGATCCTGGTCCTCGCCGCCCGCTCCGAGGCCCCGGGAGCCCTGCCCGCGGCATTCGGCCTGGTCGCGGCCGTCGCCTACCATCACTACGACACGGTCTACCGCATCCGCGGCGGGACCGGCGCGCCGCCCGCGTGGCTGGTGCGGACGATCGGCGGCCACGAGGGCCGCACGCTCGTGGTCGCGGTCCTCGCCGCGACCCTGACGGCAGGCGACGACCTCAGCCTCGCGCTCACCGTCCTCGCGGTGGCCGTCGCGCTGGTCGTGCTCGTGGAGTCCATCCGCTTCTGGGTGTCCTCCGGAGCACCCGCAGTACACGACGAAGGAGAACCCGCATGATCGGCCTCGTACTGGCAGCCGGTGCCGGACGGCGTCTGCGCCCCTACACCGACACGCTCCCGAAGGCCCTCGTGCCCGTGGACCCGGCGGGAACCGGCGAGAAGACGGTCCTCGACCTCACCCTCGCCAACTTCGCCGCCGTCGGCCTCACCGAGGCCGCCATCGTCGTCGGCTACCGCAAGGAAGCCGTGTACGCGCGCAAGGCCGAGCTGGAGGCCGCGTACGGCCTGAAGCTCACCCTCATCGACAACGACAAGGCCGAGGAGTGGAACAACGCCTACTCCCTGTGGTGCGCCCGTGACGTGCTGAGCCGCGGCGTGATCCTCGCCAACGGCGACACCGTCCACCCGGTCTCCGTCGAGGAGACCCTCCTCGCCGCCCGCGGCGACGGCCGGAAGATCATCCTCGCCCTCGACACGGTGAAGAACCTCGCCGACGAGGAGATGAAGGTCATCACCGCCGATGGTAAGGGAGTCCAGCGGATCACCAAGCTGATGGACCCGGCCACCGCCACCGGCGAGTACATCGGCGTCACGCTCATCGAGCCCGAGGCCGCCGCCGACCTCGCCGACGCGCTGAAGGCCACCTTCGAGCGCGACCCCGACCTCTACTACGAGGACGGCTACCAGGAGCTCGTCAACCGCGGTTTCCAGATCGACGTGGCGCCCATCGGCGACGTCAAGTGGGTCGAGATCGACAACCACGACGACCTCGCGAAGGGCCGTGAGATCGCGTGCCTGTACTGACCCGGCTCATTCCGTCGCCGCTCGTCGTCGACATCCACCGGGGCGCGATGGACGATCTGGCCGGCCTCCTCGCCGACCAGCGCATCTCCGCCTCCGGCAAGCTCGCCATGGCGATCAGCAACGGCTCCGGCCAGGCGCTGCGCGAGAAGCTCGCGCCGCTCCTCCCGGACGCCGACTGGTACGACGTCGCCGACGGCACCATCGACTCCGCCGTCCGCCTCGCCGACGAGATCAAGGGCAAGCGGTACGACGCCGTCGTCGGCGTCGGCGGCGGCAAGATCATCGACGTGACGAAGTACGCCGCGGCGCGGGTCGGCCTGCCCATGGTCGCCGTCGCGACGAACCTCTCCCACGACGGCATCTGCTCGCCGGTCTCGATCCTCGACAACGACAACGGCCGCGGCTCCTACGGCGTCCCCTCGCCGATCGCCATGGTCATCGACCTCGACGTGATCCGCGAGGCGCCGGCCCGGTTCGTCCGCTCCGGCATCGGCGACGCGATCTCCAACATCTCCGCGATCGCCGACTGGGAGCTGTCGCACCGCCACACCGGCGAGCAGGTCGACGGCCTGGCCGCCGCCATGGCCCGTACGGCCGGCGAGTCCGTGCTGCGCCACCCCGGCGGCGTCGGCGACGACGAGTTCCTCATCGTGCTGGCCGAGGCGCTGGTCCTGTCCGGCATCGCCATGTCGATCAGCGGCGACACCCGCCCCTCGTCGGGCGCCTGCCACGAGATCTCCCACGCCTTCGACCTGCTCTTCCCGGGGCGCTCCGCGCTCCACGGCGAGCAGGTCGGGCTGGGCGCCGCCTTCGCGATGCACCTGCGCGGTGCCCACGAGCAGTCCGGGCTCTTCGCCGAGGTGCTGCGCGGGCACGGCCTGCCGGTGCTGCCCGAGGAGATCGGGTTCTCCACGGACGAGTTCGTCCGGGCCGTGGAGTACGCACCGCAGACCCGACCCGGTCGCTTCACCATCCTGGAGCACCTCGACCTGTCCACCGACCAGATCAGGGACGCGTACGCCGACTATGCCAAGACCATCCGTAGCTGAACTCCGCCCGGTCGTTCACCCGGAGGGAGTGAAGGACCGGCGCAGCGGTGAGCACTGGGGCGGCCGCCTCTACATGCGCGAGATCTCGCTGCGCATCACGCGGCTCCTGGTCACCACCCGGGTCACTCCGAACCAGCTCACGTACGTGATGACCCTCGCCGGCGTGCTGGCCGCTCCGGCGCTGCTGGTGCCGGGCGTCTGGGGCGCGGTCCTCGGTGTGGTCGCGGTCCAGCTCTACCTGCTGCTCGACTGCGTCGACGGCGAGGTCGCCCGCTGGAAGAAGCAGTTCTCGCTCTCCGGCGTGTACCTGGACCGGGTCGGCGCCTACCTGTGCGACGCGGCGGTCCTCGTCGGCTTCGGCCTGCGCGCCGCGGACCTGTGGGGCGGCGGCCGGATCGACTGGCTGTGGGCCTTCCTCGGCACCCTCGCGGCGCTCGGCGCGATCCTGATCAAGGCGGAGACCGACCTGGTCGGCGTCGCCCGCCACCAGGGCGGCCTGCCGCCGGTCAAGGACGCGGCCGCCGAGCCCCGCTCGTCCGGCATGGCGCTCGCCCGCCGGGCCGCCGCCGCGCTCAAGTTCCACCGGCTCGTCCTCGGCATCGAGGCGTCCCTGCTCATTCTGGTGCTGGCGGTCGTGGACCAGGTCCGCGGCGACCTGTTCTTCTCGCGCCTCGGCGTCGCCGTGCTGGCCGGCATCGCGCTGCTCCAGACGCTGCTGCACCTGGTGTCGGTCCTCGCCTCCAGCAGGCTGAGGTGAGCGGGGTGAGTGCCGTGAAGCCGGGTGCCATGAAGCTGGGCGCCGTCATCATCACCATGGGCAACCGCCCCGACGACCTGCGCGCCCTGATCGACTCCGTCCGCAAACAGGACGGCGACCCGATCGACGTCGTCGTCGTCGGCAACGGCGCCCCCGTCACCGGCGTCCCCGAGGGCGTGCGCACCGTCGACCTCCCGGAGAACCTGGGCATTCCCGGCGGCCGCAACGTCGGCATCGAGGCCTTCGGCCCGAACGGCTCCGACGTCGACGCCCTGCTCTTCCTGGACGACGACGGCCTGCTGCCGAACACGGACACGGCCGAGCTGGTGCGGCAGGCGTTCGCCGCCGACCCGAAGCTGGGCATCATCAGCTTCCGGATCGCCGACCCGGACACCGGCGTCACCCAGCGCCGCCACGTGCCCCGGCTGCGCGCCTCCGATCCGATGCGCTCCTCGCGCGTGACGACCTTCCTCGGCGGCGCCAACGCCGTCCGCACGAAGGTCTTCGCCGACGCGGGACAGCTCCCCGGCGAGTTCTTCTACGCGCACGAGGAGACCGACCTCGCCTGGCGGGCGCTCGACGCGGGCTGGATGATCGACTACCGCTCGGACATGGTGCTGTTCCACCCGGCGACCGCGCCCTCCCGGCACGCGGTCTACCACCGGATGGTCGCGCGCAACCGGGTCTGGCTGGCCCGCCGGAACCTCCCCGCGCCCCTGGTGCCGCTCTACCTCGGGGTCTGGCTGCTGCTCACGCTGGCGCGGCGCCCTTCCGTTCCGGCGCTGAAGGCCTGGTTCGGCGGGTTCAAGGAGGGCTGGACGAGCCCTTGCGGACCCCGGCGGCCCATGAAGTGGCGTACGGTATGGCGGCTGACCAGACTGGGCCGGCCCCCGGTCATCTGACAAGCTCGTACCGACAAACCCCGGGCGCACCGGGCCCGGCCCGCCGGCCGGCCCGCGCCCACCCCCGCCGCGCATCTTGAACACGAAAGTTTCAACTGGTGAGTGAGACAACCCATGACGGAGCGATCGCCGTGACCGCGGCCTCCGCCCCGCCATCTCCGGACGACGGTCTGTCCCCGGCGGAACTGGCCGCCAAGTACGGCCTCTCGGTGAGCGGTGCACGGCCCAGCCTGCCCCAGTACGTCCGGCAGCTGTGGGGCCGGCGCCACTTCATCCTGACCTTCTCCCGCGCGAAGCTCACGGCCCAGTACAGCCAGGCCAAGCTCGGCCAGCTGTGGCAGGTGGTCACGCCGCTGCTGAACGCGCTGATCTACTTCCTGATCTTCGGCCTGATCCTGAACGCCGCGAAGGGCATGTCGAAGGAGGTGTACATCCCGTTCCTGGTGACGGGCGTGTTCGTCTTCACCTTCACCCAGAGCTGCGTGATGTCGGGCGTGCGCGCGATCTCGGGCAACCTCGGGCTGGTGCGGGCGCTGCACTTCCCCCGGGCCTCCCTGCCCATCTCCTTCGCGCTGCAGCAGCTCCAGCAGCTGCTGTACTCGATGGTGGTGCTGTTCGTCATCGTCGCGGCGCTGGGCAGTTACCCGTCGCTCAGCTGGCTGCTCATCCTGCCCGCGCTGGCCCTGCAGTTCGTGTTCAACACCGGTCTGGCGCTGGTCCTGGCCCGTCTCGGCAGCAAGACCCCGGACCTCGCCCAGCTGATGCCCTTCATCCTGCGGACGTGGATGTACGCGTCCGGCGTGATGTTCTCGATCCGGGTGATGCTCGCGGACAAGCCGGAGTGGATCGCCAACGTCCTGATGTACAACCCGGCGGCGATCTACATGGACCTGATCCGCTTCGCGCTGATCGACGGGTACGGCGCCGAGAACCTTCCGTCGCACGTCTGGCTCGCGGCCCTGCTGTGGGCGGTCCTCGTCGGTGTCGGGGGCTTCGTGTACTTCTGGAAGGCAGAGGACCGGTACGGCCGTGGCTGAGAACACCGAGGCTGAGGACACCCGGGACGGCGCCGCGGCCGGTGCCCGCGTCCCCACGGTCATCGCCGACAACGTACACATCGTGTACCGGGTCAACGGCGGTACGTCGGGCAAGGGCAGCGCCACCGCCGCGCTGAGCCGCATACTCCGGCGCGACAAGGGCGAGTCGCGCGGCGTGCGCAAGGTGCACGCCGTGCGCGGCGTCTCCTTCACCGCGTACCGGGGCGAGGCCATCGGCCTCATCGGCACCAACGGCTCCGGCAAGTCCACCCTGCTGCGGGCCATCGCCGGGCTGCTGCCCTGCGAGAGCGGCAAGGTCTACACCGACGGCCAGCCCTCGCTGCTCGGCGTGAACGCGGCGCTGATGGGCGACCTGACCGGCGAGCGCAACGTCATCCTCGGCGGCCTGGCCATGGGGATGTCGCCCGAGGAGATCCGGGCGCGCTACCAGGACATCGTGGACTTCTCGGGCATCAACGAGAAGGGTGACTTCATCACCCTGCCCATGCGGACGTACTCCTCCGGCATGGGTGCCCGCCTCCGGTTCGCCATCGCGGCGGCCAAGGACCACGACGTACTGATGATCGACGAGGCCCTGGCCACCGGCGACCGGAAGTTCCAGATCCGCTCCGAGCAGCGCATCCGCGAGCTGCGCAAGGAAGCCGGCACCGTCTTCCTCGTCAGCCACAGCAACAAGTCGATCAGGGACACCTGCGACCGCGTCCTGTGGCTGGAGAAGGGCGAGCTGCTGATGGACGGCCCGACCGAAGAGGTCCTCCAGGCGTACGAGAAGGAGACGGCCAAGCCGTGATCCCGTCGGAAGGGCCCCTGCCGCGGCACTCGGCAGGGGCCCTTGCGGCGGGCGGTTCGCGCCGTGTTCGTTCGCGCATGTGTTCCCCCGTGTGTAACGCCCCGACGCGGGCCCGGCCGTTGTACAACGTAAGCTGTGCCGGTGCCGATTCACGGTAAGTCGCGGCAAGTGGGGCGATTCCGCCCGGTCCCGTCACTCCGGAGGACCGGCGGCGTGTCCGAAATGGGTTGTTTTGGGTCGGCAGTGTAGAACGGGAGACGTGACGGCATTGACGGAAGATCTCCAGCTCCGCGAGAGTCCCGCCGTCCCCGCGCCGGGCAGTCCGCGGTGACCGCCACCCGGCAGGTGCGCCCCGACGCCTCCTCGCGCACCACGCTCGACAAGGCCGCGCACGAGAACTTCCCCGTGGCCCCCTTCTTCCTGCCCGCCGACTGGCGCGACGACCTGATGGCGATCTACGGCTACGCCCGGCTCGTCGACGACATCGGCGACGGCGACCTCGCCCCCGGCGGCGCCGACGCCCGCCACCTGGGCGCCGAGGGCGAGACCGACCGGCTCGCCCTCCTCGACGCCTTCGAGGCCGACCTGTACCGCGTCTTCGACTCCGTCCCCGCCCACCCGCTGCTGCGCGCCCTCCAGCCCACCGTGCGGCGCCACGCCCTGCCGCCCGAGCCGTTCCTCGGCCTGATCGCGGCCAACCGCCAGGACCAGCTGGTACGCCGCTACGAGACGTACGACGACCTCGCCGCGTACTGCGAGCTGTCCGCCAACACCGTCGGCCGGCTCGTGCTCGGCATCACCGGCACCACCAGCCCCCAGCGCGTCCGCCACTCCGACGCGATCTGCACCGCGCTCCAGATCGTCGAGCACCTCCAGGACGTCGCCGAGGACCTCGGCCGCGACCGGATCTACCTCCCGGCCCAGGACATGAAGCGGTTCCACGTCACCGAGGACGACCTCGCCCGCCCCCGCGCCGGCGCGTCCGTGCGCGCGCTCATCGCGTACGAGGCGGAGCGCGCCCGCCGCCTCCTGGACGAGGGCACCCCGCTCGTCGGCAGCGTCCACGGCAGGCTCCGCCTGCTGCTCGCCGGCTTCGTGGGCGGCGGACACGCCCAGCTCGACGCGATCGCGGCCGCCGGCCACGACGTACTGCCCGGGCCGCCCAAGGCCACCAAGCCGCGACTGCTGCGCCGAACCGGAGCCGTCCTGCGAAGCGCGCGCAGAAAGGGGTGAGCGGGATCGTGGAAGGACAGACGCCCATGTCCGCGCCGGTGCAGGCCGCGTACAGCTACTGCGAGGCCGTCACCGGCCGGCAGGCGCGCAACTTCGCGTACGGCATCCGCCTGCTGCCGACCGAGAAGCGGCAGGCCATGTCGGCGCTGTACGCGTTCTCGCGGCGCGTCGACGACATCGGCGACGGCCGGCTCGACCCGGTCGCCAAGGAGGAGCGGCTCGACGCCACCCGTGGCCTGCTCGACCGGATCCGCAAGGACGCCGTCGACGAGGACGACACCGACCCGGTGGCCGTCGCCCTCAGCGACGCCGCGGGCCGCTTCCCGCTGCCCCTCGGCGCGCTCGACGAGCTCATCGACGGCGTCCTGATGGACGTGCGCGGGGAGACGTACGAGACCTGGGACGACCTCAAGGTGTACTGCCGGTGCGTCGCGGGCGCCGTCGGGCGGCTCTCGCTCTCCATCTTCGGCACCACCCCCGGCGCGCGCTCCGCCGAGCGCGCCGCCGAGTACGCCGACACGCTCGGACTCGCGCTCCAACTGACCAACATCCTCCGGGACGTCCGCGAGGACGCGGCCAACGGCCGCACCTACCTCCCCGCCGACGACCTCGCCAAGTTCGGCTGCGCGGACGGCTTCCGCGCCGCCGCGCCGCCGCCCGGCGCCGACTTCACCGGACTCGTCCACTACGAAGTCCGCCGCGCCCGCGCGCTGTTCGCCGAGGGCTACCGGCTGCTGCCCATGCTCGACCGGCGCAGCGGCGCCTGCGTCGCCGCGATGGCCGGCATCTACCGGCGCCTGCTCGACCGCATCGAGCGCGACCCGCTCGCCGTGCTGCGCGGCCGCGTCTCCCTGCCCGGCCGCGAGAAGGCGTACGTCGCCGTGCGCGGCCTGTCGGGCCTGGACGCCCGGACCATCTCCCGGCAGACCGTCAGGAGGCACGCCTGATGACCGCATCCGAGGAGGGCGCATGAGCGGCGACGAACCGGCACCGCGCCACACGGCCGCCGACCCGTCGGCGGCGCACGAGCCGCGTACCCAAGCCGCCCCGGCGCCCCGGCGCGCCCCGGCCGCCGGCCCGTCGGCACCGCGCGCCGTGCCCGACGGCGGCGGCCCGGCGCGGGAACGGCACGCGGTGGTCGTCGGCGGCGGCCTCGCCGGGGTCACCGCCGCGCTGCGGCTCGCCGAGGCGGGCACCCGCGTCACGCTCCTCGAAGGGCGGCCCCGCCTCGGCGGCCTCGCCTTCTCCTTCCAGCGCGGCGACCTCACCGTCGACAACGGCCAGCACGTCTACCTGCGCTGCTGCACCGCCTACCGCTGGTTCCTCGACCGCGTCGACGGCGCCCACCTGGCGCCGCTGCAGCGGCGGCTCGACGTACCCGTCCTCGACGTGGCCCACCCGCGCGGCCCGCGCCTCGGCCGACTGCGCCGCACCGCCCTGCCCGTACCGCTCCACCTCGCCGCGAGCCTGGCGACCTACCCGCACCTCTCGCTCGCCGAGCGCGCGAGCGTCGGGCGCGCCGCGCTCGCCCTGAAGAAGCTCGACCCGGCCGACCCCGCCCTCGACGGCATCGACTTCGCCACCTGGCTCGCCCGCCACGGCCAGTCGCCGCGCACGGTCGAGGCGCTCTGGGACCTCGTCGGCGTCGCCACCCTCAACGCCACCGCGCCGCACGCCTCCATGGGCCTGGCCGCGATGGTCTTCAAGACCGGGCTGCTGTCCGAGCCCGGCGCCGCCGACATCGGCTGGGCCCGCGTCCCCCTCGGCGAGCTGCACGACACCCTCGCCCGCAAGGCCCTCGACTCCGCCGGCGTCCGCACCGAGCTGCGCACCAAGGCCACCTCCCTCTCCCGTGCCGCGGGCGGCCGCTGGCACGTCCGGGTGCCCGGCGAGACCCTGGAGGCGGACGCCGTCGTCCTCGCCGTACCGCAGCACGAGGCCCACGGCCTCCTGCCGCACGGCGCGCTCGACGACCCCGGCGCCCTCCTGGACATCGGCACCGCGCCCATCCTCAACGTCCACGTCCTGTACGACCGCAAGGTGCTGCGCCAGCCCTTCTTCACCGCCCTCGGCTCCCCGGTCCAGTGGGTCTTCGACCGCACCGAGGCCTCCGGGTACACCGACGGCCAGTACCTGGCGCTGTCCCAGTCCGCCGCGGGCGACGAGATCGACGAGCCCGTCGCCGTCCTGCGCGAGCGCTACCTGCCCGAACTGGAGCGGTTGCTGCCCGCCGCGCGCGGCGCGAAGGTGCGCGACTTCTTCGTCACCCGGGAGCGGGCGGCGACGTTCGCCCCCACCCCCGGCGTCGGACGGCTGCGTCCCCCCGCCCGCACCCGCGCACCCGGCCTGTACCTGGCCGGCGCGTGGACCGCCACCGGCTGGCCCGCCACCATGGAAGGTGCGGTACGCAGCGGCCTCAGCGCCGCGGGCGCCGCCCTCTCGGCACTCGGCCGTCCCCATGTACATCCGCTCGAGGAGGCGGCATGAGCCTGAGTACTGGAACAAGAGGAGAGACCGTGCCGACTGTGCCCCCGGTGAATCCGGCCGTCGACACCGTGGACGTGACCGCTCTGCTGGAGCGCGGGCGGACCATGTCCACCCCGGTCCTGCGCGCGGCCGTGAAGCGGCTCGCGCCGCCCATGGACACCGTCGCCGCGTACCACTTCGGCTGGATCGACGCCCAGGGCCGGCCCGCCGACGGCGACAGCGGCAAGGCCGTGCGCCCCGCGCTCGCCCTGCTCTCCGCGGAGGCGGCCGGCGCGGACCCCGAGATCGGCGTCCCCGGCGCGGTCGCCGTGGAGCTGGTGCACAACTTCTCGCTGCTCCACGACGACCTCATGGACGGCGACGAGCAGCGCCGCCACCGCGACACCGTGTGGAAGGTGCACGGCCCCGCCCAGGCCATCCTCGTCGGCGACGCGCTCTTCGCCCTGGCCAACGAGCTGCTGCTGGAGCTCGGCACCGTCGAGGCCGGCCGCGCCACGCGCCGGCTGACCACGGCCACCCGCAAGCTCATCGACGGCCAGGCCCAGGACATCTCCTACGAGCACCGCGAGCGGGTCAGCGTCGAGGAGTGCCTGGAGATGGAGGGCAACAAGACCGGCGCCCTCCTCGCCTGCGCCTGCTCCGTGGGCGCCGTCCTCGGCGGCGCCGACGACCGCACCGCCGACACCCTGGAGGCGTACGGCTACCACCTCGGCCTCGCCTTCCAGGCCATCGACGACCTGCTCGGCATCTGGGGCGACCCGGAGTCCACCGGCAAGCAGACCTGGAGCGACCTGCGCCAGCGCAAGAAGTCCCTGCCGGTCGTCGCCGCCCTCGCCGCCGGCGGCCCGGCCTCCGAGCGGCTCGGGGAGCTCCTCGCGGCCGACGCCAAGAACCCCGACCTCGACAGCTTCTCCGAGGAGGAGTTCGCCATGCGGGCGGCCCTCATCGAGGAGGCGGGCGGCCGCGAGTGGACCTCCCAGGAGGCCCGCCGGCAGCACGCCGTCGCCATCGAGGCCCTGCACCGGGTCGACATGCCGGAACGGGTCCGCACCCAGCTCACCGCGCTCGCCGACTTCGTCGTCGTACGAAAGCGATGACCGCCATCGGGACCGAAACCGCCACCCTCGCCCACCCCACCGCCCCCACCACCATCCGCACCATATGAATCGCTCGTCGCCGGCCGGTGCCCCCGCGTGCACCGGCCGACGGCCCACCCGCAGCCGCAGCACATCCACTGCACGAAGGGGAAGCCATGACAGCGACGACCGACGGAAGCACCGGGGCCCTCGGCCCCCGGGCAGCCTCGGCCACCACGACCACCACTCCTCCGACCCCCACGACCACCACCACTACCGCGGCGGGCGACGTACGCGAAGCCGCCGCCCGGGCCGCCGAACGCTCCATCGCCCACCTCCTCGCACAGCAGGACGCCGAGGGCTGGTGGAAGGGCGACCTGGAGACCAACGTCACCATGGACGCCGAGGACCTCCTGCTCCGGCAGTTCCTCGGGATCCAGGACGAGGCCGTCACCCGCGCCGCCGCCCGGTACATCCGCGGCGAGCAGCGCGAGGACGGCACCTGGGCCACCTTCTGGGGCGGACCCGGCGAACTCTCCGCCACCGTCGAGGCGTACGTCGCGCTCCGGCTCGCGGGCGACCCGCCCGACGCCCCGCACATGGCCCGCGCCGCCGCCTGGATCCGCGAGCAGGGCGGCATCGCCGCGAGCCGCGTCTTCACCCGCATCTGGCTGGCGCTCTTCGGCTGGTGGCGCTGGGAGGACCTGCCCGAACTACCGCCCGAGCTGATCTACCTGCCGCCGTGGTTCCCGCTCAACATCTACGACTTCGGCCAGTGGGCCCGGCAGACGATCGTGCCCCTCACCATCGTCTCCGCCAAGCGCCCCGTCCGCCCCGCGCCCTTCGCGCTGGACGAGCTGCACACCGACCCGCGCCGCCCCAACCCGCCGAGGCCGCTCGCCCCCGCCGCGAGCTGGGAGGGCTTCTTCCAGCGGCTGGACAAGGCCCTGCACGCGTACCACCGGATCGCGCCGCGCCGGCTGCGCAAGGCCGCGATGAACGCCGCCGCCCGCTGGATCGTCGAGCGGCAGGAGAACGACGGCTGCTGGGGCGGCATCCAGCCGCCGGCGGTCTACTCGCTCATCGCGCTGCGCCTGCTCGGCTACGACCTGGGCCACCCGGTGATGCGCGCGGGCCTGGAGTCCCTGGACCGGTTCGCCGTCTGGCGCGAGGACGGCGCCCGCATGATCGAGGCGTGCCAGTCACCCGTCTGGGACACCTGCCTGGCCACCATCGCGCTCGCCGACGCGGGCCTGCGCCCGGACCACCCGGCGCTGGTCAAGGCGGCCGACTGGATGCTCGGCGAGCAGATCGTAAAGCCCGGGGACTGGGCGGTCCGCAGGCCCGGGCTCACCCCGGGCGGCTGGGCGTTCGAGTTCCACAACGACACCTACCCCGACATCGACGACACCGCCGAGGTGATCCTCGCGCTGCGCCGCGTCAAGCACCCCGACCCGGAGCGGCTCGACGCGGCCGTCGAGCGCGGCGCCCGCTGGACGCTCGGCATGCAGTGCGCCGACGGGGCCTGGGCCGCCTTCGACGCCGACAACACGAGCCCCTTCCCGAACCGGCTGCCGTTCTGCGACTTCGGCGAGGTCATCGACCCGCCGTCCGCCGACGTCACCGCGCACGTGGTGGAGATGCTCGCGCACGAGGGCAAGGCCCAGCACCCCCGTACGCGCCGGGGCGTCGAGTGGCTGCTCGCCGAACAGGAGGCGAGCGGCGCCTGGTTCGGGCGCTGGGGCGTCAACTACGTGTACGGCACCGGGTCCGTGGTGCCCGCGCTGACCGCGGCCGGCCTGCCCGGCTCCCACCCGGCGATCCGCCGCGCCGTCGCCTGGCTGGAGTCCGTCCAGAACGACGACGGCGGCTGGGGCGAGGACCTGCGCTCCTACCGGGAGGAGGAGTGGATCGGCCACGGCGCCTCCACCGCCTCGCAGACCGCCTGGGCGCTGATGGCGCTCCTCGCGGCGGGGGAGCGGGACTCCCCGGCGGTGGAGCGCGGCATCCGCTGGCTGGCCGCGACCCAGCGCGAGGACGGCTCCTGGGACGAGCCGCACTTCACCGGCACCGGCTTCCCGTGGGACTTCTCCATCAACTACCACTTGTACCGGCAGGTCTTCCCGCTCACCGCGCTCGGCCGGTACGTCCACGGCGAGCCCTCCTTCGGCCGTTCCGGCAAGGAGGGCTGATGGCAGACGCACCGGAGCCGCCCGGTTCCGATCCCGACGCGAACCTCGTCGCGCCGCCGCTGCTGATCGCCTGCGCGCTCGGCATCGAGCGCCTCGCGCTGCGCGGCCGGCAGCGCCACGGAGCCGCGCCCGGCCCGGTGACCGTGCTGCGTACGGGCATGGGGCCGGCGAGCGCAGAGCGGGCGGTGACCCGGGCGCTCGCCGGGGAGCCGCTGCGGGGCGCCGCGGTCGTGGCCTCCGGGTTCTGCGCGGGCCTGGCCCCGGGGATGCACCCGGGGGACCTCGTCGTGGCCGACGAGACCTGGGGGCCCGGCGGCCGGGCCGGCTGCACCGGCACGGAGCTGCTGGTCAAGGCGCTGACCGGCGCGGTGCCCGGGCGCCGCACGGTCCACACCGGCCCGCTGACGGGCTCGGACCACGTCGTACGCGGCCAGGAGCGGTCCGAACTGCGCGCCACCGGCGCCATCGCGGTGGACATGGAGTCCGCCGCCACCCTCGGGGCCGCCCTGAGCGCCGGGCCACGCCCGGTTGCGGCCGTCCGAGTGGTCGTGGATGCTCCTGAGCACGAACTCGTCCGGATCGGCACGGTGCGCGGGGGAATATCTGCATTCCGCGTTCTTCGTGCTGTATTGCCCGCTTTCTATGAATGGCACCGTTCTTTGCTGCTCCCCAGGAGGTGAGCCAGATGGCCATGCCGCTTCGCCAAACCATCCGGGTCGGGACCTATCTTTTCCAGCAGAAGCTCCGCAAGCGCGACAAGTTCCCCCTCATCGTCGAGCTCGAGCCGCTCTACGCGTGCAACCTGAAGTGCGAGGGCTGCGGGAAGATCCAGCACCCGGCCGGGGTCCTGAAGCAGCGCATGCCGGTCGCCCAGGCGGTCGGGGCCGTCCTGGAGTCCGGAGCGCCGATGGTCTCCATCGCGGGCGGCGAGCCGCTGATGCACCCGCAGATCCACGAAATCGTCCGGCAATTGGTGGCCCGCCGGAAATACGTGTTCCTCTGCACCAACGCCCTGCTGCTGCGCAAGAAGATCGAGGACTTCCGGCCCTCGCCGTATTTCGCCTTCGCCGTGCACATCGACGGACTGCGCGAACGCCACGACGAATCCGTGGCCAAGGAGGGCGTGTTCGACGAGGCGGTGGCGGCCATCAAGGAAGCCAAACGACGCGGTTTCCGAGTCACCACCAATTCCACCTTCTTCAATACCGACACCCCGCAGACCGTCATCGAGGTGCTGAACTTCCTCAACGACGACCTCGGCGTCGACGAGATGATGATCTCGCCCGCGTACGCCTACGAGAAGGCGCCCGACCAGGAGCACTTCCTCGGCGTCGAGCAGACCCGCGAGCTGTTCCGGAAGGCCTTCGCGGGCGGCAACCGGCGGCGCTGGCGGCTGAACCACTCGCCGCTCTTCCTGGACTTCCTGGAAGGCAAGGCCGACTTCCCCTGCACCGCCTGGGCGATCCCGAACTACTCGCTCTTCGGCTGGCAGCGGCCCTGCTACCTGATGGCCGACGGCTACGTCCCGACGTACCGCCAGCTCATCGAGGAGACCGACTGGGACTCGTACGGCCGCGGCAAGGACCCGCGCTGCGCCAACTGCATGGCGCACTGCGGCTACGAGCCGACCGCCGTCCTCGCCACCATGAGCTCGCTGAAGGAGTCCCTGCGCGCGACCCGGGAGGCGGTCTCCGGAGGCCGGGGGTGAGCCCCTCGGGAGACTCCGCCGCCACCGCCGGCTGAACCGATCAGAGAGGGGGTCCGAAGCGTGACGTTGCTGGAGAACATCCGGGGGCCGCGCGACCTCAAGGCACTGGACCGTACACGGCTCGGCGAACTCGCCGAGGAGATCAGGCAGTTCCTCATCCAGGCGGTGGCCAGGACCGGCGGGCACCTCGGGCCCAACCTGGGCGTCGTGGAGCTCACCATCGCCCTCCACCGGGTCTTCGACTCGCCCGTGGACCGCGTCCTGTGGGACACCGGCCACCAGTCCTACGTCCACAAGCTCCTCACCGGCCGTCAGGACTTCTCCAAGCTGCGCGGCAAGGGCGGCCTGTCCGGCTACCCGTCCCGCGCCGAGTCCGAGCACGACGTCATCGAGAACAGCCACGCCTCCACCGTCCTCGGCTGGGCCGACGGCCTCGCCAAGGCCAACGAGCTGCGGGGGAGGGACGACCACGTCGTCGCCGTCATCGGCGACGGCGCGCTCACCGGCGGCATGGCCTGGGAAGCGCTCAACAACATCGCCGCCGCCAAGGACCGCCCCCTCATCATCGTCGTCAACGACAACGAGCGCTCCTACGCCCCGACCATCGGTGGCCTCTCCACCCACCTCGCCACCCTGCGCACCACCGACGGCTACGAACGCTTCCTCGCCTGGGGCAAGGACGTCCTGCGCAGCACGCCCGTCATCGGGCAGCCGCTGTACGGGTCGCTGCACGGCGCCAAGAAGGGCTTCAAGGACTTCATCGCCCCGCAGGGCCTGTTCGAGGACCTCGGCCTGAAGTACGTCGGCCCGATCGACGGCCACGACATCGAGGCCGTCGAGTCGGCGCTGCGCCGCGCCAAGCGCTTCCACGGGCCCGTCCTGGTGCACTGCCTGACCGAGAAGGGACGCGGCTACCCGCTCGCGCTGGAGGACGAGGCCGACCGCTTCCACGCGGTGGGCGCCATGGACCCGCTGACCGCCGAGCCGCTCGGCCCCGCCGGCGGCCCCTCCTGGACGTCGGTCTTCGGCGAGGAGATGGCGGCGATCGGGGCCGAGCGGCCCGACGTCGTGGCCCTCACGGCGGCGATGCTCAAGCCGGTGGGCCTGGCGCCGTTCGCCGAACGGTTCCCCGACCGGGTGTGGGACGTGGGCATCGCCGAGCAGCACGCCGCCGTCTGCGCCGCCGGGCTCGCCACGGCCGGTCTCCACCCGGTGGTCGCCGTGTACGCGACCTTCCTCAACCGGGCCTTCGACCAGGTCCTGATGGACGTCGCCCTGCACCGGTGCGGCGTCACCTTCGTCCTGGACCGGGCGGGCGTCACCGGCACCGACGGCGCCTCGCACAACGGCGTGTGGGACCTGTCGGTCCTCCAGGTCGTGCCGGGCCTCAGGATCGCCGCCCCGCGCGACGCCGACCAGCTGCGGGCGCAGCTGCGCGAGGCGGTCGACGTGCGGGACGCGCCGACCGTGGTGCGCTTCCCGAAGGAGGCGGCGGGCCCGCCGCTGCCCGCCGTCGGGCGCGTCGGCTCCATGGACGTCCTGCACCGGCCCGACCACGGCGAAGCGGACGTGCTGCTGGTGGCCGTCGGCGCCATGGCGCCCGTCTGCCTCCGGGTCGCCGGGCTGCTGGACGAGCGCGGCCTGCCCTGCACCGTCGTCGACCCGCGCTGGGTCAAGCCGGTCGACGAGCAGCTCGCGCCGCTGGCCGCCGCGCACCGCCTCGTCGCCGTCGTCGAGGACGGCAGCCGCGCCGGAGGCGTCGGGAGCGCGGTCGGGCAGGCGCTGCGCGACGCGGGGACCGACGTACCGCTGCGCACCTTCGGCATCCCGGACCAGTTCCTGCCGCACGCCAAGCGCGGAGAGGTGCTGGCCGACATCGGGCTCACCCCCGTCGAGATCGCCGGACGGATCAGCGCCGCGCTGGGACGCAAGGAGAACGAGGCATGAGCAAGAAATTCGACCTGGCGGCGCTGCTCGCCGACCGCGGCGCCGAGCGCTACGACCTGCACGCCCGGCACCTCAACCACCAGCTGCCCCGCATGCTCCACACCATCGGCTTCGACAAGGTCTACGAGCGGGCCGAAGGCGCGTACTTCTGGGACGCCGACGGCAACGACTACCTCGACATGCTCGCCGGATTCGGCGTGATGGGCCTCGGCCGCCACCACCCCGTCGTCCGCAAGGCCCTGCACGACGTCCTCGACGCCGAGCTGCCCGACCTCACCCGCTTCGACTGCGCCCCGCTGCCCGGGCTACTGGCCGAGAAGCTGCTGTCGTACTCGCCGCACCTGGACCGCGCGTTCTTCTCCAACAGCGGTACGGAGGCGGTGGAGACCGCTCTCAAGTTCGCCCGCTACGCGACCGGCAGACCCCGCGTCGTCTACTGCGCGCACGCCTTCCACGGCCTGACCACCGGCTCCCTCTCCGTCAACGGCGAGGAGTGCTTCCGGGACGGCTTCGCACCGCTGCTGCCCGACACCCCGATCGCGCTCGGCGACCTGGACGCGCTGGAGCGGGAGCTGAAGCGGGGCGACGTGGCCGCCCTCATCGTCGAGCCCGTCCAGGGCAAGGGCGTGCACGAGGCGCCGCCCGGCTTCCTGCGCGCCGCCCAGGAGCTCCTGCACCGGCACAAGGCGCTGCTGATCGCCGACGAGGTGCAGACCGGCCTCGGCCGGACCGGCGACTTCTACGCGTACCAGCACGAGGACGGCGTCGAGCCGGACCTGCTGTGCGTGGCCAAGTCGCTGTCCGGCGGCTACGTGCCGGTGGGCGCCACCCTCGGCAAGGACTGGATCTTCAAGAAGGTCTACTCGTCGATGGACCGGGTGGTCGTCCACTCGGCCAGCTTCGGATCGAACGCCCAGGCCATGGCAGCCGGCCTCGCCGTCCTCTCCGTACTGGAGAACGAGGAGGTCGTGGCCAACGCCCGGCTCACCGGCGAGCTGCTGAAGACCCGCCTCGCGGCGCTCGTCGACCGCTACGAGCTGCTGCACGACGTACGCGGCCGGGGCCTGATGATCGGCCTGGAGTTCGGCCGCCCGTCCTCGCTGGGCCTGCGCAGCCGCTGGACGATGCTCCAGGCGGCCCGCAAGGGACTGTTCGCCCAGATGGTCGTCGTCCCGCTGCTCCAGCGCCACCGGATCCTCACGCAGGTCTCCGGGGACCGCCTGGAGGTCATCAAGCTGATCCCGCCGCTGATCATCGGAGAGCGGGAGGTGGACCGGTTCGTGGCCGCCTTCACGGCCGTCATGGACGAGGCCCACGCGGGCGGGGGCCTGATGTGGGACTTCGGCAAGACGCTGATGAAGCAGGCGGTCGCCAACCGCTGATCTTTTTGCCTCAGAGGCAAGAAAATTGCCTCGGAGGTCCGTTCCTGGCGCAATGGGGGCATGACCGCTCCCACCGGCCCACCGGAACCGGAAGCGCTGCCGGACGTCGCACCCCGGCTGCGCGAGCTGCGCCGCCGCCGCGGCCTCACGCTCGAGTCCGCGGCCCGGCGCGCCGGCCTGTCACCCGCGCACCTCTCCCGCCTGGAGACCGGACGGCGCCAGCCGTCGCTGCCCATGCTCCTGGGCCTCGCCCGTGTCTACGGTACGACGGTGTCCGAGCTCCTCGGCGAGGTCCCGCCGGAGCGCGAGCCGATCGTCCGCGCCGGGCGCGCCGAGCCCGTGGAGGCGGACGGCTGGACGTACCACCAGGCCGGCGGCGCGGGGCGCGCCCTGCAGGCGCTGCGGGTGGAGGTGCCGTACGCCGCGGGCCAGAGCGATCTCGTACGCGTCCACCCGGGCGAGGAGTGGCTTTACGTCCTCGCCGGCCGGGTGCGGCTCGTGCTCGGCGACGTGGTCCACGTCCTGGACCCCGGCGACAGCGCGCATTTCGACTCGCTCACCCCGCACCGCATCGCCGCGGCCGGGCGCCGCGGGGCCGAGCTGCTCTTCGTCCACACACTCCTGCAGAGCGCCGCGGCCGACCTGTGCCTCGGCGGCCCCGGCACCCACCGCTGACGTCCCCGAGAGGGAGGACCCCATGTCCTACGAAGTGAAGTTCCCGCGCGGGCTCGTCGTCCGGCTCTTCGCCTACCTGGTGGCCGGCCACCTCTTCGCGGCGTTCCTGTACCTGCTCTTCGCGCTGGGCGCCGGCTGACGAGCCCGACCCGGGCCCCGGGTCTCAGCCCGCGTCGAGGAGCCGCTCGCGCAGCCGCTCCCGCGTCTCGGGCGTCAGCTTCAGGCCCTCCGAGAGGTACCGGTCGGTCGTGCCCCAGGTCTCCTCGATGGTCGCGAAGGCCGCCGCCAGGTACTCCAGGCGCGCGTCGAAGAGCGGGCTGAGCAGCTCCATCACCTCGGGCGACATACCGGCCGGGGAGCTGTCGCTGCGGTGCACCTTGTAGCGGCGGTGCGGGTCGTTGGACTTGAGGTAGTCCGCCTCGATGGCCTCCCGCTCGACGCCGACCGCCAGCAGCGTCACCGCGATCGACAGCCCCGCCCGGTCCTTGCCCGCCGCGCAGTGCATGAGCGCCGGGACGCTGTCCTCGGCGAGGGCGTGCAGCACCCGGCTGTGCTCCGCCGTGCGCTCCTTGATGATCGTGCGGTACGACTCCGACATCCGTGCCGCCGCCTGGCCGTCCGCGAGGATCTGGCGCAGCTGGTCGAGGTCGCCGTCGCGGACCATCCGCCAGAACTCGACGCCGTCGGCCGGGTCGGTGAGCGGGATGTTCACGTTCCGTACGCCGGGGAGCTCGATGTCGGGGCCTTCGAGCTTCTGGTCGGCGGCGTTGCGGAAGTCGAAGATCGTGTGCAGCCCGAGGGAGCCCAGGAACGCCGCGTCCTCCCCGGTGGCGTGCGCCAGGTGGCCGCTGCGGTAGAGCCGCCCGTGCCGGATGCGCAGCCCGTCCACCGTCGGCAGCCCGCCCACATCCCGGAAATTGCGCACACCGGACAGTTCGGGCTCGCTCGACGGGGCCTGCGGCACCTGCTGCGTCACGGGGACTCCTCCGCGTCTGACGTCGGCGCCGGCCGCCGACGATGTCGCGATCCGACGATACGACATTGGGTTCCCGGGGCAATCATCCGCACGGGTGCTCGATCCGTCCGCCTGTCCGCCCTCGGTGCGCCTGCGACGGCTCGTCGAGGTATGACGCTTCTGTCCGTATTGGGGTGTTCGGCATAACGTGCCCCGATAGAACGGGACATGGGCCTCGGCGCGTGAGCAGCGTCATAAAAGTGACCGTCCGTGGCCGGGCCTCTTCCGCAATTCCCCTGCGCTCACCGGGAATTCATGATCCGTAATCCACGGAGGGTGACCGGTAATCCGCGACGGCGCGGTGCAAAGGAATGCACTCGGGAAAGCGGCGGCTTGTTCGAGCCGACCCGACTGTCCTACGGTCACCGCAATCCGGCCGGACCGCCGAATCCTGCCGCCGGCCCGGAATTCAGCACCCACCCACGTGTGGCAGGAGCGGGGGACCCAGGTAAGTCCGCCGATCCCGGAATTCCGGGACCGGCTCGGGGTTAAGTCGCGTCACCACGCGGCCGGGCATCTCCAGCCCGAACCCGACAGCTCACCTCGCAGGCGCCGGAGAGGAATTCGCCATGCCCGCCAAGGGTAAGCACCGCCGTCCCAAGTCCAGCACGCTCACGCGTGGTTTCATCGCCGCCGGTACCGGTGGCGCGGCCATCGCCCTTCCGCTGCTCGGCGCCACCGGTGCGCACGCCGCGGAGCAGAGCGCCGCGCCGGCGACCGCTCCGCAGCAGGTGGTCGCCGCCGCGCAGACCGCCCAGGCCGCCGCCAAGCCCGCGCCCCGTACGTACACCGTGGTCGCCGGTGACTACCTCGCCAAGATCGCCCACAACAAGAACGTCAAGGGCGGCTGGCAGAAGCTGTACAAGGACAACCGCGAGGTCATCGGTGAGGACCCGTCGCTGATCCTCCCGGGCATGGAGCTCACCCTCGGCGCCAAGGCCGCCCCGGCCAAGGCCAAGCCGAAGGCGGACGAGGACCGCGGCGAGGCCCGCGCCTCCCGCTCCGCCGCCAAGGCCGAGGCCCCGGCGGCCAAGGCCGCCCCGGCGCAGTCCGCCCCGAAGAGCACCGGCTCCGGCTTCACGGCCCCGGTCGACTCCTCGATCACCACCCCGTACCGCGCCTCCGGCTCCATGTGGTCCTCCGGCTACCACACCGGTGTCGACTTCGCGGCCTCCTCCGGCACCAGCGTCAAGGCCGTCGGCCCCGGCACCGTGGTCTCGGCCGGCTGGAGCGGCTCGTACGGCAACGAGGTCGTCATCAAGCACACCGACGGCACGTACTCGCAGTACGCCCACCTCTCCCAGCTCTCCGTCTCCTCCGGCCAGAGCGTCAGCGGCGGCCAGCAGATCGGCCTCTCCGGGTCCACCGGCAACTCCACCGGCCCGCACCTGCACTTCGAGATCCGCACCAGCCCCAGCTACGGCTCGGACATCGACCCGCTGGCGTACCTGCGCCAGCACGGCGTCTCCATCTGACGCACCGTCGACGCGCCGTCGGCCACCCGCCCTGCCCGGTACCGCGCTCCACGGTGCCGGGCAGCGGCGTATTCCGGCTTGGACGAATCTTGACCGGTGGCATATCTCACGCTACGTCAACCCCTCCTTACGGTCGCGTAGGTCACAGGGAAGGAGGCAGGATGTGCTCCCGTGGCAGACGATTCGACCTTCAGAGACAGTGACGTATTCGGGTCGTACGTGGCGATCGGTGACAGCTTCACCGAGGGCGTCGGAGACCCCGGACCCGACGGCACGTTCGTCGGCTGGGCCGACCGCCTGGCGGTGCTCCTCGCCGACCGGCTGCCCGAGCCCGACGACTTCCGGTACGCGAACCTCGCCGTACGCGGACGGCTCCTCGACCAGATCGTCGAGGAACAGCTCCCGCGGGCGAAAGAGCTCGCCCCCGACCTGGTGACCTTCTGCGCGGGCGGCAACGACATCATCCGGCCCGGCAGCGACCCCGACGACGTCGCCGAACGCTTCGAGCGGGCCGTCGCCGACCTGACGTCGGTGGTCGGCACCGTGCTGGTGACGACCGGCTTCGACACCCGCGGCGTGCCGGTGCTGCGCCACCTGCGCGGCAAGATCGCCACGTACAACGGCCATGTGCGCGCCGTCGCCGACCGCTACGGCTGCCCCGTGCTGGACCTCTGGTCCCTCAAGACCGTCCAGGACAGACGGGCTTGGGACGCGGACCGGCTCCACCTGTCCGCCGAGGGCCACACCCGCGTCGCCCTCCGCGCCGGCCAGGTCCTGGGCGTGGAGGTCCCCGCCGACCCGGACCAGCCGTGGCCGCCCCTGCCGCCGCGCGGCCCGCTGGAAGTGCGCCGCGACGACATCCAGTGGGCGCGCGAGTACCTGGTGCCGTGGATCGGCCGCCGCCTGCGCGGCGAGTCCTCCGGCGACCACGTCTCGGCCAAGCGCCCGGACCTGCTTCCGTTGTAGGGTCCCGGACCCGCGCCCCGGGCTGTCACACCCTCCGCCCATAATGGGAGGACCAAGCCCCCTGGAGGTGCTGTGACCGGCTCCGACTCCACGCCCACGCGACCGTCGTGGTCCCGGCTGCGCACGCTGCGGCCCGCCGCCTTCGGCGCGGACCCGACGGGGGAGCGGATGGAGCGCATCCGCCGCTCGCCGCACTTCGCGGACGGGGTGTTCCAGAACCCCGTGGGCGCCCGGCACAGACCCTCCGGCTCGGCGGTCGAGTTCGCGAAGACGTACTTCGAGAAGGAGGGGCGCAGACGCCGCTCGCCGGCGGCGGCCGTCCCCGTGCACCCCACCACGGTCGCCGACCTCGCCCGGCCCCCGGCGTCCGGACTGCGTCTGACGTGGCTCGGGCACTCCAGCGTGCTCGCCGAGATCGACGGAGTCCGCGTCCTCTTCGACCCGGTGTGGGGCGAGCGGTGCTCGCCGTTCCCCTTCGCCGGGCCCCGGCGGCTGCACCCGGTACCGCTGCCCCTGGCCGCGCTCGGCCCGGTGGACGTGGTCGTCATCTCCCACGACCACTACGACCACCTCGACCTGCCGACCATCCGCGCCCTCGCCACCACGGACACCCTCTTCGCCGTCCCGCTCGGCGTCGGCGCCCACCTGGAGCACTGGGGCGTGCCGGCGTCCCGCCTGCGCGAGCTCGACTGGCACGAGTCCACCGAGGTCGGCGGCGTACGGCTGACCGCCACCCCGGCCCGCCACTTCTGCGGGCGCGGCCTGCGCAACCAGCAGCACACGCTCTGGGCGTCCTGGGTGGTCGCCGGACCGGACCACCGCGTCTACCACAGCGGCGACACCGGCTACTTCCCGGGCTTCCGGGACATCGGCGCCGAACACGGCCCGTTCGACGCCACCATGATCCAGATAGGCGCGTACAGCGAGTTCTGGCCGGACATCCACATGACCCCCGCCGAGGGCGTACGGGCCCATCTGGACCTCCAGGGCGGAGACGCGGCGGGCGTACTGCTCCCGATCCACTGGGGCACCTTCAACCTGGCGCCGCACCCGTGGGCCGAGCCGGGGGAGTGGACCAAGGACGCGGCCGAGGAGGCCGGTCAGGCGGCGGCGTTTCCCCGCCCCGGCGAGCCGTTCGAGCCCACGGGGAAGGCGCCCGAGGAGCCGTGGTGGCGGGCGGTGTCCAGTCCGATCGCGCACCCGTGGCGGCGACCGCGCGGGGAGGAGAGTGCGGCCGAGACGACCAGGGGTGATCTCGACCTCGCCGCTGAGCGGTGAGCGGTGACGTCGGTCGCGGACGAGCCTGGGGGCGCTGAGCCTCGTCACCCCCTGCGGCGGGGTACGAGAGCGGGGGCGAGTTCGCGCCATTCTTGCCGCGGCAGCGTGGCCGGAGCGGCGGTCAGTACCTGCACGCAGACGTGGCTGGCTCCCGCTTGGAGGTGCTGCTGAACGCGCCGGCGGATCGCCTCCGTGTCGCCGTAGGCGACGATCGCATCCACCAGTCTGCGACTCGGGCCGCCGCCGATGTCCTCGTCTCCGAAGCCGAGCCGGCGTACGTTCGCCTCCTGGTGCGGCGCCGCTGCCAGGTATCCGGCGACATGCGCTGTGGCCACCTCCCGGGCCCGGCCGAGGTCACGGTCGAGCACGACGGCCTGCTCGACGCCGAGAAACGCATCCGGCCCCATGATCCGGCGCGCCTGTGCGGTGTGCTCGACGGGCACGAAATACGTGTGCGCGCCCCAGGTGCGTTCGGCGGCCAGCTTCAGCATCTTCGGGCCCAGAGCGGCCAGGAGGCGGCGCGGGGCCGGCTCCGGTATCGGGCTGTGGGCGGGTGACGCGTCCATGGCTTCCAGGTAGGTACGCATCGTGGTCACCGCCCTGCTGCGGGTCGGCACCGAGTAGCCGTCCACCTGGTGCACGGTGTCGTCGACGCGGTGTCCGCCCAGGCCGAGCACGTAGCGTCCGGGGAACGCCTCGCCGAGCGTGCGCGCCGCGGCAGCGGTGGTGTTCGGTTCCCGGAAGGCGATGTTGGCGATGCCGGATGCGACGGTGATGTGACGGGTCGCCGACAGCAGCAGCCATGCCTGGCCCACCGTGTCGCGGCCGAAGGCCTCTCCGTACCAGAGGGCTCCGTAGCCCAACTCCTCGAGTTCCGCGGCCGATTCCCGCACGCGTCCGGCGGGCTGCTCGTCGTAGGCGAAGGTCCAGATCCCCACCCGGTCAAGCGCTGCCGATGGGCCGTCCGTCATGGATCCTCCTCGGTGAGGCGTTCCGGAGAGGCTCTCCGGTTGAGGTCCGTTACGATACGGAGAACTTCTCCGCTTGGCTATCCCCAAAGGCACCGGAAGGGCGGGACGGATGACGACCGAACGCGGCCATGCCGCTCGCACGTCGAAGCGCACGGACGCGCTCCTCAACCGGGAACGCCTGGTGGCCGCCGCGCACGACGTGTTCACCGAAGCCGGTCCCGAAGCGTCCCTCAACGAGATCGCCCGCAGGGCCGGCGTGGGCCCGGGGACCCTGTACCGCCACTTCCCGAACCGCCAGGCCCTGCTGACCGCGGTCCTCAGAGACCGGATCCAGGCCCTGTGCGAGCAAGCGGAGAAACTGCGCACCTCGGACTCCGCCGACGACGCCCTGGCCCAATGGCTGGGTGCGTTCCTGGCCCATGCCCGTGCCAACCACGGCATGGGCAGCGCACTGATGGTCAACGAGCCCGGCGCGCCGGGCCTGGACTGCCATCGGCTGATCCTGGACGCGGCGGCCGGTCTGCTCACCCGGGCGCAGCGTCACGGGACCGCTCGTGCCGACCTGACCGCCGGTGACCTGGTCCAACTCATCACCGGGATCGCACTGTCCACGGCCCGCGACGAAGACGCCGGACCGGCCCGACGGATGCTGGCCCTCGTGCTCGACGCCGTGCACGCCGTACCGCCGAGGCCGTCATCCGCTGCGAGGAAGTCCGATCGGCGATAGGCACCCCCTCGGCGCCGCCCCCGGCTTCCGCCACGCCATCCGCCGGTCCGGTTGTGGTCGGTGACACAGGGGGCTCTGGCGTGCCGCGGGCGGGTCTGCGAGGCTTCGGCCCGACCAGCGACGGCGGAACGAGGAAGCCGGGAGAGGACGATGGCACCCATGCGCCCACACGCCCCCGGCGGCCGGGCCGGCCGCCGACCGCCTGCCGTCCCGGGAAGCGGCGCGACCGGTGGACCGGGCGGTGCGCACCTGGTGGGCGCCGACGTACCGGCGCGTGTCTCCGCTATCGGTCCCTACTTCGCGATGGCGTGCGGCCCGCGGGCCGACGCCGATCGGTTCCGCCCGCTCACCGCGCTGTACGAGGACCGGGCGGTCCTCGCGCGGTACGTGGCGGAAGTCGGCCGGCGGCTCGGAACCGATCAGCGGCGTGTCGCCGCCTCCACCCTCCACATCGGCACGGCCGCCCGCCTGTGGTCCATCGCGCTGGGCACCGCCGCGCTCACCGGCCGGGTGCCCGACCTCGCACCCGAGCGGGTCTGGTGGCGGACGCCCGATACCGGCCCGGTCGACCTGTGGATGCCGGACGCCCCGGAAGTGGCCGAGGGCGACGTGGTCGATGTCCTGCGCGAAACCGTCGTCGTACGGAACCTCCTTCCCCTGGGCGACGCCGTACGCCGGCTCTACGGGGTGTCCCCGCACGCTCTGCGTGGCAACGCCGCCTCCGCGCTCCTGGGAGCGGTACGGGTGACGCTCGCCCAAGCCCCGGACGCCCCGCACTCACCGCTCCCCCTGGCGACCGCACTGCTGGAGCGAGAACCGCTCGCGGGTGCGGGAACCTTCGATGCGGACTCCCTCACGTACCGTCGCCGGAGCTGCTGTCTCTACTACCGCGTCCGAGGTGCCGGGGTCTGCGGTGACTGCGTCCTCGGCCGGGAGCGGACCCGCGCCTGACGCGGTCTCGAGTCGGCCTGTCCGACGGCTCGGACAGCGGGCCACGACCACATGCCGAGCCCGTCACACGCGGCGCAACGAGTGGGTGCTACGCCCGGCTGGTGAAAGGATTGCCGTGCCCGGGCAGCTGCCTGCCCGGCGGCACATACCGCAGCCGCCCGCTCTGGTCGGTCACCGGCGTGAACCCGCATGCTCGCAACCGGGCGGCGTACTTGGCCCTGTAGCGCCGGTTGCCGACGACGAGGACGGGCACGAGCCCCATGAGCGCGACCCAGGCGATGCCGGCGATGAGAGCCGCGGTGGTGTCCGCGCCGAGCTGGAAGCAGAGGCCCACGGAAGCAGCGGTGAAGCCGACGCTCGCGATCACCCGCAACTGCTTCTCGCTGCACCTGGCGGCGAGGTCGTACGTGATGCGGGCTCTGAGAAGCTCGACCGCGTCCGGCATGAGGGGCGGCAAAGCGTCCCCCCTCGCCGGCGTTCGGGTACCGTGCCCGGTTCCGTGCGGCCCGCGCGCGGGCCTGGGGGTCGGGGTCGGGCACGATGCGCATCACGAACCCCTTTCCCTGTGGTCCGCCGCCCTGCCATGCGTCGGCGTACTCGTACCCGTACTGCTCGGCGATGGAGGCGAGACGAGCCAACTGCCTTATGGACGCCGTGGCACTGGTGATCTCTACGGGCTCCCCGCCCTCCATCCGCCGCAGCATCTTGCGCGCCGTCTTCCGGGGGCTCCGGCATGCAGTCGGCGCACTGGCTCCGGGAAGGTCATGGTGACAGGGCGGCACGCCTGTTCGCATTGCCGTCGGCCGGCAATCTTCGCGCTGCCTTGATGCCGGTGACGTCATCGGCGCATCGACGAAGGGAGGGGCTTGGCGCAGGGCCACGAGCGCGCCCGGCGACCGGAGCGCTTCGGGCCGTCTTCGTCCCCCACCGACACGGTCGCCGTGGCCCAGCGGTCAGAGCCGTACGGCGGCGGACATCCGGTCACGTCGAGGGGCGAGGTGACCCGGCCCCAGGCGCGTCCAGCGCCGGGGCGATGACGGCGAAGGCCCGGTCGATCAGCGCGGCCGGGTCCTCGGCGCCGTCGCTGTCGCTCCACCGCCGCAGTACGGCGTCGTAGGCGGTCAGCGCCATCCCCGCGGCCAGCCGCGGGTACAGGTCGGTCTCGGGGTCGAGCTCCAGGCGGTGCGCCAGCTCCGCCGCCAGGTCGTCGCGCCACTGCGCCTGGCGTTCCAGGAAGCGCGCGAGCAGGGCGGGCGTGCGCAGGATCAGCTGGACCACGCGCAGAGCCCTGGCCGCGTGGCCGGAGTGGTCACCGCAGGCGGCCATGGACACCCACACCGCGTGTTTCAGCGCCGCCGACGGCTGCTCCCCGGCCGGACGGCCCGCCAGCTCCGTCCGTATGCCGGCGCCCATGTCCGCCAGGAACTGGACGACCACGTCCTCCTTGGACGCGAAGTACCGGAAGAAGGTGCGCTTGGACACCCCGGCGGCGGTCGCGATCTCGTCGATGGTGACCGCGTCGAACCCCTTCAGCGCCAGCGACTGCAGCGCCGCCTCGGTCAACTCGTTGGCGACAAGCTGACGCTTGCGCTCGGCCATGGTCACTTCTGGGCGGGAACTCACCCGGCAATCGTAGCGCCATGTCGTGCGTGTCACCTGGTAGCGCCTTGACACTTGGTGACATCACAGGCAGCGTGTGCCGCATGACAGAGCAGATGAAGCGCTGGACCGACGAGCGGATACCCGACCAGACCGACCGCGTGTTCGTCGTCACCGGAGCCAACAGCGGCCTCGGACTCGCCACCACCCGGGCACTCGCCCGCCGACGCGGGCGCGTGATCCTCGCGGTGCGCGACGAGGCGAAGGGGCGACGGGCGGCCGCCGAGATCACCACCGAGCTGCCGGCCGCCCGTCTGGAGGTACGCCGCCTCGACCTGGCCGACCTGGATTCGGTACGGGCCTTCGCCGACCGGCTGCGCGCCGACCACCCGCGGCTGGACGTGCTCGTGAACAACGCCGGAGTGATGGCGCCCCCGCGATCACTGAGCCGGCAGGGCCACGAGCTCCAATTCGCCGTCCACCACCTCGGCCACTTCGCCCTCACCGGCCTGCTGCTCGACCTGCTGAGCGGCGGGCGTGACCCCCGCGTGGTCACGGTCACCTCGCTCAACCACCGCAAGGGCCGGCTCCACTTCGACGACCTCACCGGCGAGCGCGCGTACTCGCCCATGGGCTTCTACAACCAGGCGAAGTTCGCCAACGCCGTCTTCGGACGGGAGCTCCACCGCCGCCTCACCGCCGCGGGCAGCCCCGTGCGCAGCGTGCTCGCCCACCCCGGCTACACCGCCACCAACCTCCAGACCAGCGCGCCCGTCGGCCTGGTGAAGGTGCTGTTCGGCCGCCTCCTCGTCCCGCTCGCCCAGCCCCCGGTCCAGGGCGCGCTGCCCCAGCTGTACGCGGCGACCGATCCGGGGGCGAGCGGCGGTGAGCTCTTCGGCCCGGACGGCCGGGGCGAGTTGCGCGGCGCCCCCACGCGGGTGGCGCTGTCCCCGGCGGCGGCCGACGCGGAGACGGGCCGCCGCCTGTGGGAGGTGTCGGAACGGCTGACCGACGTGCGGTTCGCCTTCCCGGCCCCTGCCTCCTGAGGGCGGGTTCGCACGAGCCGCGGGGCCGCCGGGCCCCGCGGCCGGCGTCAACTCCGCGTTTTCGGGCTGGAGTACGAGGCCTCATACCAGAGCGGGACGCTTGGCGGGCAAGTTTGTCAACTGCCCATCAGACGTGAATGTATGCCGACTACCGTGTGTGGCCGGTGATCAACGGTGGGCTCATCGGACGCCTGAGGCGTTCGCCGAAGCACCACGGTCGAACACCCGCAGCACTCCACACACGCACGTCCGTACCTCCACGCCGATTCGCACGCCGATTCCCGGGGCCCCACGTACCAAGGACGCTGATGTCTCAACTTCGCGCACCCGCCGCGCGGCCGGACCGCCGTGAAGGCGGGCGGCACGGCCGGTCCGGCGCCCGTCCCCTGCCGCACCGCGGGAGGCCGAACCCGCCCGGCCCGTCTCCGGAAGCCCGCATACGCTCCCGACTCCTGGGCGCCGCCGTCGTGCCCTCGGTCGTCGTCGCCCTCGGCGGCGTCGCCGCCGTGCTCCTCACCCTCCGCTCCACCGGCGCCGGCCCGTCGCCCACCCTGTGGGCCGCGCTGACCGCCTGCGCGGCGCTCGCCGTCGCGGCCATCGCCGGGGCGGCCCTGAGCGCCGACCGCGTGGCCACCTCCGTACTGGACCGGTGCGCCGCGCTGCGCCGCACCGCCGCGCGCGGCCCGAGCGAACTCCAGGCCCTGGTCGCCCAACTGCGCCGCGGGGAGCGGCCGCCCCCACGGCCGGGCACGCCGCTGCCCGGGCCCGGCGCGGACGAGTTCGACGTGCTCGCGGCCGAGCTGACCCGCTCCCACGAGGCCGCGGTGACCGCCGTCGTACAGGCGTCCCAGCTCTCCAGCGCCGTCGGCAACGAACAGAAGGTCGAGGTCTTCGTCAACCTCGCCCGCCGGCTCCAGTCCCTCGTCCACCGCGAGATCCAGCTGCTCGACGAGCTGGAGAACCAGGTCGAGGACCCCGAGCTGCTCAAGGGCCTCTTCCACGTCGACCACCTGGCCACCCGCGTCCGACGGCACGCCGAGAACCTCGCCGTCCTCGGCGGCGCCATCTCACGCCGCCAGTGGTCCAACCCGGTCACCATGACCGAGGTGCTGCGCTCCTCCATCGCGGAGGTCGAGCAGTACCCGAGGGTCAAGCTGGTGCCGCCGATCGAAGGCACCCTTCGCGGGCACGCCGTCGCCGACGTCATCCACCTCCTCGCCGAACTCGTCGAGAACGCCACGCTGTTCTCCGCGCCGCACACCACCGTGCTGCTGCGCGCCCAGTACGTCACGGCCGGGCTCGCCGTCGAGGTCGAGGACCGCGGGCTCGGCATGTCGGCCGACGAGCAGCACAAGATGAACGCCCTGCTCAACGACCCCGACCAGGTCAACGTCGCCCATCTCCTCCAGGACGGGCGGATCGGCCTGTACGTCGTCGCGGCGCTCGCCCGCCGGCACGGCATCGCCGTCCGCCTCCAGACCAACATCTACGGCGGCGTCCAGGCCGCCATCGTCCTGCCGCAGGGACTCCTCGGCGCCGAATCCGCCTCGACCCCCCAGGCCGCGTCCACCACGGGGACCCCGGGGACCCAGGGGACGGAAACCCCGGCGGCCGGCGACGTACCGGCACCGCTCGCGCCACCGGACGCCGCGCGCCCCGAGCCCGTACAGCCGCGACCCGCCCCGCCCGCCCCACCCGCCCTGCCGCCGCAGCAGCCGGCTCCGTACGTACCGGACCCCGCGCCCCTCCCCGTACAGGAGGAGCACGGCGACCGGCCCCGCCTCCCCAAGCGGCGCGCGCAGGAGCACCTGGTGCCGCAGCTGCGCGACGCGCCCGTGGTGCGCCGCCACGACGACGAAACCCTGCACGACCCGGGCCTGATGGCCGCCTTCCGGCGCGGTATCGGACTGGCGGAGCTCGCTCACGCCGACTCCGACACCGACCCGGCCCCTGCCCCCGTCCCCGACACCGCTTTCGACCGACACCCCGCACCGCAGCGACACGACGAAGCTCACAAGGAGTAGATGCACCATGGCGAGTGATGTGCCCACCGGCCATTCCTCGGATCTCGACTGGCTGCTCACCGGTCTGATCCAGCGGGTCCCCCATACCCGCAGCGCGGTCCTCCTCTCCTCCGACGGCCTGGTGAAATCGGTGCACGGCCTCGACGCCGACAGCGCCGACCACATGGCGGCCCTCGCCTCCGGCCTGTACTCGCTGGGCCGCAGCGCCGGTACCCGCTTCGGCGACAACGGTGAGGTCCGGCAGGTCGTCGTCGAACTCGACAACACCCTGCTGTTCGTCTCCACCGCCGGATCCGGCACCTGCCTGGCCGTGCTGGCCGGGCGCGAGACCGACGCCGCCGTCCTCGGTTACGAGATGGCGATGCTGGTCAAGAGCGTACGGCCCTACCTCGTCACCCCGGCCCGACAAGCGGCGGCGGTCCCGGGCGCCACGGGACGCTGAGCCGTGCCGTCCTCCCGATCACGGCAACGCCAAGGGCAGTGGCAGGACGGGCCCTGGCTCGACGACGCGGCCGGCCGGCTCATCCGCCCGTACACGGTGAGCGGCGGCCGCACCCGGCCGACGGCCGCGCTGGACCTGCTCTCCCTCGTGATGGCCACCGGGGCGGTGCCGCAGGCCCCGCTCGGCCCGGAGCACACCCAGGCCCTCGGGCTGTGCCACGGCCCGACCTCGGTGGCCGAGGTCGCGGCGCACCTGCGGCTGCCCGCGGTGGTCACCAAGGTGCTGCTCTCCGACCTCGTCGACTGCGGGGCGCTGACCGCCCGGGCGCCCCGCGTCCACGACAACCCCACCGACCGTTCCTTGCTGGAGGCAGTGCTCCATGGCCTACGACGACGGCTCTGAGGCTCCAGACGGTTTCGACGACGACGTCTTCCCCACCGCCGTGAAGATCCTGATCGCGGGGGGCTTCGGGGTCGGGAAGACCACCTTCGTGGGCGCGGTGAGCGAGATCGAACCGCTGAGCACGGAGGAGCTGCTCACCCAGGTGAGCATCGGCACCGACGACCTCGCCGGCGTGGAGTCCAAGACCACCACCACGGTCGCCATGGACTTCGGCCGCCTCACCCTCGACCGGCGGCACGTGCTGTACCTCTTCGGCACACCCGGCCAGGAGCGGTTCTGGTTCATGTGGGACGAGCTCTCCGAGGGCGCGCTCGGGGCGGTGGTGCTCGCCGACACCCGCCGGCTCCAGGCCTCCTTCTCGGCCGTCGACTTCTTCGAACGGCGCGGCATCCGCTTCGTCGTGGCCGTCAACGAGTTCGACGGCTCCTTCCGGTACGCACCCGACGAGGTCCGCGCCGCCATCGACCTCAAGCCGGAGGTACCGGTCGTGCTGTGCGACGCCCGGATCGCGAGCTCCGGAATCCAGACCCTGGTCACCCTCGTCCAGCACCTGCTGGCGACCAACCCCGCCCCGGCCCCGGCGCCGAGCTACGGAGCACCGTCATGACCTACGACCCCACCCGTCACCTCCTGCTCACCCCCGTCGACCGCGAGGCACCCCTGCGCGTACGACGGCTGCGCGAACTCGGCCTCGGGGAGCAGCCCGACCCCGCCCTCGACGCGTTCGCCGCCAGGCTGGCGCAGGTGACCGGAGCGCCGTACTCGATGGTCAACTTCATCGACGAGAACCGGCAGTTCTTCGCCGGCCTGCACACCCCGGACGGCACCCACGCGCGCCAGGACCTCAAGTCCACCGCTGCCGCCACGGCCGCGGCCACGGGGGGCGTCAGCCGCTTCATGGCGCGCGACCACGGCTACTGCCCGCACGTGGTCGTGCGCCGCAAGGCGCTGGTCCTGGAGGACGTCTGCGACTATCCGCGGTTCGCGGGCAACCCGGTCGTCGACGAGATCGGCATCCGCTCCTACCTCGGCGCGCCCCTCATCGACCGTACGGGCACGGCCCTCGGCACGATCTGCGTGGTCGACACCGAACCCCGGCCGTGGGGGCGGGCGGGCCTGGAGACGATCAAGTCGCTCGCGGCGGAGCTCGTGGAGCAGATCCACCGCCGCGAGGACGGGGGCCTGTGAGCGGCCCTCGCCCCGTGGTGCGCCGGCCATGATGTCCCCGAGGGGCGCCTTCCGAGCCCCTCGGGGACATCATGCGTTCCGTGCGCGCCCGTTCCGTGTGCGGTGCGCCGCAGGGCGGGCACTAAAGGGCTGGTTGCATGCGTACGACATCGGCGAGCCGCTCCGACCACTGGCCTTTCGACGCGCCCAGCGCGACCTCGGCGAGGCGCAGCAGCTGGACGTCGGAGGTGCCGGCGGGGGCGAAGATGTGGTGCGCGTCGCGCAGGTAGCGCTCGATGGGGCGGTCGGTGAAGAGCCCGGCCGCGGCGTGGATCTCCATGGCGTCGCGCGCGGAGTCCAGCGCCGACTCGACGTTGAGGAGCTTGGCGTTCATCAGCTCCGCGTCGCAGGGCATCCCCTGGTCGAGCAGGTGCACCGCGTGGTAGGCGGCCAGCCGCGCCGTCATCAGCCGTGACTGGATCCGGCCCAGCTTGAGCTTGACGGACGGCAGCTCGTGCAGGGGCGCGCCGTAGCGCTGGCGCTCCTCGCCGAAGCGGATCGTCTCCTCCAGGATCGCCTGGTGGATGCCGAGGGAGACGGCGGTCAGGTTGGCCCGCCCGTACAGCACGCTGGAGGAGTAGGCGACGGCGAGCCCGTCCCCCTCGTCGCCGAGGCGGTTCGCCGCCGGGACGCGGCAGTTGTCGAAGAACAGCTCGCCGAAGCTGAAGCCGTGCAGGCCCATCGTCGGCTTCTGGTCGCCGACGCGGAAGCCGGGCCGCCACGGCTCGACGAGGAAGGCCGTGAGCCCCTTGGAGCCGGGGCCGGTGCGGACGACGACACCGTGCAGATCCCCGACATGGCTGTTGCCGACGAACACCTTCCGGCCGTTGAGGAGGTAGTCGTCGCCGTCCCGGACGGCGGTGGCGTTCATGCCCAGGACATGGCCGCCGGACTCGGGCTCGGTGACCGCGATCGTCGGCAGGCAGTCACCCGCCGCGATCGCCGGCAGCCACGTCTTCTTCTGCTCGTCACTGCCGAAGTGCACGATCTTGGCGGCGCCCAGCTGCGAGGCCTGGACCATGGCCCCCATGGCGCCGCTGACCCGCGACAACTCCTCGATGATGATCGTCTTGCCGAGGTGACCGATCCCCATCCCGCCGTAGTCCCTGCCGATCGTCGCGCCCAGCCAGCCCTGCCGGGCGATGAGCCGGGACAGCTCATGGTGCACCGACCGGGCCGCCTCCATGGCGGGTATCAGTGGCCGAACCCGGTTCTCCGCGAAGTGCCTGACTTCCTCCCGTAGTTGGTGATGGAGTCGACTGGCGAAATACCCGTCCATGCGAGCCCTCCTCTGCGAAACGCCTGCTCGTGCGGTTGTCGAACAGGTGGTGCATCGGTAGTGGTCCCGTCCCGAACAGGCCGACCACCTCATGGTGTTGATCGTCTCCGACCCTTCAGCGCGCCGCTCAACTTTGTCCAGAACACGGTCGGTTGACGTTTCACGGGGGCTGTGGTTCCCGTGGTACTGGCCTGTCCGGTCCTATCCGGGGTCCATTCCCCCTGCGCTTCTTTCTGCCACATGCCAAGGGCAAAGCTTTCGCGGGCCTCTCGCCCGGAGGGGTGGATTCCGACCTCACTGGTTCACCGTGGCCCCAGGCGTACGGGGTGGGCGGATCGATTCGGCACGGGTGCCGACCGAATCCCTACCGTGGATGAGCGGGATGTGCGCTTCGTTGCGCACGGGTGGCTGCGGCGAGGCGGGGAGGGGGCGTGCGCGGTTCCGGCGCGTGAGGGCGCACGGCGGCGTACGTCGCGTGGCGGGGTCGCTCGCGTGGTGTGCGGGGGCGCGTGCGGGTGGTGCGCGCGCGGCCGGTCTGATGGTTTCGAACTGGTGACCGATACGGAAAGCGGTTCGTGATCACCGCTGGGAGTGCGGTATTGTTCTCATGCACGCCGGGCCGGGGAAACCCCAGGTCAGACGGGCATCGGGACGTGGCGCAGCTTGGTAGCGCACTTGACTGGGGGTCAAGGGGTCGCAGGTTCAAATCCTGTCGTCCCGACTTTGCGGAGTCGCAGGTCAAGGGGCCGTTTCAGAGTGATCTGAAACGGCCCCTTGACCGTTTTGGGGTATCGGCGGCGAAGAGGGGCGACGCGCGTCAGGAGAGCCTCGGGGCGGAGTCCAGCCGGGCGGCTGCCGCGTCCCAGGCGGCGCTGTCGCCCCGGGGGGTGTAGTGCCGCAGGTGCTGAGTGGAGGCGACCAGCCGGCGCATGTCGGGGAGGTCGCCGACCAGGCCGGCGGCGCGGGCCTGGACGAGGATGTTGCCCAGCGCGGTGGCCTCGGTGGGGCCGGCGACGACGGGCAGGCCGGTGGCGTCGGCGGTGAGTTGGCAGAGCAGGTCGTTGCGCGCTCCGCCGCCGACGAGGTGGATCCGGGTGATGTCGCGGCCGGCGAGCTCGGCGGCCTGGCGCAGGGCGCGGCGGTGGGCCAGGGCCAGGCTCTCCAGGATGCAGCGGACCACCGCGCCCCGGCTGCCGGGAACGCGCTGGCCGGTGCGGGCGCAGTGGTCCCGGATGCGGGCCGGCATGTCGCCGGGGGCGAGGAACTCCGGGGCGTCCGGGTCGATGAGGGAGGCGAACGCCTCGGACCGGGCCGCGTCGTCGAGGAGGGCCGGGAGAGGGGTGGGCGGGTTCTCCTTGCCCCAGGTGCGCCGGCACTCCTCCAGCAGCCACATTCCCATGATGTTGCGCAGGTACCGCACGGTGCCGTCGATACCGCGCTCGTTGGTGAAGTTCGCCGCCCGGGACGCCTCGCTCAGGACCGGGGCGTCCAGTTCGAGGCCGGCCAGCGACCACGTACCGCACGAGATGTAGGCGAAGTGCGGCTCCGTCGCGGGCACGGCGACGACCGCGGAGGCGGTGTCGTGCGAGGCGACCGTCGTCACCGGCGTCCGGGGGTCGAGCCCGGTGTAGGCGGCGACGTGGGGCAGCAGGGTGCCCGCCGGGTCGCCGGGGGAGCGCAGCGGAGGGAACAGGCCCGGCTCGAGAGAGAGCCGGTCCAGGAGCTCCTGGGACCACGTACCCGTGCGGGCGTCGAAGAGACCGGTGGTGGAGGCGTTGGTCTCCTCGGCGCCGATGGACCCCGTCAGCCAGTGGACCAGCAGGTCGGGGACGAGCAGCAGCATGCGGGCGGCGTCCCGCTGGGCGGTTCCCTCGGTCGCGGCCAGCTGGAAGACGGTGTTGAACGGCAGGTGCTGCAGGCCCGTGATGCCGTACAGCTCCTCGGGGCCGATCCGCTCCCAGACGCGGGCGGCGGCGCCGTCGGTCCGGTTGTCGCGGTAGTGGAACGGATTGCCGAGGAGGGAGCCGTCGGCGTCGAGGAGTCCGAAGTCCACGGCCCAGGTGTCGACGCCGATCGAGGCGACACCACCACCGGAGCGGCCGGCCTCGCGGAGCCCGTCGAGGACGCCCTGGAACAGGGAGAGGACGTCCCAGCGCAGGCCGTCCGGCAAGCGCACGGGCGTGTTGGGGAAGCGGTGCGCCTCGATGAGGTCGAGGCTGTCCGGACCCACCCGACCGGTGATCACACGTCCGCTGGTGGCGCCGAGATCGACCGCGGCGAACGCGGACGCGGACGAGGGCGCGGACGAGGGCGCGGACGAGGGCGCGGACGAGGGTGGCGTGGTGGTCACGTGGATACCTCTGCGGTGGGGGCGGCTCAGCGGCTCGTCGAGGAGCGAGAAGGAAGGTGCAGGCGGACCGGCGGCGCCGTGCGGGCACGGTGTCAGGGCCGGTTCCCGTACGGCAGGGTGCCGCCGGTCCGCGGACGCACCTGGGGCCGGTGGGCCGGTCGCCGGCCCCAGAAAGAGAGGGACCGTCAGCGGAGGAAGGCCGCGGCGACGCCGGCGTCGACGGGGATGTGCAGGCCGGTGGTGTGGGTGAGGTCGCCGCCGGTCAGGGCGAAGACGGCGTTCGCGACGTGCTCGGGGAGGACCTCGCGCTTGAGGAGGGTGCGCTGGGCGTAGAACTCGCCGAGCTTCTCCTCCTCGATGCCGTACGTCGCCGCGCGCTGGGCACCCCAGCCGGCGGCGAAGATGCCGGAGCCGCGCACCACTCCGTCGGGGTTGACGCCGTTGACGCGGATGCCGTGCTCGCCGAGTTCGGCGGCGAGCAGCCGGACCTGGTGGGCCTGGTCGGCCTTGGTGGCGGAGTAGGCGATGTTGTTCGGCCCGGCGAAGACGGCGTTCTTGGAGGCGATGTAGACGATGTCGCCGCCCAGGCCCTGCTCGATCATGATCCGGGCGGCCTCGCGGGAGACGAGGAACGAGCCGCGGGCCATGATGTCGTGCTGCAGGTCCCAGTCGCGGGCGGTGGTCTCCAGCAGCGGCTTGGAGATGGAGATGCCGGCGTTGTTCACGACCAGGTCGACGCCGCCGAAGGCGAGGACGGCCTCGCGGAACGCGGCGGCGATCGCCTGCTCGTCCGTCACGTCCACCGTCACCGCCACGGCCCTGTCCGGCCCGCCGATCTCTTCGGCGACCGCCGCGGCGTTCTCGGCGTCGAGGTCGGCGACGACGACGCAGGCGCCTTCGGTGGCGAGGCGGTGGGCGACGGCCTTTCCGATGCCGCTGCCGGCGCCCGTCACCAGGGCGACGCGGGTGGCGAGCGGCTTCGGCTTCGGCATGCGCCGCAGCTTGGCCTCCTCCAGCTCCCAGTACTCGATCCGGAACTTCTCCGACTCCTCGATCGGCGCGTACGCCGAGACCGCCTCGGCCCCGCGCATCACGTTGATCGCGTTGACGTAGAACTCGCCCGCGACCCGCGCGGTCTGCTTGTCCTTGCCGAAGGAGAACATGCCCACGCCGGGGACCAGGACGATCGCGGGATCGGCCCCGCGCATCGCGGGGGAGTCCTCGGTGGCGTGCCGCGCGTAGTAGGCGGCGTACTCCTCCCGGTAGGCGGTGTGGAGTTCGCCGAGCCTGGCGAGGACGGCGTCCAGGGGCGCGGTGGGCGGCAGGTCGAGGACGAGCGGGCGGACCTTGGTGCGCAGGAAGTGGTCCGGGCAGGATGTGCCGAGCGCCGCCAGCCGGGGGTGCTCGGCGCGGGACAGGAAGTCGAGGACGGCCTCGGTGTCGTTGAAGTGGCCGACCTGGGGCCGGTCGTGGGAGGCGAGCGCCCGGATACGCGGCGCGAGAGCGGCGGCACGGTCCCGGCGCGCCGCCTCGTCCAGCGGCTCGTAACCGGCGACGACCGGTCCGAACGGCTCGGGGCGGCCCCGCTCGGCGAGGAAGGCCTCGGCGGTCCGGATGATGTGCAGGGAGTTGCGCTCGCACTCCTCCGACGTGGTTCCCCAGGCTGTGATGCCGTGGCCGCCGAGGACGCAGCCGATCGCGTCGGGGTGGGCGGCCTGGACGGCGGCGATGTCGAGCCCGAGCTGGAAGCCGGGCCGGCGCCACGGCACCCACACCACGCTGTCCCCGAAGCATGCGGCGGTCAGCTTCTCCCCGTCGGCGGCGCAGGCCAGAGCGATGCCGGAGTCGGGGTGCAGGTGGTCGACGTGTGCCGCCTCCACCAGGCCGTGCATCGCGGTGTCGATCGACGGGGCCGCACCCCCCTTGCCGAACGAGCAGTGATCGAGGGCGGCGACCATCTCGTCCTCGCGCTCCACGCCGGGGTAGACGTCCTTCAGCGCCCGCAGGCGGTCCAGTCGCAGAACGGCGAGGCCGTCCTCCGTCAGGGTGCCCAGGTCGCCACCGGAGCCCTTGACCCAGAGCAACTCGACCGCAGTGCCGGTCACCGGGTCCGTGTCGACGCCCTTGGCCGAGGTGTTCCCCCCGGCGTAGTTGGTGTTGCGGGGATCGGCGCCCAGGCGGTTCGAACGCTGCAGGAGCTCACGGGGCGTGGGGCGGGGAGCGGAAGACATGGACCATCCTTCGAGGATCGCGAGAGGAGGAGGAAGGGGCGGTCGGCGGGCTGCCGGGCATGACGCACGACGAGGTCAGGCGCCCCAGCCGGCCTGTTCGCCGCCGACGCGCTCGGCAGCGGTCTTCTCGGCCCAGCCGGACGCGGCGTACGCGGCGACGGGGTCGGCGGCCAGCCCCATCTCCTCGCGAACCTCCCGCAGCAGGGGGCGAACGTCCGTGGCGTAGGCGTCCATCAGCACCGCGTTGGCCGCGAGTACGTCACCGGCGCGCTGCGCGGCGGCCAGCGCGTCGGTGTCGACGAGGAGGGCCTTGGCGGTGGCCTCCTGCACGTTCATCACCGAGCGGATGACCGCGGGGATCTTCGCCTCGATGTTGTGGCACTGGTCGAGCATGAAGGCCACGTTCGCGGCCGGACCGAGGCCGCCGTTCTTGGCGACCTCGTGCATGATCCGGAAGAGCTGGAACGGGTCGGCGGAACCGACCATCAGGTCGTCGTCCGCGTAGAAGCGCGAGTTGAAGTCGAAACCGCCGAGCTTCCCCTCCCGCAGCAGCAGCGCCACGATGAACTCGATGTTGGTCCCCGGCGCGTGGTGGCCGGTGTCCACGACCACCTGCGCCCGTGGGCCGAGCTTCAGGCAGTGGGCGTACGAGGTCCCCCAGTCCGGCACGTCCGTCGTGTAGAAGGCCGGCTCGAAGAACTTGTACTCGAGCAGCAGGCGCTGGTCGTCCCCGAGGCGTTCGTAGACCTCGGCCAGGGCGTCGGAGAGCCGGTCCTGGCGGGCGGCGACGTCGTCCTGCCCCGGATAGTTGGTTCCGTCGGCGAACCACAGCTTCAGGTCCTTCGACCCCGTGGCGTCCATGATGTCGACACACCCCAGCAGGTGGTCGACGGCCTTGCGGCGCACCGCCGCGTCGGGGTGGCAGACGCTGCCGAGCCGGTAGTCGTCGTCCTGGAAGGTGTTCGAGTTGATCGCGCCGAGCTGGAGGCCACGCTCCTTCGCGTACGCGGCCAGGGCGGCGTAGTCGTCGACCTCGTCCCACGGGATGTGCAGGGACACCTTCGGGGCGACGCCGGTGAACTCGTGGACCTTCGCCGCGTCGTCGAGCTTCTCCCAGGGTGTCCTGGGGACGCCGGGCCGGGCGAACACCTTGAAGCGGGTGCCGGAGTTCCCGTAGCCCCAGGAGGGCGTCTCGATGGTCTGGGCCTTGAGCGCGGCCTTCACGGCGTCCCGTACGACAGTCATGGGCAACCTCGGAACCTGGGCCGCGCTTGCGTCGGCGGCGGATGAATCGTTTCATTGACACGGAAACACGCTTCTGGAGACTGGTCAAGACGCTGCGACGTAAACGGAGTGAAAGGATTCACTTCGAGTGGCAAGGGGGCGGCCTACGATGGCGATCACACGGAACCGAGGTGAACGGACGGTCGGCAGTGGTGGGCATCAAGGAGGTGGCGCGCCAGGCGGGCGTCTCCGTGGGCACGGTCTCCAACGTGCTGAACCGGCCCGAGCGCGTCTCCAGCGAGGTCCGGGACCGGCGCGAGGGGCTCGTCCGCGCGGTGGAGGAGTCGGGGAGGGGACGCGACGCGATCGTGGACATCCCGGCCGAGAGACTGGACGTGGGCGCCGGCCGGGACGCGGGGGCACGGCTCGTCGGGCTGTCGTCCCGGCCGACCGCCGTCTTCTGCGCGAACGACCTGCTGGCCCTGGGTGTGATGCAGACGGCCTTCGACATGGGCGTCCGCGTGCCGGACGACCTCGCTGTCGTCGGCTACGACGACATCGAGTTCGCGGAAGCGAGCCTCATCCCGATGACCTCGGTGCGTCATCCGGCCGGCGAGATGGGCCGGCTGGCGACCGAGCTCCTGCTGCGGGAGATCGACCCGCCGGAACCGGGGAGCGAGCACCGGCACACCGGCATCGTGCTCAAGCCGGAGCTGGTCGTGCGCCGATCCAGCATGCCGCGGCCCTGACCCACGTCAACGCCGCACTCGGCCGCGACGCCGCACTCGGCCGCGACGCCGCACTCGGCCGCGACGCCGCACTCGGCCGCGGCGGTGCCCCGGCAGGGAGCCGTAGGGCGTGGCCCTGGAGCCGTCCACACCCACGTCGAGCCTGCCGATCCGCTCGATCTCGACGACGACACGATCGCCGTGGCCGATCGGGCCGACGCCGGCCGGGGTGCCCGTCGCGACCACGTCGCCCGGGTACAGGGTCAGAACCGACGCGCGGCCCGATCGTCGGCCAGGGTGACGTCGAGCCTGCGGACGCCCTCTTTGCTGTTCCGGTCCGTGGCGATGACCGTGGCGCCTTCCCGCTCCAGAGCGGTTACCGCGGCGGCGCCCTGGCCCCGGGCCGCGCCCGTGACGACGACCTTCTCCGCGAGGCGCCCGCCGTTCACGGCCGCTCCCGGCTGCGGCGCCGCCCCCGGGGCAGCTCGACCGGCGCCGGGCCGGGCACGACACGGGTGGTGAGGGACCCGATGCCCTCCACGGTCAGAGTGACGGTGTCGCCCGGCTTCAGCGGCGGGGGCACCTGTTCACCGCGCCGGCCCCACAGTTCGGCGAGACAGCCGCCGTTGCCGCAGGTGCCCGAGCCGAGCACGTCGCCGGCGACGATCCGGGTGCCGCGCGAGGCGTAGGCGGCCATCTCCTCGAAGGTCCAGCTCATGTTGGACAGCAGGTCCGAGCCGATCCGCTCGCCGTTGACCTCGGCGGTCAGCGCCAGGCGCAGGAAGCCGTCGGGATCGCGGTACGGCTCCAGCTCGTCCGCGGTCACCAGGCAGGGGCCGAGGGTGGTGGCGGTGTCCTTGCCCTTGCACGGGCCGAGTCCGACCCGCATCTCGGCGGACTGCAGGTCCCGCGCGGACCAGTCGTTGAAGATCGTGTAGCCGACGATGTGGTCCCGCGCCCGCTCCGGGGTGAGGTCGCGGCCCTCCCGGCCGATGACGGCCGCCACTTCGAGTTCGAAGTCGAGCACGGACGAGCCCGGGGGCATGGGCACGTCGTCGTGCGGGCCGAAGACCGCGTGCGGATTGGTGAAGTAGAAGGTGGGCGCCTCGTACCACTGAGCGGGTACTCCGGACTCGCCGCTGACGGACCGGCGTACGCCCTCGACGTGTTCCTCGAACGTGACGAAGTCCCTGACGGAGGACGGCTGGAGAGGGGAGAGCAGTCGGACTTCGGAGGCGTGCGGACCAGGCGGCACGTCCAGCGCCGCGGCGCCGGCGGCGAGCAGTCCGGCGAGGCCGTCCGTCTCACGGATCAGATCGGTCAGCGAGGTGACCCCCGGCAGAGGGAACAGCGTGCCGTCGTGCTCCACGACGGCGACACGCGGCCGGTGCCGGTACTCGAAAGCGGCGAAGCGCATGGTGCGGCTCCAAGGGAAGGAGGAGAGGAGTGGGCCACGCGGCCGGGGACACCCTGGACGGAGAGGCACTACCGGCTCAGGGCGGGCGCCCGGCCGCGCGCACCGGCCGGGGACGCGGCGGCGGGAGCCAGGGCGGGACACCGCCTGCCGCGCCCCCGGGGATCGGACGGGCCGGGCCCTACACCGGCGGGGCGACGAAGCAGCCGCGGTCGGGGTCGTTGAAGGACTCCTTGGCGACGAGCTCGTTCATCGGGTTGGCGGTGCCCCACTGGTCGGTGACCTCGGGCTGCGAGAAGTCGTAGACGTGGGGGTGCCAGGTGTCCTCGTCGAGCTCCTCCAACTCGGTGGTGTACTCGACGGTGTTGCCGTGCGGGTCGAGGAAGTAGGTGAAGGTGTTGTCGCCGGCCATGTGCCGGCCCGGGCCCCAGATCTTCCGGAACCCGGCCCGCATCACCCGGCCCGAGCCGCGCATGTACTCGTCGAGGCCGCGCATCTCGAAGGAGACGTGGTGCAGGGAGGTGTGCGGGCCCTTGGCGAGGGCCATGGAGTGGTGCTGGGTGCTGATCCGCATGAAGTGCATGACCTCGCCCATGTGGGGCGAGCTGAGGGTGTCGGACAGCCGGAAGCCGAGGTGCCGCTCGTACCAGGCGCGGGTGCGCTCCAGGTCGGGGGAGTTGAGGACGACGTGGGACAGCTTGACCGGGATGGCTTCCTTCTCCTCGATCTTGCGGTGCTTGCGGACCTGGACGTCGGCGGAGACCTCGATGGTGCGGCCGTCGACGTCGAAGAACCGGAAGCCGTAGCCGCCGCCGGGGGTGTCGACCGTGCCGGGCCGGGAGATCAGCCGCACGCCGCCGGCCAGGAGCTGCTCGGCGAGCGTGTCCACGTCGGCGGCGGAAGCGGCCCCGTACGAGACCAGGTCGAGGCGCTTCTCGTCGGCCTTGCGCAGCCGGACGACGTACTGCTCCGGGCTGCCCTCGGCGGCGAGGAAGGAGATGCCGGAGTCCTCGGCGACCTTGGTCAGGCCCCACACGCCGGCGTAGAAGTCGAGCTGCTTGTCGTAGTCGGGCACGGCGAGGTCGACGTGCCGCAGGTGGGTGAGCAGGCGGTTGTTCATCGCGGGGTGCCTCCTCAGGCGGGGGAGAGGTGGAGCAGGGCGGCGGCGTTGGCGCCGCGGACGGCGTGGAAGTCGGCGGCGGACAGGTCCGCTGCCCGCAGTGCGCCGACGGGGTCGTCGCAGCCCATGTCGAAGGGGAAGTCCGAGCCGAGCAGCACCCGGTCGGCGCCGGCCGTCTCGACCAGCGCCCGCAGGACGCGGTGGTCGTGCACGAGGGAGTCGAAGTACAGGCGTCGGAGGTAGCTGCTCGGCGGCTGCGCGCAGCCGGCCGACGCGTCGGCGCGGGCGCGCCAGGCGTGGTCGCTGCGTCCGATGTGGGTGGGCAGGTAGCCGCCGCCGTGGGCGGCGACGATCTTCAGCCCGGGGTGCCGGTCGAGGACGCCGGAGAAGATCAGGTGGGAGAGGGCGACGGCGTTCTCGGCGGGCTGGCCCACGGTGTTGGACAGGTACCACTGGTCGAGGCGCTCGTCGAGCGTGCAACCGAACGGGTGGAGGAAGATGATCGCCCCCGCCTTCTCCGCGCGCGCCCACAGGGGCTCGTACGCGAGGTCGGAGAGTTCCCGGCCGGGGGCGTGGCTGGAGATCTCCACCCCGGCCAGGCCCTGCTCCAGGGCGTGGTCGAGGGCGGCGACGGTCTGTTCCGGGTGCTGGAGCGGCACCAGGCCCAGGCCGCGCAGGCGGTCCGGCGCCGCCGCACAGTGTGTGGCGGTCGCCTCGTTGGCCAGCCGGCAGACCTTCTCGGCCGTGTGCGCGTCGGCCCAGTAGTGGTAGTGCGACGGCGAGGGACTCACCAGTTGTACGTCGACGCCCTGCGCGTCCATCCGGGCGAGCCGGACGGCCGGGTCGGTCAGGGCGGGGATCCGGTCGCGGACCATGGCGCCGCTGACCGCGAGCGCGGCGGGGCCGTTGCGGCGGGCATCGAGCTCCCCGGCCTCGGCGTGTCCGGGAAGGCCCGCGACGAGGGCGTCGATCTGGGGCAGCAGGACGTGCGCGTGGACGTCCACGGTGGGCGCGGCCGACGGAACCGGAACGGGGGCCCAGGCGGACGCGGCCGACGGAACCGACACGGGGGCCGGGGCGGGCGCGGTCACGGCAGCTCTCGCAACATGGTCATGGTGCGGGCCATCAGACCCGGTACGTCGGCGTCGCGGACTCCGTCGAGCTGCCACTGGCCGATCCGGACGGACGCCTCCACGACCGGGCGGACCCGGGCGATCCGCCGCTCGTAGTAGGCCTGGAGCAGGTCCCCGTCCCAGTCGTCGGCGGCGGTGAGCATCCCGGCGAGGACCCAGGCGTCCTCCAGGGACAGCGCCGCACCCTGCGCGAGGGTGGGCGGACAGCAGTGGGCGGCGTCCCCGACCAGGACGACCCGGCCGCGGTGCCACGAGCCCTCGACCAGCAGCCGGTCGAACCACGTGTAGTTGACCTTGGCCGGGTCGGTGATCGTGGCGGTGATGGCGGGCCAGGCGCCTCCGTAGGCGGAGGCGATCCGGCGCATCTCCTCGGCGTACGACCCCGCGGGCAGGGAGGCGCGGTCGCGGTTCCTCTCGACGACGTACGCGTAGAGGGTCGTGTCGCTGGTGGGGCAGTAGCCGGCGATGAACGCCGGTCCGCCGTAGGCGAGGTCGGTGCGCTCGACGCCCACGGGCCGCGGGGCGGCGACGCGCCAGATGGCCATGCCGGTCGGCTCGGGCCGGTCCGCGATCCCGATCTGCGCGCGGGTGGCCGAGCTCAGTCCGTCGGCGGCGATCACCAGGTCGTAGCGGTGCTCGGTGCCGTCGCTCAGCCGGACGGAGACACCGGTCGCGTCCTGGTCCAGGATCGTGGCGGTGGTCCCCAGGCGGACGGTCGTGCCACCGGCGCGGACGGCGTCGATCAGGATCCGCTGCAACCGGGGACGCTGCATGCCGACCGTGGCCGGAAGATCGTCGCCGCCGGTGCGCAGGTCGCGCTGGACGTGCAGGACGGTGCCGTCGGGCGCGGTGATCCCGACCGACCCGAAGGGGAAGCCGGACCTCTTCACCCGCTCCCACACGCCGAGTTCGCGCAGGACGCGCAGGGCGTTGCCCTGGAGGGTGATGCCGGAGCCGGCGGTGGCGTTCCAGTCGTCCTTCGCCTCGACGAGGTCGACGCCGATCCCGGCGCGGCTCAGCAGGATCGCGGTGGCGTTGCCGGCCGCCCCGCCGCCGATGACCAGGACCTTGCGTGGTGTGCTCATGGGGAACTCCCTTGTTCCTCAGACCTGTCGGCCCGGGACTACTTGACGGCGACGGGGTTGACGGGGGACCCGACGGCGCCGGTGATGGGCAGGGGCGCGGCGGTGAGCCAGAACGCGTACACGCCGTCGGCCGCGCAGTCCTCCGCCAGGGCCTCGAAGTCCCACATCTCGCCGACGAGCAGCCCGATGTGCGGGATGACGACCTGGTGGAGCGGCTGGAAGGCGTGGTCGAACTCGTTGGGCCGCACCTCGAAGCCCCACGTGTCGGTCGCGATCGCGGCGATCTCACTGCCGTGCAGCCAGGACGCCGTGGTGAAGGACAGGCCGGGGGCCGCGCCGCCGGCGTAGTCCCCCCACCCGTCCCGGCGTACTCGGGCGAGCTGTCCGGTCCGTACGAGGACGATGTCACCGCGGCCGACCGTGACCCCATGGGCCTGGGCAGCGGCCGTCAGGTGCTCCTCGGTGATGGCGAAGCCGTCCGGCAGTTCACCGTCCTGGCCGGCCGTCCGGCCGATGTCGAGGAGCACGGCGCGCCCGGCGATGTGCGGGGCCATGTGCTCGATGCCGGTGACCTGGTCGCCGTCGGAGGTGACGACCTGCTCGGCCGGGCGTCCGTTCCACGCCCTTCCGTGGTCGAAGATGTGCCCCAGGCCGTCCCACTGAGTCGAGCACTGCAGCGGCATCGCGATCACGTCGTCGGCGCCTCCGATGCCGTGGGGGAGGCCTTGGTTGCCCAGGGCCGCGTCCGTACCCGTGTCGAGCATGGTGTGGACCGGGTTCGTCCGCCGCCGCCAGCCCTTCTGCGGGCCGTCGATGTCGAAGCGCTGGGAGAGGGAGAAGCTGACGCCGCGGCGGACGAGCGCCGCACCTTCGCGGCGCTTGGCCTCGTCGAGGAAGTTGACGGTGCCCAGGCGGTCGTCCTCGCCCCAACGGCCCCAGTTGGAGCACTCCTTGGCAGCCCGGGCGATCGCGGCCTCGGGGTCGGCGCGGTTCACGCCTCCTCCGCGACACATCGCGTGCGCTGCGCGCCGAGGCCGGTGATCGAGGCGTCCATGACGTCGCCGTCGCGCAGCAGCCGGCCCCAGTGCATGCCGTTGCCGGCGGGGGAGCCGGTGAGCACGAGGTCCCCGGGCAGCAGCCGGGCGGTCCGGGAGGCGTACGCCACCATGCGCGCCACGCCGAAGATCATGTCCTTGGTGGACTCGTCCTGCATGACCTCGCCGTTCAGCTTCAGCGTCAGGCGCAGGTCGCCGGTGTCGCCGACGGACTCGGCCGGCACGATCCACGGGCCCAGCGGGGTGAAGCCGGGGGCGTTCTTGCTGCGCAGCCAGTCCGTCCCGATCTGCGGCATGTCCCGGCGGAACACCGTCGCCCGGTCGGTCAGGTCGTTGGCGATCGTGTAACCCGCGACGTACTCCAACGCCTCCTCGGGGGACACCCGGTACGCCGGCCGGCCGATCACCGCGGCCAACTCCAGCTCCCAGTCCGGCTTCTCGGCCCAGGCGGGCAGCGTGACGTCGTCGTACGGTCCGGTGACCGCGCTCGGCAGGCCGATGAAGACGTACGGCAGGTCCTCGGCGGCCCGCCGGTCCATGATGTCGGCCGCCTCGGCCCGGCGTTCCTCCTCGGAGCGCTCGTCGCCCGGCGCCCGGTGTGCGACATGCAGGTCGATGACGTGCTGCCGGTAGTTGGCGCCCGACTGGAAGACCTGCCGCGGTTCGACCGGGGCGAGTACTCGGAAGTCCGACAGCGGGCGCCGGACGGCTCCCGCATCGGCCGCGAGCTCCCGCAGTCGGGGAAGGATCGCGGGCCACCGCTCCAGCAGGTCCCGCATCGTCAGCGCCGGGTCGGCCAGCGCCGTCCGCAGGTCCACGGCCTGCCCCTCGGCGTCGACGAGGGCGGGGAAAGCGGGGCCTTCGGCTGCCGAAAGGGTGCCGAGGGCGAAGGGCCCGGAGAAGAGCGCGGAAGCGGATTCAGGTTTCACCGACATGTCCTCCTGATTGCGTTGGGCCTAATCTGGACCCGCACCAAGCAATCAGGGAAATAGATTCTGTGGATCCCTGAGATCGGTGAAACAAATAGCGCGTGCTGATGCCGCTTCCGAGAAGGGACTCCGCGTCGTGAACCTCGCCCGACTCGACCTCAACCTCGTCGTCGCGCTCCGCGCCCTCCTCGAGGAGCGCAACGTCACCAAAGCCGGACAACGCGTCGGACTCAGCCAGCCCGCGATGAGCGCCGCCCTGGCCCGCCTGCGCCGCCACTTCGGCGACGAACTGCTCTCCCGGGTGGGAAGCCAGTACGAACTGACCGCCCTCGGCCAGGTGCTCCTGGACCGCACCGCCACCGCGTACGACGTGCTGGAACGCCTCTTCACCAGCCAGGCGGCCTTCGACCCGGCCACCGAGACCCGCGAGTTCCGCATCGTCGCCTCCGACTACGCCGTCGACGTCTTCGGCGTCGAACTGGCCCGCGTCATCCACGAAGAGGCCCCGGGCATCCGCCTGCGCTTCACCCGGACCCCCCTCACCGTCGTCGACGACACCGCGAGCCTCCTCAGCGCCACGGACGGCCTCCTGATGCCCCACGGCGTCATCAGCGACTTCCCCGCCACCGACCTCTACGACGACCGCTGGGTCTTCGTCGTCGCCGACGACCACCCCAGCGTCGAGGACCGCCTCACCCGCCAGGACCTCGCCCGCCTGCCCTGGGTCACCTACCAGCGCACCTATGACGCCCCCGCCGTGCGCCAGCTTGGCATGCTCGGCATCGAACCGCGTGTCGAGGTCTCCGTCGACAGCTTCCACGCCCTGCCCGCGCTCGTCGCCGGCACCCGCCGCATCGCCCTCGTCCAGGCCCGCCTCGCCCGCATGCTCGCCCCCCTCGCCGCCGTACGCGTCCTCGACCCGCCCTACGAAGCCGTCCCCCTGCGCGAAGCCCTGTGGTGGCACCCCGTCCATACCCACGACGCCGCCCACATCTGGCTCAGGGAGACCGCGGCCAGGGTCGGACGCCGCATCGCCGACACACAGGCCTGAGGTCTCCCGCCTCCGCCTGACCGGAGAGTATCCATCCGGTGGATCGGGACCATCTCCACATCGAATGGCGCGAGGGGTGGGCAGGAGGCACACCCGGACGCATAGTCGAAGGTGTGATCAGTGCCCGGGTGGCCGGGCACTCGAGGTCCGCGCGGTCTGCGGCCCGTGGCCCGCGGCTATCGGACGCCGGGCGCCGCGGTGCTGCGCCGGACGACCAGCCGGGGGGCATCGTGGTCTGCATGGCTCGGTCGCGCCGTCCCTCGACGCGTGCGATCAGCATCCGCGCGGCGGTCGCGCCCATGGTGCGCCCGACCAAGGCGATGTCCCGGTGCCCGAGCGCGACGAGGTGGTCGACCACCAGCCCCGCGCCCAGATCGTCCGCGTCGACCACGGAGTCGTGCACGTCGGAGGTGCCGTGGTGGCCGACCGTCTGGACCGCCGGCACCTGGACCCTCGTCCCCGGCCTCTACACCTTCGCCACCGCCCGCGACTCCCGCGCCGTGACCGCGCAGAGGACCGTCGGCATCGGCTGACAGCGCTGTTCACCGGTGCGCGTGGTGTGAGGCCCGTCGTCTTCGACGGCGGGGATGTACTCAAGGGCGGACGCCGCCCCGCGGCCCGGTGAAACCGCGAACCAGCGTCCACCACAGGCCGTACGGTCAGCCTCCGGGGGTCAAGAAGCCGCTGAAGCCGTCCCACACCCACCCCGCGTATCCGCGGGTGGCCTCGGCATAGGACCCTGCCTCGACCAGCACGGGCGGCTCGTATACCTCAGCCTCTTCGATGTGCGAAACCTCGCCCGTACCTACCCCTTTTCGTTGAAGGTGACATGGACCCTTCTGATGGGTCATGTCCCCCTCCGTCTCCTTCGAAGACACGGGAACGCACACCCAGGAGTGAAGCGGTGAAGGCGTGAACGGGGTCCACCCCCCCGTCAGCGCACGGCCGCGGCGTGCGGGCACTCCGGCAGGGGCGGCCGGTCCCTGGTGCGTACGGCGGGCAGCCAGGCCGCGGGGGGTGTGGAGCCGGGTGGGAGGCGGACGCGGAACCAGTGGGTGGACCGCAGGTCCTCCTCGTCGATGATGGGCTGCCCGTCGGGCACTTCGCAGTCCGCGGTGAGGACGTCGCCGTGCCACACCCTCGTCGGGACGACGTTGTCCGCGGTGTAGGGCCGCACAGGATCGATCGCCAGGCCCAGACTGCACTGCGGGTCCCGGTCGACCCGGTCCTGGCAGCCCCGCTCCGCGTTGAACACCCGGACCGTGCCGACCGTCGCGCCCGCACGGCCGGGCGGTGCGGACGAGCTCGCCCGTACCGCGTCCGAGCACAGGGTCGCGCCGGCGATCCCGCACAGCGCGGTGGCGAGGACGGCGGCGCGTGCCCGGTCCCGCCGCCGCCCCGCCCCCACCTCGGGCCCCTCCCCCTCCCGGGCGGTGATGCGCGCGAGCAGGCTCTCGGCGGTGTGGGGAGCGCGGGCCGCGTGGGTCGGTGCGAGGCAGTCGGCGATCAGCGCCCGCCAGAACGGCGGCACGGCGTGGTCCATGCGCAGCGGGGCGCGCCCCGCGCCGTACTCCTGGACGGCGGCGCCCCGCGCCATGGGTGTGGCCCCGGGGAACGGTGATTCCCCCGACGCGAACACCTCGTGGATGACGATGCCCAGGGCCCAGATGTCGGCCGTCGGCCGGACCTGCACACCGAGTTCGCCGAGGGGCGCCCTCCAGCGCTCGGGCGGCAGGTAGTCCAGGGTGCCCATCGGCGGCGCGTAGCCGTGCGTCCCCGTCAGCTCGGTGGCGAGGCCGAAGTCCGACAGCTTCACGGAACCGTCCTCGCCCAGCAGGACGTTCTCCGGCTTGAGATCCGCGTGGACCCAGCCCGCCCGGTGGAGATGGGCGAGCCCCTCGCAGATTCCCGCGATGAGCCGGGCGCGATCGGCCTCGGGCACCCCCGCGTCGACGCGTTCCCGCAGACTGCCGGCGGCCCGTTCCATGACCAGCACCAACGCGCCCTCCAGGGAAGGGAGGTCGGGTGCGGGGAGGACGAACGACTCCAGCAGGCCGATCAGCCGGGGATGCCCGGCCCTGCGCCCGAGCTCCACCTCGCGGCGGGCGGACTCCACGATCCTGCGCGCCTGCCGCGGCGCCAGCCCGGCGGTCGGCATGATCTTGAGCGCGACCTCGGTGGGGCCCGGGGCCCCGCCCGCGGGGAGCCCGCCGGTGCCGCCCGGGTGCTCGTCGGCCGGCCTCGCCGCGTAGACGGTGGACCAGCCTCCGGACCCGATCAGCCGGGTGACCACCCAGTTGCCCACCCGGTACCCGGGCGGGAGCAGCTCGCTCCGGTCGTACTCCGCGGTGTCTCCCACTCTGTGCGGCGCTGTCATCGTGCGGCCGGCCGCTCCCGCCCGCCGGCCCCCGTCAGGGGCGGCAGCAGCGCGAGGTGCTCTTCCCGTACGAGCCCGAACCGGAGCGCGAGCCCGACGATCTCCTCCCGTTTGCCGTTGCGGCGGTCACCCTTGCCGGGTTCGTGGGCGTCCGGGGCACCCATGCGCAGCTTCTCCTCGGCGAGGTAGTCGATATGCGAGCTGACCGCCCGCGCGGTCAGCGCACCGCAGGTGACGTGCCCCCTGAGCCGCTCCACGATCTGGGGGGTCGTGGGGACCGCCACGCGGGACTGGTCACGCAGGCGCGGTTCGCACAGCGCGACGAGAACCAGGAAGTACGTGGCCGTCTCGTCCAGGGAATACGCGGTCACCGTGCTGGTTCCCCATGGAACGCCCATGGCGTCCGGGTCCAGATAGAGGTGGTCGGGGGCGAACACCTGGAAGGAGATGGTGACATCACCGCGGGTGGGCAGCACCACGCGGGAGAACTCGAACGGGATGGGCGCTCCGACCCGGCGCGGCGCGACCCTCAGGTATTCCCCCGCTCCCTCCGGATTCTCCACGAGGTAGCTGTGGGTGGTGCTGTGGTTCGTCAGCTGCCAGTGGTCGTCGGTCACGCGGATCTCCCCGGCGAGCCGGGAGATCGCCGGATCCGCGAGGCGCAGCTCGACGGGAACCGCTGTGGAACCCCGTCCGAAGCGGGCGACCTGGCCGGGACCGAGCCGTAACGTCACCGCCTCACCGCGCGGTTCGCCGCCGTCGGCGCCACCGTTCCCCTGCGGCAGATGGACGACTACGCCGCTCACCGCTGCCCCCGTTCCCCTCGTCAGACTTTCCGGACGAGCCGAACGATACTCATCGATCAGGGGTTCACCGGCGTACTTCGGCCACTCGCTCAGCCGGCGGGAGCGCCCGACACGAGGGGCGCGACCGCGCGCTCGCCGAAGGCCGCCCAGGGGCGCCATCCGCCGCTCGGCCGGTCCTGGACACGGGTCCGTATCCTGCCCGCGACGGTGACGGCGAAGACGTGCAGCCGCCCGGAGGAGTCGAGCGCGGCCGTGGGCGTGGCGGCGAGCCTCATGCCGGGCTCGCCGAACTCCCCGCCCGGATGCCAGTCCCCACCGGGAGCCACCTGCCAGCGGTGGCTCAGTCGGGCGCCGCCGGGCGACAGGGAGAGCGCCTCCAGCCGGCCGTCGGCGTTGGTGGCGAGAGCGGGGGCGGCCGCGCTCCAGCCGAACAGCGGCAGCCACTCGCCCCAGCCGCCGCTCGGCACGGTCTGCCGCCGGACGAAAGTCCCCACGCCCGACGGTCCGATCGCGGCGACGGTGAGCCTGCCGCTGCCGTCCCTGGCCACCCGGGGCGCGGCGCCGGCCGCGGTGCCGAACCGGTGCCATGCCGCCGTCCAGGGGCCACCGGTGGCCTCCTGCCAACGGTGGTGGATCCCGGCGCCGCCGGGCGACAGGGCGAACACCTCCAGCCGGCCGTCCGCGTTCGCCGTGACCGCCGGTGGCGCGCCCGCCGCCGCACCGAAGCCGGGCTCCCACGGGCCCCAGGCGAGGGACCCGGGTGCCCCCTGCCGTCGCCGCGCGACGGACGCGCCGCCCGGGCCGAGCGCGAGGACCTCCAGCCGGCCGTCGGCGTCACGGGCCACGGCAGGGGCGGCGCCGGCCGGGCCGCCGAACTCCTCCCAGGGGTGCCAGCCGCCGTCCGGCCGCTGCACCCGGTGGTGCAGGTTGGCGCCGCCCGGGGCGAGCGAGAACACTTCGAGCCTGCCGTCGGCGTTGCGGCCGAGTGCGGGAACGGCGCCGGCCGGTCCGCCGAAGGGCTCCCACTCCGACCAGGTGTCCGCGTACGGGTCGGTCTGGACGCGCCGCAGCATCGAGCGGTCGGTGGCGTCGAGCGCGAACACCGTGAGACGGCCGTCCACATCGCGGGCGGCCACGGGGTTGTCGGGGCTTTGCCACGGCGGTGGCGTGTCCCGCCAGTGCAGGGGCGCCACGTACAGCCCGTTCCGGAACCAGCCCGCGGCGGTGGCGTACCACGCCTCCCCGTCGCCGACCACCTCGACGGCGTGACCGGGCACATGCCCCGCGTACCCGGCGAGCTCGAAGCGGAACGGGTCCCGCGACGCCAGGACGTCGGTGCCCTCGTAGCCGTTGCGCGGACCGATGAACAGGTAGTACCAGCCGTCCCGTTCGACGACGCACGGCGACTCCGTGACGGAGACGGTCGCGTCCGTGCTCGCGTCGGTGAACGCGACGCCCGGCTCGCTCCAGTGCAGCAGGTCGGCGGACCGCCGGAAGGCCACGACATGGTGGCCGCCCGCGGCCGAGAGTTCCGTGTAGTACATGACCCACTCGCCGCCCACCCGCAGCACCATGGGGTCACGCGCCGCGAGCCCCCGGAACAGCGGGCCGGAGGGTTCGCGGGTCCAGGTGAACAGATCGGTCGACGTGGCGAGGTTGATCGCGGCACCACGCTCTCCGCCCGCGGCGTAGAACATCCAGAACCTGCCGCCGGCCTCGACGACGTGCGGCGCCCACAGGTGTTCCTCGCCGAAGTAGGACGGGTCGACGGTGAGCGCGTCGGCGTGGGTGGTCCACGGCCCGTACGGGCTCGACGCGGAGGCGTGGGCGAAGGCGATCTCCGCCGCACTGTCCGGGGACTCGCCGCGCGGCGCGCTGTCCCCGACGATGGCGAACACGTGCCAGCGGCCCTGAGCCTTGATCAGCGTGTGGTCGTTGAGGTAGCGCGGGCCGGCGGGGCCGGACGGGTCGTAGACGTACGCGAAGGGGCCCGCGCCGACCCAGTACGGTGGCGGGATGGCGCCCGGGGCCGCGGCGACGGCCGGGCCGGCGCCCAGGAACGGGAGCGCGCCCGCCCCGGCGGCGCCGCGCAGCAGGCTCCGTCGGCTGATCGGAAGCACGAGGTCCCTCCAGAGGGGCCGTGTGGCCGGCCGTGCCGTACGGGCGCGGCCGGCCAGGGGCCGTGGGTGTGGGGTGTTCGGAGACGGTCAGTCGAGGGTGGGGCCGGCGGTGTCGTTGACCCACGTCCATGCGGACCAGGTGGCGAAGCCGGTCTGCCATCGGTGGAAGGTGCCGGCGTGGCTGGTGCCGAAGATCTCGATGCGGCCGTCGGCGTTGGCGGCGGCGGTGACTTCGGTGCCGCCTGTCCCGAAGGGGGCCCAGTCGCTGTAGGGGGCGTTGACGGCGCTCTGCCACATGTGCATGGCGGTGCCGCCGTTCATGGCGAAGACCTCGACGCGGCCGTCGGGGGTGCGCTCGCTGGTGAGCTGGGCGTCGGCGGGGCCACCGGTGGGCTCCCAGTCGGACCAACTGGTGGCGCTGGTCTGGTACTTGTGGAACACGCCGACCGGGCCGGAGGCGAAGACCTCCAGGCGTCCGTCGGCGTTGTGGTCGACGGTCAGGTCGCGTCCGCCGCCGCCGAAGGCGCCCCACGGGGACCAGCCGCCGTTGGGGGCGGTCTGGTACCGGTGCTCGAAGGTGCTGCCGTTGAGGGCGAAGACCTCCAGGCGTCCGTCGGGTGCCTTCCCCATCTCCACGCGGCTGTCGGCGGGGCCGCCGCCCGTGGGCTCCCACTCCGACCAGCCGCCGTTCGGGGTGACTTGGTACTTGTGGAACAGCCCGACCGGGCCGGACGCGTAGACCTCGATGCGGCCGTCGGCGTTGACACCGGCAGCGGTGTCCCGGCCGCCGCCGCCGAAGGTCTCCCAGGCCGACCAGCCACCGGACGGGCTCGTCTGCCAGCGGTGCTGGAAGGTGTTCCCGTTGAGGGCGAACAGCTCCAGGCGGCCGTCGGCGTTGGGGGCGAGGGCGAGTTCCGCGTTGGCGGGCCCGCCGAGGGCTTCCCAGGCCGACCAGTCGCCGTTGGCTTCCCGCTGCCAGGCGTGGTGGACGCCGTCGGCTCCCGCGGCGAACACCTCCAGGCGCCCGTCCGCCGACCGCGCCGACACGACCCGGCCCGACTCCGCCGGATACACCAGCGGCCGGGGCCGCGGGCCGCTGCCCGGGGTGCAGGGCAGGACGACGCCACGCTCCGCGAGGTAGTCCTCGGGGTCGATGCCGTACGAGGCGGACCGGTCTCCCCAGATCCGCAGATGGAGGTGGGGGCCGGTGGAGTTCCCCTCGGAACCCATCAGGGCGATCTGCTGGCCGGCCACCACGTGGTCGCCGACGGAGACGTCCCGCCGGGACATGTGGCCGTACTCGGAGATCCTCCCGTCCGGGTGCTGGACGCGGATCCACTGGCCGTAGTCGCCGGTGTACCCGGAGATGGTCACCTCGCCGTCGCCCACGGCGTAGATCGGCGTCCCGACATCGTTGGCGATGTCGACGCCGTTGTGACGGCTGTGGAAGTGCTGGGACACGAAGCCGGCGGCCGGGCAGGCCGCGGTGGCAGCGGCGGCCCGGGCCGCGGCCGCAGGCGCGGGTGCCAGGGCCGGCAGCAGCAGGGCGGCTGTCGCCGCGAGAACACAGGCCTGTGCGCGTCGGGAAAGACCACGAAGCACGAAACCCTCCTTACCCATGAGGCCGAGCGGCCGGGAGGTAGGGAAGGTAGCAACGGGCGGACGCCGGGGGACCCCGGAAGATGACGGACTGACAGGCGGACGCACTTCGGCTAGGAAGCGCCGCTTCATGGCGTCACCTCGCCACACCGTGCCCGGCGGCATGCATCATCGGGATTTCATCGCTCCTCCTTAGCGTGGCCGCGTTCGGGCGACGGCCCGTCGACAAAGGGAAGGACGGAGCGATGGCGTGGAGGAGACGCGGATCGAGGCTGCCGATGGCGGTCACGGCCGCGGTGCCGGTGATGAGCACGATGGCGGCCACCGGTTCGGCGGCCACGGGAGCGGCCGCCGCCGGACCGGGGCCGGACAGGCCGACGATCCGTTACACCGAGTACGGGATACCGCACATCATCGCCTCGAACTGGGAGGACCTGGGAACCGGCTACGGATACGCGGCGGCCAAGGACAACATCTGCACCCTGGCGGACACCTATCTGATGGTCAACGCCCAGAGGTCCCGCTATCTGGGACCCGACGGCAGGGCGAGCCCCGGCCAGGACCAGAACACCACGTCCAACCTCAACAGCGACCTCTACTTCCAGCGGATCAAGGACAACCGGGTGGTGGAGCGGCTGCTTGACCAGCCCGCCCCCAACGGACCGGAGCCGGAGGTCAAGGAGGCCATTCGCGGGATACAACAGGTACCTGTCCGAGACGGGCGTGAACGACCTCTCCGACCCGGCCTGCCGCGGCGCGGCCTGGGTGCGGCCCATCACGGAACTGGACGTCTACCGGCACGCGCACGCCGAGATCATCATGGGCAGCGCCGATGCGCTGCTGGACGGCCAGGTGAACGCCGCACCCCCGGGAGCCGCATCTCCGGGAGCCCCGGCCGCGGCGCCGCCGGCCTCCTCGCCCGCCGAGACCGCGAAGAAGATACGCGACGCCATGGCGGTGAGCCGTAAACAGGGCATGGGCAGCAACGCGTTGGCCGTGGGTTCACAAGGCGTGTCCGGGGGCACCGGCATGCTGCTGGCCAACCCGCACTTTCCGTGGCAGGGCAAGAACCGGATGTGGCAGAGCCAGCTGACGATCCCGGGGAAGGTCAACGTCTCCGGAGCGAGCCTGCTCGGATTCCCCGCGGTGAACATCGGCTACAACGAGAACGTCGCCTGGAGCCACACGGTCGCCACCGTAGCTCCGTTCGGGCTGTTCGACGTGCAGGTCGATCCGCTGAACCCGACCAAGTACCTGGTCGGGTCGACGGCGTGTGGGAGCAGATGACCTCCCAGCAGGTCGGCGTCGACGTGCGGAACGCGGACGGCACCCTCGGCAGGGTCACGAGGACGCTGTGGTCCACCCGTTACGGCCCGATCACCACCTCGCTGCAGGGCGTCCCGCTGCCCTGGGTGGTCAGCGCGCACGCGGTGCGCGATGTGAACATGGACAACCTGCGGGCGTTGAACACCTGGTTCCGCCTCGACCAGGCCAAGGACGTCCACGACGTGGTGAACACCCTGGAGACCACGCAGGGCGTCCCCTTCTTCAACACCGTCGCCTCCGACCGCAAGGGCAACGCGCTGTACGCGGACATCCAGGCCACCGCGAACATCACCGATGAGCACGCCCGGTCGTGCCTCACCATGACCGGTCAGCTGCTGTTCAACCCGGGGCTGCGGCCGTCGAACGTACCGCCGGTCTCCATCTTCGACGGCAAGCGCAGCGCGTACGACTGGCCCGACGACCCCAACGCGGTCGCGCCGGGACTCATGGACCCGCACAAGCAGCCCCGCCTGATCCGGTCCGACTTCGTGGGCAACGCCAACGACAGCGCCTGGCTGGCCAACCCCGAGCAACCGCTGTCCTTCCCCAAGGTGATGGGCGACACGGTGACGCCCCGGTCGCTGCGCACCCAGGAGCTGATCCTGACCGCGCGGAACCGGATCAACGGCACCGACGGCCTGCCGGGCAAGGGCTTCACACCGCAGACCATGGGGAAGCTGCTCTTCGCCGGCAACAGCAGGGCGGCCGACCTGGCCCTCAACGCCACGGTGACGGCCTGCCGGAACGCACCCTTCGGGCTCGTCCTGGTGGACGGCAACCTCGTCAACGTGAGCGAGGCCTGCCCGATCCTGGACGCCTGGAAGGACCACGACTACACGGCGGACAGCCGGGGATCCTGGCTGTTCGCGAACTACTGGGTCCGCCTGCTCGGCGGGCAGTCGATCGACAAACTGCCGTGGCGGGTGGCTTTCGACCCCAAGGACCCGGTCCACACGCCCAACTCGCTCGTCTCCGGCAACTAAGACCGCGGCCGGTGCCCAGAACTGGGAGAACTTCCACCTCAAGCAGGTGATCCCGTTCATCGACGCGAACCTGCGGACCATCGCCACCAAGAGGGCGCGGGCCATCGCCGGCGTCTCCATGGGCGGGTTCGGGGCCTTCCACTACGCCCAGGTCCGTCCCGACCTGTTCAGCCACACCGCCTCCCTGTCGGGGGACATCGACCTGTCGGTCAGGTCCATGGACCTGCGGCTGGCCGTCGTCGCCTCCCTGATCGACGCGGCCGGCGCGATCTGCGGCTCGGCGTCCGGAGCCTGTGACCCCAACGACTCCCCGTACAAGCCCGCTGTGGACAGTGACGCCGCGTTCGGCTCGCCCTACCCGGTGTTCAACGCCGACTGGCGGTGGAACGAGGTCGACCCTCCCAGCACATGGACAGGCTCGCCAAGGGCGGAGTCGGGGTCTCCGTCTACGTGGGCGACGGGGGCGGATCGCCCCTCGAACCCGAGTTCTGGGTCGCGGGCGCGGCCAAGAACGTCAAGGCCGCCATGGACGCCCTGGGCATGTCCTACTCCTACGTCAACTACGGCGACGGTTCCGGCTGGGGCACCCGGTGCAACGGCGGCCACAACGCAGGCTGCTGGGAAGAGGACCTCCGGGACCTGATTCCCCGGCTGGAGAGGTCCTTCGCCTCCTGAAGGACCCGGCAGGGCCCTGACCTACCGGACAGGGCCCTGCCGGACGACACCTAGTCGACCGCGGGGCCGGAATCGTTCAGCCAGCCCCATTCCGACCACGTGGCGAACCCGGTCTGCCACCGGTGGTAGACACCGGCGTGGCTGGTGCCGAACACCTCGATCCGACCGTCGGCGTTGTTGCCCGCCCCGATCTCGGTGCCGCCGCCACCGAAGGTCTCCCACGGCGCGTACGCCGCGTTGGGGGCGGTCTGCCAGGCGTGGCTCGCGCTGGTGGCGTTGATCGCGAACACCTCGACCCGGCCGTCGACCGACCGCGAGGTGGTCAGCTCGGCGTTGGCGAGCCCGCCGGTGCCCGTCCACTCCGACCACGTGGTCGGACTGGTCTGCCAGCGGTGGAAGACGCCGTTGGTGTTGGAGGCGAACACCTCCAGCCTGCCGTCCTGGTTGTAGCCGGTGGCGACGTCGTGTCCGCCGCCGCCGAAGTTCTCCCAGGCGGACCAGCCGCCGTTGACGCCGGTCTGGTACAGGTGCCCGAACGTCGCGTCCGACAGCGCGAAGACCTCGAGTCGTCCATCGGGCGCGGTCTCCATGGCGAGGCGCGCGTTGGCGGGGCCACCGCCGACGCCTTCCCAGGCGGCCCAGCCGCCGCTGGGCGCGGTCTGCCAGCGGTGGAAGACGCCGTTGGCGTTGGAGGCGAACACCTCGATGCGGCCGTCGGCGTTGTTGCCCGCCGCCAGTCGGTACCCGCCGGTGCCGAAGTTCTCCCACGCGGACCAACCCGCACTGGGCCAGGTCTGCCACATGTGCTCGAAGGTGCTGTCCGACAGCGCGAAGAGCTCCAGCCTGCCGTCCGCGTTGGACGCCACCGCCAGCTGCGCGTCGCGCGGGCCGCCCGCGAACCGCCACTGCGACCAGGCGCCGTTCACCGTCGTCTGCCACGCGTGGTACACGCCGTCTTCACCCGCGGCGAAGGCCTCCAGCCTCCCGTCCGCGGACCGCCCGGACACCACCCGGCCGGAGGCGTACGGGTGCTTGGGGCCGCCGCCCGTACCGGACCACAGCGCGTTGGCGATGAGTACCGCGTCGTCCGCCTCGATCCCGTACAGGTGGCGCAGGTCCTCCCTCGGGCGCTGGACGTTCCAGCACACGTCGCCGATCGCCACGTTGTTCCACGAGCCGCCCGGGTACTGCCGTTCCATCGCGTCGAGGAAGGCGTTGGTGGCGTAGGTCGGGTTCAGGCGCTGCTCCCGGGTGCCCCACCAGTCCTGCTGCTGGAACAGCCCGAGGCTGGTGTGGTCGACGGCCTGGGAGTAGTTGTTCATGCTGCTCTCGACGATGATCGTGGCGATGGCGATCGCCGCGGCTCTCGGGTTGAGCCCCCGGTCCTTCACCGCCTGCGTGACCATCCGCGCGCAGGACATCTTGTAGGCGTTCAGGTAGCCGGCCATCTTCGCGCGCAGCTGCGGGTTGAGCTGGTCGGCCATGACGCCGTCGGTGGCCGACGGGCCGGCCGGATCACACGGCACGGTCGGAATGGCGAAGCCCTCTGGGCCACTGAAGTACCGGGAGACGCCGGACCGGTCGTCGCCCGGGTCCGGGACGGGCCCGGGCCGGGCGACAGCGGCCGAGGCGGTCATCCCGACGACCAACGCCCATATGCCGGCCACGACGGCCAGTCTGGTGAACACGGTGAACACGCGGTATAAGCCGGTTCTTGCCACGGTGTGCCTTTCCGTTGCGGAGTGCGGAATGCGGGGTGCGGGGTGCGGTACGCGGAGTCCAGCCGACCGGCCGAGCGGTCGCTTCTTCTCCGGCGGCGGGCGGTCGGCGGTCGGCGGCCGACGGTAGAGGGCGCCGATGAAATACCGATGGAACCGGCCCGCACCCCCGCCGCGTTGGCGCCGGAGCCTCTCCCTCGCACTCGGCCCGTGCGCGTTTCATCGGGATGTCATCGGCTGCTGCCAAGGTCGTCCGGTAACCGCGGCCGACCGCGTACCGCATCGGAAAAGCGGGCGCGGAGGCCGACTACATGGGGAGGATCGAATGCGGGCGAAAAGGTTCGCGGCCGCGTTGGCGGGGCTCGTGCTGACGGCCGGGCTCTCGGTGGCACAGGGATCCACGGCGCAAGCGGCGGCTCCGTGCGAGGGCACCTACACGATCGTCGTCGGCGGCACGGGAAGCTCGTGGAACAACGACGGCTTCACCGGCAACATCCAGCAGCACGTCGGGTACCCCACCCAGATCCCCAACGGTGCGAGCGCCCGGGCGGGCGTCAACGAGCTGAACCGGCTGGTGCGCGACCAGCGCGCCGCGTGCCCGGGCCAGCACGTCAAGATGGGCGGGTATTCACTGGGCGCGGCGGTGGTGCACATCTGGGTCACCGAGAACTGGCAGACGTTCAAGAACGTCAACGCCATCCTCATCGCGGACCCCAAGCGCCAGGGCCCTCCCGGGGCCAACGGCGGGGCCGTGCCGTTCGGCGGCTTCGTCGGCGCCCCGCTCGCCGGCGCCGACCGGTTCTTCGGCGACGTGCCGGTCAAGACGATCTGCCACTGGGACTACGTCTGCGACGAGTCCGCCGGCATCTGGACCTACCCGAACAACCACGTGAAGAACTACCCCCACGACTTCAACATGGACCACCACAACGACAGCGCCAACGAGGAGTGGTACAACGGCGCCTGGCACCCCGCCTCCTGGTAACCACGGAGACTCGCGGGCCGGGCGCGTAGCCGCATGCTTCACCATCTGTCATCGGCCGGAGGAACCGGCTGCCGGCAGGTGGTGACGCGCCTGTGGCGTTCGCGGACCCCGCGAGAGGCGCGCGGCCGAGGGGGAGGGGATGAGGCCGAGGCCGGACTCGTCGCCGCGCAGGATCATCTGGTGCGTCCCCCGCAGCATCCGGCTCGGAGGAACGCCCAGGTCGTCGGCGAGACGGCGGCGGGCGCGGTCGAACACCGCCAGTGCGTCGGCCTGGCGGCCGTTGCGGTACAGCGCCCGCATCAGCAGGGCGGCCAACGGCTCGTTCAGGGGATGCGCCGCGGACAGGGCGAACAGCTCGGCGATCGCCTCCGCGTCCTGGCCCAGCTGCAGCTGCCCCTCCACCTTCCGCTGCACGACGAAGAGCCGGCGCTCGGTGAGCCGCAGCCGCTCCAGTTCGGCGAGCGGCCCGGGCAGACCGGCCAGCGGCCCCCCGCGGAACAGCTCCAGCGCCTCGGCGCACAGGCGGACCGCCTCGGCCGGTTCACCCGCCCGATCGGCCGTCCCGATGGCGGTGACCAGTTCCTCCAGACGCACCACATCCACGTCGACCGCCCCGGGGACCAGCCGGTAGCCACGCCGGGCGTACTCGATGACCGAATCCGGCCCGTCCCCGCCGCGCAGGACCTTGCGCAAGCGGTAGACGTACACCGGCACCACGTTCGCGGCCGGCGGCTCCATGCCCCATACGTCATCGAGCAGTTCCTGCTGACTGAGCCCGCGCTCCGGGCACAGGGCCAGCGTCGCCAGTACGGCTTGCTGGCGGGGGTGCCCCAGGTCCAGAGGCCGCCCGTCCCGCCACGCCTGCAGCGGTCCGAGCAAGGAGATCCGTACCGTCGGCCCGGCCGCCTCACCGGCGGCGGCCCGCGGCACCGATCGCACCGACGGTGTGCGGGGACCGCGTCCGGGGGCGACCAGGCCGCAGTCGAAGGCGTGGACGATGGCGGCGGCCCGGTCGCGCAGCCCGAGCTTCGCGAGGATCCGCGCGAGGTGTTCGGCCACGGCGTCCTCGCGGAGGCCCAGGGCGCCGGCGATCTCGTCGTCCCGCAGACCGCAGCCGACGGCGCCGAGCACCTCGCGCTCCTGATGTCCGAGGGCGGTGGCGGTGGGGCGTTGGGTGGTGGCGGTCGTCGACATCGCTGCTCCCCGGGCTCCGGACGGGTCGGTCTGGCGGGCGTCGACAAGGTAGTGCGGAGAGCGCCGGGCACGGCATCCGGAACGATCCGGAGTGACACGGGCGAGCGGGACACCCGGGGGCGGGTCACGAGGGGCTCGCGTCCCCGTGTTCCGTGCGTCAGGGCGTGGAGGAACAGAGGAAAGCGTCCGCGGAGTCGGGGCTTCCGGTGCCCGTGAACCGCGGCCAGGACGGGTAGGCGCACAGCGGCCGGGTCCGGCCGTTCGCCGCGGGGTTGGCGTCCCTGACGACCGGTCGCAGGGGAGCGGCGTCCTTCTCCACCCACTGCTCCAGGGCGCTCAGCGAGTCCCAGCTCGCCGCGAAGGAGGTGTCGATGTTGACGTGGTTGGCGCCGGGCACGAGGTAGAGCCGGGCGAAGTCGTCGGTGGCGTGCTTGCCCATGCGCTTCTGCACGCGGTGGAAGTAGTCGACCGTGGAGCGGTGGCTGACGAGCTCGTCCGCCGTGCCGTGCAGCATGAGCAGCTTGCCGCCGGCCTCGGCGAAGGGGCGCAGGTCGGGATTGTTGACGTCCTGCAGCGCCGAGAGCTCGCTGATGCGCTGCTGCCAGGCACCGGGGCGGCGGGGGTCCAGGGCCAGGGAGTCGTACGCGGGGTCGCGGGTGACGAAGTACCGCACCCACTGGTCCCAGAACTGCACGCCGTAACCGCTGTTCTTGGGCATCGGGCGGCCGGGGGGCTCGGAGCCCATGCCCAGCAGGGGCGTCGACATGTCGGCACCGGAGAGGAAGGGGAAGCCGGGGTAGCCGGTCTCGCCGCTGGCGAGGCGGTACCGCCAGCGCAGCGGCGAGGACAGGGCCGTTACGGCGCGGATCTGGGCATCCGACAGACAGGTGTCCGCGGTGTCCCGGCCCTGCGGGCAGCGCAGCGTGCGCGGGTTGAAGTGGCAGCCGCGTTCGTGGGAGACGACGCCGTCGCGGAGGCCGTCGTCGCCGTCGCAGTCCGCGACCACGGCGCGGTGCAGCAGCTGCTGCTCGGCGGTGCCGAGGAAGGCTCCGGGTCGGGAGAGGACCTGCGCTTCGTAGCCGAAGAAGAGGTCGAGGCTCGCGGCGTTCCAGGCCGGGTAGGCGGCGATGACGCCGTCGAAGTCCGTGGGCCAGCGCTGGGACACGGCGAGCGCCTCCCGCCCGCCGCTCGATCCGCCGGCGAAGTAGCTGTGGACGGGAGCACCACTCTTGTAGTGAGCGCGCATGAGGAACCGCGCGGTGTCGCTGGTCTTCTTCAGGGCGTCGCCGGCGAAGTTGCGTACCGCTTCGTCGTTGACGCCGAAGGACCCGTCCAGCGAGGGGGTCGGCTTGAAGCCGGGTGCGGCCTGGTGTCCGGAGTCGCTCGCGAAGGTGGCGTAACCGCGGCTCAGCGGGCGGGGCCGGTCGGTCGGGCCGAACGGGACGTTGCCGGTGACATCGGGGATGGTCCCGTCGTAGCCCCCGCCGCCGAACATCATCGCTTTCCCGTTCCACTGCTCGGGAAGGGCGACCCGCATCCTGATGTCGGGGGCCCGCGGATCCACCGGGTGGATGGCGGCGTCCACGCGGCAGTAGGCGCCGGTCGCGGCGGCCCCGCTGCCGGCCGCCGGGACCGGCTGCGCGGCGGTCACCTCGCCGCCCGTGGTGGGCAGACCGATCGCGGAGGCGGGGATCCGCAGCCCGAGTAGATCGCCGCACACCGCGGGGGTGCGCGGGGCGGCTGGTGCGGGCGGGATGGGTGCGGCGGGCGGCCAGACGCCGCTGACCAGAGTGAACGCGAGTCCTGACGCTGCGACGATCTTTTTCATGGGGGTCTCCACCTGTGCGCCTGAGGGTGCGGGCGCACAGGCTATGGAGCCCGCTCTCCAGGGCACTATGGCCTGGGCGCACACTTGTGCTGCTCGCGTGGTGTGGGATGCGGCTGGTCCCCGACTTCGTGCGAGGCCCCCTCCCTCAGGACGCGTCCCAGGTGACCGGCAGCCGGTGCACGCCGTAGATGTTCATGTCGGTGCGCAGGGGTACCTCTTCGGCCGGCACGTCGAGGCGCAGGGTGGGGAACCGCCTCAGCAGCGCGGGCAGGGCCACCGTCAGTTCGACACGGGCCAGTTGCTGGCCCAGGCACTGGTGGATGCCGTGCCCGAAGCCCAGGTGTCCCGTGGCCGCGCGGCGCAGGTCGAGGACGTCCGGGTCGGGGAACTTCTCCGGGTCCCGGTTGGCGGCCTCGAGGGAGAGGGTGACGGTTTCGCCGGCCGCTATCGTGAGGCCGTCCAGCTCGACGTCCTCCAGCGCGGTTTTCACGGTGGTGTGGGCGACCGTCAGGTAGCGCAGCAGTTCTTCGACGGCCCGCGGGGCGAGATCGGGGTCCGTGCGCAGGGCCTCGGCCTGGGCCAGGTTGGCGAGCAGCGCGAACGTACCGTGGGCGATCATGTTCGCGGTCGTGTCGAGCCCGGCGGCGAGGAGGAAGCCCCCGATGCCGACCAACTCCTCGTCGGTGAGGTCGGAGTCCTGGGCCAGGTCGCCGAGCAGGTCGTCGGTCGGGGTGGCGCGCTTGGCGGCGACCAACTCGCCCATGTACTCCTGGAGTCCGACGAAGGCGGCGTACCGTTCCTCGGGCGTCACGTCCTGGGTCATGATCGTGTCGGCGTGCTGCTGGAAGCGCTCCCGGTCGGCGTAGGGCACGCCGAGGAGCTCGCAGATCATCAGTGCGGGAATGGGCCGGGCGTACGCCTCGACCAGGTCGGTGCCCGGCCCCTTGCGCTCCATCGCGTCCAGGTGCTCGGCGGTGATCTCCTCCACCCGCTCGGTGAGCAGGCGCATGCGGCGGACGGTGAACTTGCCCATCAGCAGCCGCCGGAAGCGGGTGTGCTCGGGGGCGTCCATGCCGGTCATGTCGCCGACGGGCGCGGGCGGCAGAGGGCCCTCGGGGCCGCCGGGGAAGGGGTAGTGCATCAGCTCGTACCGCGAGCTGAAGCGCGGGTCGCCCAGGATCGAGCGGACCGCGGAGTATCCGGTGGCGAGCCAGCCGACGTGCCCGTCGGGGTAGGTCATCCGGGCCAGCGGCCGCTCCTCGCGCACCTCCGCGAGTCCGGTCGGCGGGTCGAAGGGGCAGCCGGGGGTGCGCTGCGTGGACAGGGTGACGGGCTCGGTGGCGTCCGTGGCATCGGGTCGGGCGGACGGTTCGTGCGGCATGGTGCGACCTCCGTGACGGGTGAGGGAAGCGGGTGTCTTTCCGAGGGTGTTTTCCGAGGGTGCTTTCCGAAGGGTCAGGCGCGGCGGATGACGATGTCGCCGACGCCGGTACGGGCATGGATCTCGACGGTCTCGTCGGAGGCGCCGGGCCCTTCGGCGGCGCCGAGCGCGTTGCGGACCGTGCCGGCCTTGCAACTGACGTCCAGCCAGGCCGCCGTGGACGCGCGGACGCCGACCTCCACGTCGCCGACCGCGGTGTGGAGGTCGATCACGCCGCGCGCCACCTGCCGCACGCTGATCGCGCCGTTGGCGGACTTGGCCTCGACGGAGGCGTGCGCGATGCCGACCGTGATGCGGCCGTTGGAGGAGTTGGCCTTCAGCTCACCGGTGATCTCGCCGATCTCGGTCTCGCCGTTTCCGTTCCTGACGGTCGCCGCTCCCACGATCTCGCCGATCTCGACGCGGCCGGCCCCGCGGATCTCGGCGTCGCCCACCGCCCGGTCGACGCGGATGCGGCCGTGGTCGGTCCGCAGGTTCACGGTGGACGCCTCGTCGAGCCGGATGTCGCCGAGCGAGGTCTTGATGCGGCACTCGCTGAGCGGTCCCTCGCCGGTGTAGTCGCCGATGGGGGAGGTGCCGCGGACGCGTGATCCGGCGGGGAGCTCGATGATCACGTCGATCGACCCGCTCCTGCCGAACAGGGAGCGCCTCTTGGGTCCCTTGAGGGAGAGGGTGCCGTCGGCATACGTGACCTCGGTCTGCTGCGCGGCCCGTACGTCCGCGTCGTCGGCGCCGTTGCTCGGCAGCACCTCGACGACCGTGTCCCCGCGCTTGCTCGCGGTGAGCCGCACCTCGCCGACGTCGAACTCGAGGACCGCCGTGATGGGCCCGGAGGTGTCGTAAGAAGGCATGGCTGGTCCGTCCTCTTGGCTCTGGAAGGTGTTTCCGCAGGTGGTGCGGTAGGCGTGAAGGGGGAGCGGGGGGCTCCGGCTAGCGGACCCAGCCCCGGTAGCTCTGGCCGTGGCGCGGGGTACGGGCGGCCGGCCGGTCCGGTCCGGCGCCCGGTTCGAGGGCGAGGGCCACGGCCCGGACGAGCCAGGCGTTGACGGACAGACCCTCGCGGCCGGCCGCCTCCTCCACCCGGGCCTTCAGCGGCGCCGGGAGCCGGAAGTTGATCCGGGCCGTGCCCCCTCCTTCCTCGCCGTCCGCCGGGGAGGGCGCCACCGGCGCCACTGGTGCCACCGGTGGCGCCATCGGTGGCATCAGGCCGGACGCCTCCCCGGGGAGCTCGGCGGCGGGTGGTGCCGTCACCACGAACTCGGGGTCGAGCCCCCGCAGGCGAACGTCCACCGCGCCCGGGGCCAGCTCGCGGGTGATCTCGTCCGTGGCGGCGGAGAGCGCGTTCAGCAGGGTCAGCCGGGCGGCCGACTCCAGGGGCGCGGTGAGCCGCTCGGCCAGGGCGCGGGCCTCGTCCCCGCCGGCGTTCGCGGCGACCGCGAGCTCCCGGCGGAGGTGGTCGACGTACGGGGTCAGGTCCATGGGCGCCATATTGGCACCACTGTGGCGCCACGAAAAAGAGTTATGGCGCCACTCGCTGCCGGATGGCCCAAAGGGTTGTCATCGTGGCGCGTTCTCGGCGGGTCGGCAAGCGATAGTTGAATATGATTATCATCTGCTAGGGTCCGGTTCTGCGTTCTGTACGTCACCCGGTCCGACGGAGATGGAAAAGTCCCGTGCACACCCGTAAGTCCCTGCCCCTCCTCTCCGTGGCGATTGGCTCCGCCCTGCTCCTGACGGGTTGCTTCGCACCCGGCGCCGCACCCGGCGGAACCGGCGGGAAGGGCGGTGGGGACAAGCGCGTCCGGGTGGTGATGATGCAACCGCCGCGCTCCGGCCTCTCGCCCCTCAGTGACGACGCCTTCAAGCTGTCGCGGTGGAGCACCGCCGAGACGCTGGTCACCCTCGACGCCAACGGCGACCCGCGGCCCGCCCTCGCCGAGACGTGGCGGCGGGCGGGCGACAGAGCCTGGTCCTTCACCCTCCGCTCGGGCGTGACCTTCCACGACGGCACCGCCCTCACCGCCGAGGACGTGGTGCGCTCGCTCACCAAGGCCTCCCAGGCCGCGCCGAAACCGCGCATCCTCGACGGCGTCGACCTGACCGTCACCGCCGAGGGCGACACCGTCACGGTCACCACCGCCGCGGCGGACCCGCTGCTCCCGCAGCGGCTCTCCTCACCGCAGCTGTCGATCCTCGCCGCCAAGGCGTACCAGGGCAGGACGGTGAACCCCGTCGGCGCCGGCACCGGCGCCTTCGTCCTGAAGCGCGTGAACGGAACCAGCTCCGCCACGCTGGACCGCAACGACGACTACTGGGGCGGCAGGCCCAAGGCGGCGGGCATCGACGTGCGGTTCGTACCGGACGGCACAGCACGCGCCGCCGCGCTGCGCAGCGGTGAGGCCGACATCGTCGAGTCCGTGCCGGTCTCGCAGGCGGCCCTGCTCGACGAGGACCAGATCACCGAAGTGCCCATGCCGCGCACCAACACCCTCTACCTCAACACCCGCCGCGGCGCCTTCACCGACCCCGCGCTGCGCGCCGCCGCCCGTACGGCCATCGACGCGGGGCCCCTCGTCGACGGCGTGTACGAGGGCCGGGCCGACGTCGCCGAAGGCCTGCTCGGCCCCGCCATCCCCTGGGCGAAGGAGCGCGCCGGCCGCACCCGCCCCGCCACGCCGGCGAACCCGGCGGGCAGGACCGTCACGATCGGCACCTTCACCGACCGCGCCGAGCTCCCCGAGGTGGCCGCCGCGCTCCAGCAGCAGCTCCAGAAGGCCGGTTTCACGGTGAAGCTGGAGATACGCGAGTACGCCGCCATCGAATCAGACGCCCTCGCCGGGAAGTTCGACGCCTTCATCCTGTCCCGGGCCACCGTCCTCGACTCCGGAGATCCCGCCGCGTACCTCTACAGCGACTTCGCGAGCGACGGCTCCTTCAACCTCTCCCAGCTCGCCGACCCGAGCGTCGACAAGGCGCTGGAGAAGGCGGCGAAGGCGCCCGCCGGCGCCGCGCGCCGCTCCGCGATCCTGGCCGCGGAGACCGCGATCCTCAACACCGACGCCGCGATCCCGATGCTGCACGAGCGGGTCGTCCAGGGCGACGCCCCGCACGTCGTGGACTCGGCGAAGGACCCCCGCGAGCGCCTGCTGGTCACCCCCGGCACGTACGTCAAGTGAGCGGCGGCATGAAGACCGCGCTTGCCCGGACGGCCGCGCTCGCCGCCGTCCTCGCCACCCTCGGGCTGCTGCCGTGGCTGTCCGGCAGGGACGCGGCCCTCAGCGTGCTGCGCGCCCGCTCCGCCGAACAGGAGCCGACCGAGGAGGCGCTGGCCGCCATCCGCGACGACCTGGGCCTCGGCTCGGGGCCACTGACCCTGCTGGGGCGCTGGGCGGGCGGGCTGCTCCGCGGTGACCTCGGCACCTCCTGGGTCTCCGGCACCGACGTGCTGCCGTCGGTCGCCTCCGGACTCGGCGTGTCGCTGGGGCTGATGGGCGCGTCGCTGGCCGTGGCGCTGCTGGTCGCCGCCGCGCTCTGCACGGCGACGGTGGTACGCGGGGCGCGCGGCACACGACGCCGCGGCTCCGGCGGAGCGGCCGCCGCGATGCTCGCCTCCGTGCCCGAGTTCCTGCTCGCGACGGTCGGCCTAATCGTCGCCGGCGTCTGGCTGGGCCTGCTGCCGACGTCCGGCTGGCAGGGCCCGTCGTCCATGGTGCTGCCCGCGCTCGCCATGGGGCTGCCCGCCGGCGGGCTGCTCGGCCGGCTCGTGGACGACGCGCTGCCCGCCGTGTTCGGCGAGCGCTGGGTGGAGCTGTGGCAGGCGTCGGGCGTCTCCCCGTGGCGCCTGGCGTGTGCGGCGCTGCGCCGGGCCGTGCCCGCGATCGCGCCGCAGTTCGGCCTGGTCGCGGTCGGGCTGACCGGCGGCGCGGTCGCCGTGGAAACCGTCTTCGCGGTGCCCGGCATCGGCCGTACGGCCCTCGGCGCCGCCAAGGCCCAGGACCTGCCGCTGCTTCAGGGCGCCGTCCTGGCCCTGCTCCTGCTCGGCCTCGCGGCCGGCGCCCTCGCCCATCTCGTACGCATACGACTCCTCGGGCCCGGCCTGCGGGACGCCGCCCTCGCGCTGCCGGCCGCGCCGCGGGCCCCGGCAGGCCGGGCGGCGCGGGCCGTGCCCGTGGTGCTCGCCGGCGTCCTGCTGGCGGTCGTCGGGTGGGGCCTGCTGCGCGACCCGTACGCCGTCGACGTCACGGCGCGGCTGGCCGCCCCCTCCGGGGCGCACCCGCTCGGCACCGACGGGCTCGGCCGGGACGTACTCGCACGGCTCGGGCACGGCGCCGCGGCGACCGTCGGCGTGGCGCTGGCCGTGTGCCTGCTCAGTTACCTCTTCGCCGTCGCGATCGGCTTCCTGCCGGCCCTGTCGGCCGGGGTGGCCGACATCGCCAACGCCCTGCCGCCCGTCATCGTCGGCATCCTCGTCGCCTCGGCCCTCGGCCCCGGCACGGCCGGTGCGTCCGTCGCCGTCGCGTTGGTCTCCTGGCCACCGCTGGCCGCGCACGCCTCCGCCCTGGTCGAGGAGGTCCGGGCGAGCGGGTTCCTCACCGCCCAGAAGGCGATCGGTGCCACGCCGCGCTGGATCCTGACCCGGCACGTCCTGCCCGCCGTGGCCGGGCCCGTGGCCCGCCACGCGGTGCTGCGGCTGCCCGGGATCGCCCTGGCCCTCGCCTCGCTCGGCTTCCTCGGCCTCGGTGCCCAGGCACCCGCCCCCGAATGGGGGCTGCTCCTCGACGAGTCGCGGGCGTACGTCGAACGCGCTCCCTGGGCGGCCCTCGCCCCGGCGGGCGCCCTGGCCCTGCTGGCCGGCTTCGCGGTGTCGCTCTCCTCCGCGACGGGCTTCTCCGGGACCACGGCGGCCGTACGGCGTGCCGGGGCGGTGGCGTCATGACCGGCCGCCCCGTCCTGCTCTCCGTGCGCGACCTGTGCGTCGAGTTCCCCGCCGTGGCCGCCGTCCGCGGGGTGTCCTTCGACGTACGGGAGGGCGAAGTGCTCGCCCTGGTCGGCGAGTCGGGGGCGGGCAAGTCCCTCACCGCCCGCACCCTCCTCGGCATGGCACCGCACACCGCGCGGATCACCGGCAGCGTCCGTCTGCGCGACCGGGAGCTCCTCGGTGCGCCGCGGTCGCCGTACGCCGGGCTCCGGGGGCGGCGCATCGCCCTCGTACCGCAGGACGCGCTCGCGGTGCTCAGCCCCGTCCACACCGTCGGCGACCAACTGGCCGCGGCCGTGCGCTCGGTGCGCGGGCTCGACCGGCGCCGGGCGCGGGCCGCGGCGGTCGCCGCCCTGGACCGTGTGGGCATCCCGGACGCGGCCCGGCGGGCGAAGGCGTACCCGCACGAGTTCTCCGGCGGGATGCGGCAGCGTGCCGTCATCGCGATGGCGATGATCAACGAACCGGAGCTCGTCGTCGCCGACGAGCCGACCACCGCCCTCGACCCCGCCGTACAGGAACAGGTCCTCGGCGTCCTCGCGTCGCTGCGCGAAGCCACCGGCGCGGCGATGGTGCTGGTCACGCACGACCTCTCCGTCGTCGCCGCGCACGCCGACCGGGTCCTGGTGCTGTACGCCGGGCGGCCCGTGGAGTCGGGCCCGGTCGAGCGGGTGCTCACGCGGCCGCGCGCCCCGTACACCGCGGGACTGCTCGCCTCCCTGCCGCCCGACGAGCCGCTCACGGACCGCAGGCTCCCCGCCATCGGCGGCGCCCCGCCCTCACCGGCGGAGCTCGCGCACCTCACCGGCTGCGCCTTCGCCCCGCGCTGCCCCCTGGCGGCGGGGCACGAACGGTGCCGTACGCGTGAACCGGAGCCCGTCGCGGTCGGCGAGGCCGGCCACCTGGTCTCCTGCCACCGGTGGCAGGAGACCCCCGACGTGCCCGCCCTCGCGCGGCACCTGCGCCGGGAGAGGGGTGCCGCATGAGCGCCTTGCTCGCCGTACGGGACCTGACGGTCCGCCACCGCGGCCGTACGCGGCGCTCCGCGCCGGTGCTCGCGGTCGACCGGGTCTCCTTCGAGGTGTCCGCCGGGGAGACCCTGGCGCTGATCGGCGCGTCGGGCTCCGGGAAGTCCAGCACGGCGGCCGCGGTCCTCATGCTGCGCCGGCCCGACGGCGGCGAGGTGTGGTTCGACGGGCGCGAACTGACCGCGCTCGACGAGACCGCGCTGCGGCCCCTGCGCCCCGCGTTCCAGCCGGTGTTCCAGGACCCGTACGGCTCGCTGAGCCCGCGCCTGCGCGTGCGCGACGCGGTGGCCGAACCGCTGCGCGTCCAGGGGCGGTGGGACGCCGGGACCGGCCCGCGCCGGGTGGCCGACCTGCTGGAGACGGTGGGGCTCGACCCCCGGCTCGGCGACCGGCTGCCGCACGAGCTGTCCGGCGGCCAGTGCCAACGCGTCGGCATCGCCCGGGCCCTGGCGAGCGAGCCGCGCCTGCTCGTGCTCGACGAGCCGCTGTCCGCGCTCGACCCGTCCGTGCGGGCGGGGATCCTGAACCTCCTCGCCGACCTCCAGGACAGGCTGGGGCTCGCGTACCTCCTCATCTGCCACGACCTCGCCGTCGTACGCCACTTCGCCCACCGGGTGGCGGTCCTGCACGACGGCCGGATCGTGGAGACGGTGCCCGCGTCCGACCTGTACGAGCCGGCCGGCCTTCATCCACGCACACGCGAGCTGCTCGGTGGGGTCTCCCCAGGCCCGAAGGGCTACGGGGGAGAGGCGCGGTGCCAGGCGACGCGAGCCCGGCAAGATCGACAAGACACCCCCTAGCCCCGGGAGCGCGACCATGACGACCACCTGGACCCTCGGCCCGCTGCGTGCCGAGCCCGGCACCAAGGCCCGCGGCCCGGTACCGGCGGACCTCTCCACGGTGACCGTGGACATCCCGGTGACCCTGGTGAACGGTGCGCGCCCCGGGCCCCGGGTGGTGATCACGGCGGGCATGCACGGGGGAGAGTTCACCGGCATCGACGCGGCCACCCGGCTCGCGGCGCTGCTCGACCCCGCCGAGGTCACCGGCCAGGTGCTCGTCTGCCCGGTCGCCAACCCGCCGGCCGTGTACCACGGACGCCTCGGCGTCTCCCCGCTCGACGGCGTGAACATCAACCGGGTCTTCCCCGGCGACGCGCAGGGCGGCCCCACCGAGCGGCTGGCGGCCTGGCACACCGCGCACCTCGTCAGCGGCGCGGACGCGTACGCCGACCTGCACTCCGGCGGCATCGACGAGACGCTGCGCGACTTCGTCGGCTACCGGCTCACCGGCGATCCGGTCCTCGACGCGAAGACCCGCGCGCTGGCCCACGCCGTCGGGGTCGAGGACGTGATCCTCGGCCGGGACGCGAGCGGCGGCAACAGCCACGCGGCCGCCGCGCGCCGGGGCGTTCCGGCCGTCCTCGTCGAGACCGGCCGACTCGGCGAGCGCGACCCGGCCACCGCGCACCGCCTGGTCGAGGGCCTGTACGGGCTGCTGCGCGAGGCGCGCGCGCTGGACGGGCCGCCACCGACGAGCACGGCGCCCGCACGGGAATGGGTCTGGGCCGGAGCCGTCGCCGCGCAGGCCACCGGCCTGTGGTACCCGGCCTTCACCGCCGGGGACGACGTGACGGAGGGCCAGGTCATCGGCCGGATCACCGACCCGGCCGACGGCCGCGACGCCGACGTTCTCGCCCCGGCGACCGGCCGCGTCTTCTACGGCATGCACGGCCTGACCGTCGCCTCCGGCGCCGAACTGGCCGCCATCGCCCGGCTGTTGCCGTAGGGGACCGTTCCCTGCGCCTCTCGTGTCACAAAGGCCGACACGCGCCCTACTCCTCGCCCAGCCCCTCTCGTAACGTCGTCGCCGTTTGAAGTGGTCGTGGCAAACGAGAGGGTGCTCATGCGCAGACGCCTGCTGTCGTTCGTCCTCGCCGCGGTGGCCGGAGCCGCCGTCCTCACGGCGCCGAGCACGGCCCCCGCCACCGCCGCGCCACCCGGCCCGCCCGACGCGTACCGGCCGGTGCGCGGGCCGTCCGCGCCCGCGGAGTACCGGTACCAGCAGAAGACCCTGCCCGGGCAGGCGATGCCGCGCCACGCCCACGACCTCGCCGCGCAGCAGGCGCGCCGGCTCCCCTCGGTCGGCGGACGCTGGAAGGCCGTCGGGCCGACCGACATCGGCGGCCGGATCGTCTCGCTCGCGCTCGACCCGACCCGCGCCGACACCGTGTACGCGGCCGCCGCCAGCGGCGGGCTGTGGCGCTCCACCGACGCCGGGCGGGCCTTCCACTCCGTGTGGCCCGACGACTGGACGCAGGCGATGGGCGCGGTCGCCACCGCCCCGGACGGCACCCTCTACGCCGGCACCGGCGAACCCAACCCCGGCGGCGGAAGCATCACCTACGAGGGCACGGGGCTGTACCGCTCCACCGACGGCGGGGCCCACTGGCAGCCCGTCGGCCTGCGCGACTCGGGCGCGATCAGCGCCATCACCGTCGACCCCGCCAACCCGCGGCGCGTCTACGTGGCCGCGGCCGGCTCGCTCTACAACGGCGGCGGAGACCGCGGCGTCTACCGCTCCGACGACGGCGGCGACACCTGGCAGCGCATCCTCGCCGGGGAGACGGAGTTCACCGGCGCCACCGAGATCACCGTCGACGGCGACCGCCTGTACGCCGTGATGTGGGACCACCGCCGCCGCCCGGACCTGCGCACCTACGGCGGCGTCGGCTCGGGCGTCTTCCGCTCCACCGACGGCGGCCGGACCTGGCAGCGCCTGGCCGGCGGCCTGCCCGCGCGCGGCCCCGACGTGGGGCGCATCGGCCTCGCCGTCGCGGGCGACCGCCTCTACGCGCTCGTCAACAAGGCCGGCGGCGCCTTCGAGGGCTTCTACGCCTCCGACGACGGCGGCGACACCTGGACCCGTACGCCCGACGACCCGGCGCTCGCCGCGTCGCAGTCCAGCTTCGGCTGGTGGTTCGGCAAGGTGTGGGCCGACCCGCGCGACGCCGACCACGTCCACGTCGCCGGGGTCGCGCTGATGACGACGAAGGACGGCGGCGCCACCTGGACCGGCGACGACACGAGCATCCACGTCGACCACCACGCCATGGTGTGGGACCCGCGCCGGCCCGGCCGCGTCTACCTGGGCAACGACGGCGGGGTCTACCGCTCCGACACCGACGGCGACGGCGGTTGGGTCAAGGCCCGCCACGAGCCGTACACCCAGCTGTACAGCGCCGCCATCACCCCGCAGGACGTCACCCGGATCTCCGGCGGAGCGCAGGACAACGGCTCGCTGCGGTCCTGGGGCGGGGACGGGGACGGCTTCAACGAGTACCTCGGCGGCGACGGCGAGGAGAACCTCATCAACCCGACCGACCGCGACAACGTCTTCGCCTGCTACCAGTACGGCAACTGCTTCCGCTCCACCGACGGCGGCGACACCCTCACGTACTTCGCCGACAAGACGGCCTTCAAGCGGCGCAACTGGTTCACGCCCGTCGTCTTCGACCCGCGCGATCCGCGGATCCTGTACTACGGCTCCGAGGTCGTCAACCGCTCCACCGACGGCGGCGCGACCTGGCGCGCCATCAGCCCCGACCTGTCCGGCGGCCCCGGCACCGACCCCGCCTACCCCAACTACGGCACCATCACCTCCCTCGCCCCGGCGAGCGACGGGCGCACCCTGTACGCGGGCACCGACGACGGCCGCGTCTGGGTCACCCGGGACCTCGGCGCGACCTGGACCAAGCTCGCCGAGGGGCGGCCGTGGGTGACCCGCGTGGTCGTCGACCCGGCCGACCCCGACCGCGTCTGGACCACCCACTCCGGCTACCGCGCGGGCTCCCCGCTGCCGCACGTGTACGCCTCCACCGACGGCGGCCGCCACTGGCGGGACCTGTCCGGAAACCTCCCGGCCGCGCCCGTCAACGACCTGGTCGTCGCCCGCGGCGGCGCCCTCCACATCGGCACCGACCAGGGCGTGTTCACCAGCCCCTCGGGCCGGGGCCACTGGCTGCGGCTCGGCCGCGGCATGCCCCAGGTCCCCGTCGACGACATCGAGTACGACCCCCGCAACCACCGGCTCGTCGCCGCCACCTTCGGCCGGGGCTTCTACGAACTGACCACCCCCTGAGCCCTGCACCGGAAGGCCTGCTCACTCGTACGAGGGGCCGCGCGCGGGTCCCCGCTCCCTCCGCGCGCCCGCCACCGCACAATCCCCGATGAGGAGCGGTGCGCGGGCGCGCTGGGACGGGGCCATCTGCGGCGTACTGGCGATCGGGGGCGTGGCCGGCTCGCGGGCGCGGCCGCCGGAACGGCCGTCGGCCTCGGCGCCGCCCTCAGCCCAGCGCCTGGTGGCGCTACACGCTCGCCCGCCACCACCTGGCGCTGCGCGGCCACACACCCCGCGACCTGACCGCCTTCCTCGTGGACGCGCACGAGCGGCGCGGCGTACTGCGCCAAGTGGGGGCCGTGCACCTGTTCCGCCACATCGAGCTGCAACACCGCCTGGCCGCCGCCGGGGCGGCGGACGAGGTCCCCGGGACGCACCCGGCCGTTCCGGGGCCGCGGGCGCGCGGCGGTTACGCCGCATGGCGGGCCCGCGTCTCCCGTACCACCTAATAAACCGACAACCCGACATTTCTCGCGGGGCCTTCGGCAACACCTACGGATCGGGCCTTTCCCCCACCGAAACCGAGGTGACACCTGATGCTCCACCGACACGCCACAGCCGCGTGCACCGCCGCCCTCGTCGCGGCCGGCGCGCTCGTGCTGACCGGGCTGCCCGCCGCGGTCGCGTCCGAAACGCCCACGCCACCCGCCGGACCGTCCTCCACCGTCCAGTCGGCCGCCGCGCTCCTCGGCGCCGACAGACCCTCGCCCGAAGTGCTGCGCGCCCTCCAGCGCGACCTCGGCCTCACCGAGGGGCAGGCCCGCGCGCGCCTGGTCAACGAGGCCGAGGCCGGGGCCATCGCGGGCCGCCTGCGCGCCGCGCTCGGCACGCGCTTCGCGGGCGCCTGGGTACGCGGCGCCACCTCCGCCACCGTCACCGTCGCCACCACGGACTCCGCCGACGTCGCCACCATCAAGGCCGGCGGGGCCGAGGCCGAGGTCGTACGGTACGGGCTCGCCGAGCTCGAAGCCGCCAAGGCCAAGCTGGACCAGGCCGCCACGACCACCAGGACGCTCGACGCGCCCGTCTGGTACGTCGACGTGCGCACGAACACGGTGACGCTGGAGGCCGCCGAGGCGTCCGCCGCGGAGGCGCTCCTCACCGCCTCGGGTCTCGACCGCGCCCTGGTGCGCGTGCGGACCACGGCCGAGCGGCCGCAGCCACTGGCGCACGACCTGCGCGGCGGCGACGCGTACTACATCGGCGCCGCCCGCTGCTCCATCGGCTTCTCGGTCACCTCCGGCACCCAGCAGGGCTTCGCCACCGCCGGGCACTGCGGCAAGGAGGGGAACGAGACCACCGGCCACAACAAGGCCGCCCAGGGCGCCTTCAAGGCCTCCAAGTTCCCCGAGAACGACATGGCGTGGGTGGCCACGAACGCCGACTGGACCGGAACCCCGTACGTCAAGGGCGAGGCCGAGAAGAACGTCGAGGTCACCGGCTCCACCGAGGCCCTCCCCGGCGCCTCCATCTGCCGCTCGGGCTCCACCACCGGCTGGCACTGCGGCACCGTCGAGCAGCACAACACCAGCGTCACCTACCCCCAGGGCACCGTCACGGGCATGACCCGCACCACCGTGTGCGCCGAGCCCGGCGACTCGGGCGGCGCGTACCTCTCCGGCGGCCAGGCCCAGGGCGTCACCTCCGGCGGCTCCGGGAACTGCACCTCGGGCGGCACCACCTACCACCAGCCCATCAACCCGATCCTCCAGGCGTACGGGCTGACGTTGAAGACCACCGCCAGCCAGCCGGGCGAGGCCGGCAAGTCGGGCGGCACCTGGGCCGCCGGCAAGGTGTACGCACCCGGCGACCAGGTCACCTACGACGGTGTCACCTACCGCTGCATCCAGTCGCACCAGGCGCAGTCCGGCTGGAACCCCGCGGCGGCCCCGGTGGTGTGGCAGCGCGCCTGACCACGGGACTCCGCGGACCCCTCAGCGGTCTTCCTTCAGCAGGTCCGCGCACTTCTCGCCGATCACCATCGTCGTGACGCACGGATTGACCGTCACCAGGTCCGGCATGACCGAGCCGTCGGCGACCCGCAGCCCCGCCACGCCCTTCACCCGCAACCGGGCGTCGAGCGGGGCCAGCGGGTCGTCCGCCGCGCCCATCCGCACGGTGCAGGCCGGGTGGTAGACGGTGTTGTGGGTCGCGCGGATGTAGTCGAGCAGCTCGTCGTCGCCGCGGACGTCCGGCCCCGGCGCCAGCTCGGCGCCCGCCCACCCCGCCAGTGCCGGCTGGGCGGCGATGCGGCGGGCGAGCCTCAGCCCGTACGTCATCACCCGCACGTCGTGCTCGTGCGTGAAGTAGCGGGGGTCGACCCGCGGCTTGTCCCGGAAGTCGCGCGTCCGCAGCCGCACGGCGCCCCGTGAGCGGGCGCGGGTCACGTTGGGCGTGAGGCAGAAGGCGTTCTCGGAGGTCGGGTAGCCCTGCCGGACGGTGTGGAGGTCGAAGGGCACCGAGCCGTAGTGGAACATCAGGTCCGGCCGGTCCAGACCCGGCTCGGTGTCGTAGAAGACGCCCGCCTCCCACCACTGCGTGGACGTGGCGGGCATCGGCTGCTTCGCCTCCCACATGATCACGCCCTCCGGATGGTCCTGGAGGTTCGCCCCGACCCCCGGCGCGTCGACCAGCACCTCCACGCCCACCTCCCGCAGGTGCTCCGCCGGGCCGATGCCCGACAGCATGAGCAGCTTCGGCGAGTCGATGGCGCCGCACGAGACGACGACCTCGCGCCGGGCCCGTACGGTACGGGTGTGGACCAGGTCCGGCTCCAGGTAGGCGGCGCCGGCGCAGCGGTGGCCCTCGAACACCAGCTTCCTGGCCCGCACCCCGGTGCGTACCTCCAGGTTGGGCCGCCTGCCCATGACCGGGTGCAGGTACGCCACGGACGACGACTGGCGGATGTTGTTCTCGTCGGCGTTGACCTGGAACCAGCCCGCGCCCCGCACCACCGTCCGCCCCGTGTTGAACGGGGTCGTCGGGATGCCCGCCTGCGCGCACGCCTCCAGCAGCGCCGCACCGCAGGGGTCCGCGCCCTTGAGGGTGCGCAGCCTCACCGGGCCCGTACGGCCGTGGTGGTCGCCGGGGGCGTCGTTGTTCTCCAGGCGCCGGTAGAGCGGGAAGAGGTCCGCCGCGCCCCAGCCCCGGCAGCCCGCCGCCGCCCAGTCGTCCAGGTCCTCCCCCGGCGCCCAGAAGGCGATGCACGAGTTGTGCGAGGAGCAGCCGCCGAGCACCTTGGCGCGGGCGTGACGCAGGAAGCTGTTGCCGCGCTCCTGCGGTTCGACGGGGTAGTCCCAGTCGTAACCGGACTCCAGCAGGCCCATCCAGCGCTCCAGGCGCAGGACGTCGTCGTCGCCGACGTCGCTCGGGCCCGCCTCCAGGAGGCACACCGTGACGGACGGGTCCTCGCTGAGCCGGGCGGCGACGACACTGCCCGCCGTACCGCCGCCGACGACGACGTAGTCGAACTCCTGGCCGGGCAGGGGAGCGGTCATGAGAGCGTGGCCTCCTTCGGCGCCGCGGACACCTGCGGTGGGTCGGCGGCGTGCTCCGCCAGGACGCCCGTACGGTGCCGCTGGACGCACCAGTAGTAGGCGAAGCCGCCCGCGGCGATGCCCCCGACGAACAGCACCGCGCCCCACCGCAGGTACCAGTGGTACGGCGCGGTCGCGTTGTAGACGGCGGCGCGCGGCCAGATCAGGTTGAGGGTCATCGCCGCGCCCCACAGCACGGCGAGGACGTTCACCGGCAGGCCCCAGCGGCCGAGCGAGAACCTCCCCTCGGCCGGCTGCCACCGGCCGCGCAGCCGTGCCACCAGCATCGGCCCCGTCACCAGCAGATAGGCCAGGTAGATCATGACGATGCCGATGCCGGTGACCACCGTGAAGATCTGCGGCCGGCGGATGTTGACGAGCAGGACCGCCAGCGCCAGCACCCCGACGAGCACGGTCGGCAGCACCGGCGTACCGAAGCGCGGGCTCACCTTCGCCAGCCGCGCGGACGCCGGGAGGTTGGTGTCCCGGGCCATCGCGAAGGCGAGCCGGACGGCCGCCGTGTGCACGGCCAGCGCGCACACCGTGACGGCGATCAGCACGCACCACAGCATCGCCTTGCCGGCCGTCGGCCCGAGCACGTCCAGCACCACGTACTGGAGCCCCTCCGTCGACAGCTTGTCGCCCCGCAGGCTCGACACGCTCATCAGCGCCAGCAGCAGCACCAGCCCGCCCAGCACGAAGGAGGCGACGATCGCCCGGAGGACGGCCCGGGGCGCGTTGCGAGACGGGTCGAGCGACTCCTCGCCCAGCGACGCGGCCGTGTCGAAGCCGTACATGACATACGCGGAGGCGAGCGAGGCGATGAGGAACGCACCGAGGTAGCCGAAGGGCTGCCCCGCCCCGCTCCCTGCCGTCTCGGTCACGACCTGCGGGCCGCGTACGACATGGAGGGCGAGCAGCGCGATCAGCACCACCGTGGCGATCAGCTCCAGGAAGACGCCCGCGGTGTTGATCCGCGCCATCAGCTTCACGCCGAAGGCGTTGACGAGGGTGGTGAAGAGGATGAGGACCGCGGCGAGCAGGACGGCGTTGGCCGCCACGTCGTACGTGCCCGTCCCGTCGCCCACGAACTGGAACGCCGACGAGATGCGCGGCAGCGTCAGCTGGTAGGCGAGGGCCACGGCCGCGATCGACACGATGGAGGCGATGAGCATCATCCACCCGGCGAGCCAGCCGATGTGCGGATTGCCCAGCCGCTTCGCCCAGTTGTAGATGGACCCGGCCACCGGATGGCGGGCCGCGAGCTCGGCGAAGCACAGCGCCACCATGAACTGTCCGGCGAACACCATCGGCCAGGACCACCAGTAGGCGGGCCCGCCGCTCGCGTAACCGAAGTAGAAGAGCTGGAAGGTGCCGGTGAGGATGGAGATGTACGAGATGCCGGCGGCGAAGGTGTGGAAGGAGCCGAGGGTACGCGTGAGCCCCGCGCGGTAGCCGAACTCCGCGAGTGCGGCGTCGTCGTCCGCGCCGCCGGTGGGCAGGTCAGGCACCGGAGCCCCCCGTCTTCTCCAGCAGCCAGGCGTGGAAGAGGGAGATGTGGTGCTCGCTCGGGACGAGGACGCCGCCGGCGCGGTAGGCGCGCGACGCCATCGCCGGCTGGGTGCGTTCGCACACCGCGAAGTCCTGGAGGTTCACCCGGTGGAACAGCTCCACCGAATGGGACACGTCCGCGCCGGAGGCCACGACCTCGGGCGCGTACAGCCAGTCGCACTCGACGACCGTGCGGTCCTCGGCCAGCGGGAACATCCGGTGCAGGATCACGTGGTCCGGGACCAGGTTGACGAAGACCGTCGGCTTCACGGTGATCGCGTAGTACCGCCGGTCCTGCTCCGGGGTGACCTCGGGCAGGGTGCCGAACCCCTCGCCGCCGTCGACCGTGAAGCCCTTGACGTCCTCGCCGAAGGCGGCACCGTGGCCGACGTAGTACTGCGCGGCGTAGCCCCCGGCGAACTCCGGCAGCACGTCGACGAGTTCCGGGTGGATCGTCGCGCAGTGATAGCACTCCATGAAGTTCTCGACGATCAGCTTCCAGTTCGCCTTCACGTCGTACGTGATGCGGCGGCCGAGCGCGAGCTCCTCGGTGCGGTACCGCTCGATGGAGGCGGCGTCGCCGAGCCGCTCCACCGCCGCGCCGATCACGGTCTCCTCGAAGGACGGCGGCTCGCCGGCCAGGCACACCCAGGCGTAGCCGAGCCACTCGCGCAGGTGCACGGTCACCAGGCCGTACGCGGCGCGGTCGATGTCCGGCATCTTCGCCAGGTGCGGCGCGGCCACCAGTCTGCCGTCCAGGTCGTACGTCCACGCGTGGTACGGGCACCGGAGGGTGCGGCGCACCTCGCCGGACTCCTCCAGGCAGAGGCGGGCGCCCCGGTGGCGGCAGACGTTGAGGAACGCGCGCAGCTCGCCGGCCCCGTTCCGGGCGACGATCACGCTTTCCCGGCCGACCTGGACGGTCCGGAAGGCGCCCGGTCTGCCGAGGTCCGCGCTGCGCACCGCGCAGAACCACATCGCTTCGAAGAGCCGCTCCTGCTCCCGCCGGAAGACGTCCGGGTCGGTGTAGGAGGCGCCGGGCAGGGTGGCGATCAGGCTGGGGGAGAGGGGTGTCGGGGGCACGGCGGGCTCCTAGGCGGACATCGTGGCGAGACGCCGGGGGTCGAAGAGCTCGATCGGGTGCGCGGTGGCGCCGGTCAGCGCCAGATCGGCGAGGATCTCGCCGACGACGGGCACGAACTTGAACCCGTGCCCGGAGAAGCCGCAGGCGACGGTCACCGACTCCGGATGCCGGGGATGGCGCGCGATCACGAAGTGCTCGTCGGGCGTGTTGGAGTACATGCAGGTCGCGGCCTTCAGGAAACGGCCGGGCAGGTCCGGAAGGAGACGGCCCGCCTGCTCGGCCATGGCCGCGACCTCGTGGTCGTGCACGGTCCGCTCGACGGTCTCCGGCGTGCAGACGGTGCCTTTGCGGAAGAACGCCACCTTGGCCCCGAGTTCCGGCCCGTCGATCGCCGGGAAGCCGTAGATCTGGACGCCTTCCGCGTCCTCCCAGATGTAGACGGGATGGTTCTCGGGCAGGAACGCTTCGGCGGCGCCGCGTGGCCGGAACCAGTACATGACCTGCCGCTCGATCCTGAACGGCACCCCGAGGTCCGTGAGCAGCCCGGGCGCCCACGCGCCCGGGCACATCACCAACTGCCCCGCGGTGTACGTGTCCTCGGCGGTGTGGACGCGTACGCCGTCACGGTACGGCTCCCACCGCAGCAGCGGCTCCTCGAAGTGGAGCTCGGCGCCTGCGCGGCCGGCCAGCCCCAGATGGGCCGCGACGGTGTTCTCGGGCCGCAGCAGCCCGGCCCGCGCCTCGTACAGCGCCACGTCGTCCTCGCCGGGCGTCAGCGTCGGGAAGCGGCGGCGGATCTCCTTGGCGTCGAGCATCTCGTGCGGCAGGCCCCACCGCTCGGCCGAGAGCCGCGAGCCCGCGACGGTACGCGACTCGGGACGGCCCAGCATCAGCCCGCCGCACAGCGTCGCGATGTCCCGTCCGGTGTCGCGCTCCAGCCGCTCGTAGAGCTCGTACGCGCGCAGCAGCAGCGGTACGTAGGCGGGGTCCTCGAAGTACGACTGGCGCGTGATGCGGGAACCGCCGTGGCTGGAACCCCTGGCGTGGACGGGTCCGAACTTCTCCAGGCCCAGTACGCGGGCCCCGCGCGCGGACAGGTGGTGGGCGGCGGCGCTGCCCATGCCGCCGAGGCCGACCACGATCACGTCGAAGGTGGGTGACATCCAGGTCTCCTCGGGCTCAGCGGCGGATGCGGCTCATCTCCGGGTCGAACAGCGGCTCCTCCGCGACCGTCGCCGGCACCTTCTGGCCGACGTACTCCACGTGCACGGCCGTGCCCGCCGCGAGCGGCGGCAGCCACGCGTACGCGACGCAGCGGCCGAGCGTGTAGCCGTACGCGGCACTCGTCACGTATCCGGCCGGGACCCCGTCGACGTACACCGGCTCCTTGCCGAGGACGACGGCCGCCGGGTCGTCGAGAAGCAGCGCGGTGAGCCTCCTGCGCGGCTCACCCGCGCGTTCCAGGGCCTCGCGCCCGATGAAGCCGCCCTTGTCCATGCGCACGGCGAAAGCGAGCCCCGCCTCGTACGGGGTGTGCTCGTCGGTCATGTCGACGCCCCAGGCCCGGTATCCCTTCTCCAGGCGCAGGCTGTTGAACGCGGACCGCCCGGCGGCGACGACGCCGTGCTCCTGCCCGGCCTCCCACAGCGTGTCCCAGAGCCGCAGCCCCAGGTCGGCGCTGGTGTACAGCTCCCAGCCCAGCTCGCCGACGTAACTCAGGCGCATCGCCGTCACCGGGACGTGCCCGACGTACGCCCGCTTGGCGCGGAAGTAGCCGAAGCCCCGGTGGGAGAAGTCGTCGCGGGTCAGCGGCTGCACGAGGTCCCGGGCGAGCGGGCCCCACACGCCGACGCAGCAGGTGCCGGAGGTGACGTCGCGGATCCGTACGTCACCGGGGGCGTGGCGCAGCAGCCAGTCCTCGTCGGCGGGGCTGTTCGCCCCGATCTGGAACCGGTCCTCCGCGAGCCGCGCCACGGTGAGGTCGGAGCGGATGCCTCCGGTCTCGTCAAGGAGCAGCGTGTACGTCACCGCGCCCGGCTTCTTGGCGAGGTCGTTGGTCGTCATGCGCTGGAGGAAGACGAGCGCGCCCGGCCCGGAGACCTCCAGGCGCCGCAGCGGCGTCATGTCGTACAGCGCGACCCGCTCGCGCGTCGCCCGCGCCTCGGCGGCCGCGATCGGCGACCAGTACCGCGCCGACCAGGCGTCCCGCTCGGGGAGCTCCCTCTTCGCGGCGAGCGGGGCGTTGGCCTCGTACCAGTGCGGGCGCTCCCAGCCGCCGCCCTCCAGGAAATACGCGCCGAGCTGCCGTTGCCGCTCGTGGAAGGGGCTGACGCGCAGCGGCCGCGGCTGCTCCATCGGCTGCAGCGGGTGGATGACGTCGTACACCTCGACGAACTGCCGGGCGCCGCGCTCCGCGACGTACGCGGGGGAGCGCTGCGCCTCCTCGAAGCGGGTGAGGTCGCACTCGTGGACGTCGGCCGCCGGCCGCCCGTCGACCATCCACTCGGCGACCGCCTTCGCGACGCCCGCCGCGTGCGTGACCCACACCGCCTCGGCGAGCCAGAAGCCGCGCAGCGCGCGCGACTCGCCGAGGAGCGGCATGCCGTCGGGAGTGAAGGAGAAGACCCCGTTGAAGCCCTCCTCGATCCCGCTGTCCGCGAGGGCGGGCAGCAGCCACCGGCAGTCCGCCCAGCTCGGCGCGAAGTCGTCGGGGGTGAAGGGGTACGACGAGGGCATGACGGGCGCGTCGTCGTACGCCGGGACGGTGAAGGGGTCGACGGGCATCGGCCGGTGCGCGTAGCTGCCGATGCCGAGCCGGTCCCCGTGCTCGCGCACGTACAGGTCGCGGTCCTGGAAGCGCAGGATCGGCCGGGAGGCCTCGGCGCGCGCGCCGGCCAGGGCGGGCAGGGGCCTGGTGCGCGCGTACTGGTGGGCGAGGGGCAGGAGCGGCACGTCGACGCCCGCTATCCGGCCGATGACCGGGCCCCAGAAGCCGGCCGCCGACACGACGTGGTCGGCCGGGAAGGTGCCCCGGTCGGTGACGACGGCGGAGACCCGGCCGCTCTCGCGCTCGATGCCGGTCACGGTGTGCCGGCCGAGGAAGCGGGCGCCGCGCCGCTCGGCGCGCGCCGTCTGCGCGCGGCAGGCGAGGACGGCGCGGGCGAGCCCGTCGTCGGGGGTGTGGAACCCGCCGAGGACCTTCGTCTCGTCGAGCAGCGGCCACAGCTCCTTGCAGCGGGACGCCGGGACCACCTCGCCGCGCACGCCCCAGGAGGCGGCGAGCCCGGCCCTGCGGTGCAGCTCGGCGAGGCGCTCCTCGGTGGTGGCCAGCTCCAGGCCGCCGACCCGGTCGAAGCAGGGCACCCCGTCGACCTCCAGGGCGCCGAACTTCTCGACGGTGTACGCGGCGAACCCGGTGAGCGTCTTGGACGGGTTGGTCTGGAAGACCAGCCCGGGCGCGTGCGAAGTGGAGCCGCCGGGGGCGGGGAGCGGCCCCTGCTCCAGGACGGTGACATCGGTCCAGCCGCGGGCGGTCAGTTCGTCGGCGAGGGAGCAGCCGACGATGCCGGCGCCGATGACGACGACTCGGGGGTGGGCGGGTGACGTGCTGGACATGCCCCTCCTAGGAGTTGGGGGTGTCAGACGACTGCCGGGACGTGCGGCCGCTCGGCGGCGATCGTGGTGTCGCGGCCGTGCCCGGTGTGCACGACGGTGGCGCCGGACAGGGGCAGCAGCCTCCTGCGGAGGGACGCCATGATCGTCGCCCGGTCGGAGTACGAGCGGCCGGTCGCGCCCGGACCGCCGTGGAACAGGGTGTCTCCCGTGAACACCGCGTCAAGGAACGGGACATGGACCACGCAGCTGCCCCAGGTGTGACCGGGGGTGTGCAGCACCCGCGCCGCGACCCCGGCGACCAGCAGCCGCTGCCCGTCGCGCAGCGCGCCGTCCGGCGCGCGCTCCGGGTGCACCGAGTCCCACAGCACCCGGTCGGCGGCGTGCAGCAGGACGGGCGCCCCGGTGGCGTGCGCGAGGGCGGGCGCCGCGCCGATGTGGTCGTCATGGCCGTGCGTGCACACGATGGCGGTGACCCGGCGGCCCGCGACGGCGGCCGCGATCGCCCGGGCGTCGTGCGCGGCGTCGATGACGAGCACCTCGTCGTCGTCGCCGACGAGCCACACGTTGGTGTCGACGTCGAAGGTCTCGCCGTCGAGGCTGAAGGTGCCCGTGGTGACGACCCGTTCGGCGCGTACGCCGGCGGGCTCGCCCTTCTTCACGGCGACGACGGCACGGACCTCGTGGGGTTGAGGAGGCTCCGAGGGATCCGAGGGCTCAGGGGGCACGACAGCACTCCTCTGCTGTTGCACAGTGCGCGATGGGTTGCGCGGCGAGGAACATACTGGGAACGGCGCCGACAGACCGTCAAGAGGCCGGGGCGAAGGGCGCGCAAAAGCATCGGGTGCCGCGCTGGTTTCAGCGGCTCAGAAGCCGTACCACATGGGGTACGGGCTCAGAAGCCGTACCCCATGCGCCGGGACAGCTCGTCGGCCGCCGTCACGGTGCGCCGCGCCAGCTCCGGCAGCCGGTCCCGCTCCAGCCGGTACGCCGGCCCCGACACGCTCAGCGCGCCGATGACCCTGCCGTCGTGCGCCCGTACCGGCGCGGCCACGGCGTTCAGCCCGAGCTCCAGCTCCTCCGTGACGAGGGCGAACCCCTGCCGGCGCACCGCCTCCAGCTCGGCGCGCAGCATCCCGGAGCTGGTCACCGTGTGCTCGGTGAACCGCGGCAGCGCCCGCGCCAGCAGCCCCTCGCGCAGGGTCGCCGGCAGGTGGGCGAGGAGCACCTTGCCGCTGGAGGTGGCGTGCAGCGGGGTGCGCCTGCCCAGCCAGTTCTGCGCCGTGACGGCCGCGGGGCCGCGTGCCTGCATGATGTTGACGGCCGCGTCGTCGTCCAGCACCGCGATGTTGACCGTCTCGCCCAGTTCGTCGGCGAGCTCCCGGCAGACCGGCGCGCCCTCCTGCGAGATGTCCAGCCGGACGGCCGCCGCCCCCGCCAGGCGCAGGACACCGGCCCCCAGGAAGTACTTGCCGCGGTCCTGCGCCTGCGCGACCAGGCCCCGGTTCTCCAGCGCCCCGAGCAGCCGGAACGCCGTCGACTTGTGCACGTCCAGCTCGTCGGCGATGTCGGTGACACCGGCCTCGCCGTGGCGCGCGAGGATCTCCAGCACGCTGACCGCGCGGTCCACGGACCGGATCGAGCCGGCCGCGCCCTTGGGCGTCCGCTCGCGCACGTCCTCGCGCGTGTCGTCGGGGAGCTGCTCGGCCACTGACTGGTCACGGCTCACAGCTCGACTCCCACCACCTGGCGGCCGGTTCGGGCCGCATCGCCGGGAAGCCCTTGAAGTGGGGGCGGCCCGACCGGACGCTGTTGCGTACAACGCTCTCTCGTGCGCGGTACGAAACGTCATGCTACTCAAGGGGAACGCCTAGGACCTGTCCTGGCGATCACGCGTCCCGTCAAGGTGGCTGCGCGGAGGGACATGATGAGTGCAGTGGAGATGAGCCGTGCGGAGGCGGTCGCGCTTGTGCAGCGGTAGGCGGGCTCATCGGCAGCGTGGTGCGATCGCGAGAGCAACACCCGGGGCCGGGGCCAAGCGGCCGAGGCGGGTCGCCGGAATCCGTCGACTCGTGCTGGTGGTAACCGCGGTCGCCCAGCACGACGCCCGGGTCAGAAGCACGTCCGCGCCGAAAGCGGAATGCCAGAGCGCCATCGCGCTGTGATACTGCTTCGATGATCAAGATCCCTACCGCTGCGCTGGACTCGTTGTACGGGGTTGCCTTCGGTGACGCCTTCGGTGACCGTCAGAAGCGAAGTGGCACCTCGGCCGGCAGCGTGGGATAGACCTTCGCCCATTCTCCTGTCACGCAGTCGACGACTTTCGCCTCCTCCTTGGCCGCATCGGCGAAATCGGCGAGGTTCCGTTCCCTGGTCGTCAGCGTCACGCCCCGCCGTTGCAGGCAGTCACTGATTGCCGCCGTCAGCGGTTCGTCCATAACCTGGGAATTCGCCTCGACGAATGTGGGCTCGACAATGGACAGGTGGGCAAGATTGCAGGTCTGTACGGCCGCGTTGTAAACGTCCGGCTTGCCGCTGGGAGTGATGGTGTAGATCAACGTGAGGTTGTCCGCCGGGCTGAGCACGGGATCGCTGACGGGGTACCCGGCGTCCTCGACGCAGGCGACGAATCGACCCATCGCCGTACGGTATTCGGCGGCTGTGACCATTCCGTCCTTCAGAGCCCATTCCTGTCCGGGCAGAGGTATGTCGCCGGGGTTGTCCTGGCCACCGCTCGAGCCTGCCGGAGCGCAGCCCGAAACGGCGGCCAGAATCACCGCGACGATGATCGTCGCCCTACGCATGTGTCAGGAGTAGGTGACGTTGCAGGAGTCGCAGCCCCAGTGCAAGCCGTTCCTCGCGGAGCTGGTGGAGGTGTTGGTGGCGTACGCGGAGCTGCTGGAGCCGTACTTGCGCGTCGTCCAGTACCCGTCGCTCCGCACCAGGGCCGCACTGAGCCGGCCGGCGCAGTCCCCCGACGACTTCGTGGTCTGCGCCCAGCTGTAGCTTCCCGTGAAGCCGCTGGACACATAGTTGGTGCCGCAGCTGCGCGAGACCGAACGGTTGTTGCCCAGCGCCTGAGCGTCGGTCGCGGCGAGCACGGGCGCGATCGCCACCATCGCCGTCATGCCGGCCGCCACCGCGCTCTTCCGCAGGGACCACGCGAATGCCAATGTCATATCTCTCATTCTTCCTTCCGGTGTCGGAAATCCTCTTGAATCGATCCCGAACTAGCGCCGGCCGTCTGCCGGGAGGCGACTGCTGCCGACGCGAGCTTCAGACGCCCGCTGCCCTTCTCCGTATCCGGGGCCGGGGCGTCCTGGGAGAGACGCTACGTATTCCGGGCACGGGGCCGAACCCTTTACGCTCGGCTGCAAAAGGCTTGCGCCGCGCCGGCCGCCGGTTTCTCTCGTGGTCAGCCGCCGTGCACCAGCGCCGTCCCCAGGGCCGTACGCGTATGCACGACGGAGGAGCCCAGACGCTCGGTGGCCACCAGACCCGCTCGGCGTAGCACGGCGGCGTGACGACTGGCCGTGGCGATGGACGTACACAGGCTGGCCGCGAGTGTGGTGGTGCTGTGGCCGGTGTCGAGGAAACGCAGCGCGGCGGCGCGGGTCGAGCCGATCAGATCGTCAAGTCCTTGGCCGTTCGGTTCGCCATTCGCCGCCCGTGGAATCCAGAGCGGACTACGGGCGACGGGGTAGACGAGGACGGGTGGCAGTCCGGGATCCGCGAACGCGATCGGATGGTTGTGGCAGAAGAAGCTGGGAACCAACAGCAGACCACGCCCGTCGAGCTCGAGAGTCTGGTCCACCGGATAGACCACTTCCAGGACCGGCGGCCGCCAGCGCAAACCGGGCCCTAAGCCGCTCAACAGGGCTTCGCCGCCCTGCTCGAGGGTCCTCTGCGCATGGCGGGTCGCCTCGCGACCGGCGCGCTCCGCTCCTTCGGGGGCGTACGGGGCCAGGACGGTGGCGTGATAGCGGCGCAAGGCGCTACCGAGCCGGCGCAGGGCACGAGGGCGTCCGGCGCCGATGTCGTCAAGCCATGCCGGCGGACGCGAGTGCGAGCCCGCGAGTCTGTCGATCTCGGGGCGCAGGCGCCCCCTGCCGGTGGACAGCACCTCATCGACGGCGCCGTCAAAGTCGGTGCTGTGTCCCGGTGGCGTCAGGAAGTCGGGGAAGTAGGAGCTGATGGGGGCGAGCGTCGTCAGGAGGTGCACGTCCCGGCCCGCTCCCGTGTCCACCAGCGCCTTGCGGGCGAGACGGTTCCAGGGCGCGAAGAAGGGGTCCGGTAAGACGAGTTGGTGAAGACTCAGAACGGTCTCCCACATCACGTCCGGTTGCGCAGCCAGCCGAAGCCGTCCGAGATCGGCACCGCTGAAATGAATCCGGAGCACAGTCCCCCCTTGCCTGTGGTCACGTGCTGGTCGCCGACAGCGTGTGGGTCCACTCGATCAGACACGAGTGCCGTAAACATGTCCTTGACGTCTCGTTGGCGCCGCCCTCAGCCGGGCTTCAGGCGGCATGCTCGACAGGGGTGCGCCAGGGTGGGCGGGGCGTGCGCGGCGGCTTGAGGGTGACCGGGGCACGGGCTGCTACAACCCGGACTCCAGGTGCTCGATCTCCGTGAACCGGACCTCCTCCAGGGAGCCGGCGCGGCGGCCGCCGTCCTGGAAGTACACGTTTCGTGCGTCGTCGGCCGCGTACCGGGAGGCCGGCTCCCGCCTCGGGGTGGTGGCGGTGGCGACGCCAGAGGCACTGGTCTTGCTCGGCCGCGTCGGCGGCGTCTGCGCCTGGCGCCCCGAGCGGTGTACGGCGAGCCCGAGACCCGCACCCTGGGCTACGCCACCGACGGCGGCGCGCCCCAGGTGCGGGCGCTGCTCGACGCGTTGGACCCCGACGGCACGGCCATCGAACGGTTCTCGCTGCACACGGCCACCCTCGACGACGTCTTCCTGACCCTCACCAAGTCCGCGCACCAGGAGCCCCGCCATGTCTGACGCACTCATCATGGCCGGCCGCTCCATCCGGCTCAGCCGCCGCAACGTCGACGCCCTGACGATGGCGATGGCGCTGCCGGTGATGCTGCTCCTGATCTTCGTGTACTTCCTCGGTGGCGCCATCAACACCGTTACCGAGTACGTCACTTACGTCGTTCCTGGCGTGCTGCTGCTGTGCGCCGGCTTCGGCTCCGCCGGCCCCGTCGTGGCCGTCCCCGAGGACCTCAAGGGCGGCATCATCGACCGCTTCCGGTCCCTCGACATCCGGCGGCACCCCCGTCCTCGCGGGCCACGTCCTCGCCCCCACGGCCCGGAACCTGATCGCCACCGCCCTGGTCTTCGCCCTCGCCTTCGCGATCGGCTTCCGCCCCGCGGCCGGCCCCGGCGGCTGGCTCGGCGAGATCGGCCTCCTGGTCGCCTACATCGCGGCACTCTCGTGGCTGTCCGCCGCAGTGGGCCTGCTCGTCAAGTCCCCGGAGGCAGCCGGGGGTTTCACTTTCTTCGTGAGCTTCCTGCCCTACCCGAGCAGCGCCTTCGTGCCGACCGACACCATGCCGTCGTGGCTCCAGGGCTTCGCCGCCCACCAGCCCGTCACCCATGTCATCGAGGCGGTACGCGGACTGCTGCTCGGGCGGCCGGTGGGCTCGACCGGGTGGGTGGCGCTCGCGTGGTGCGCGGGCATCCTCGCCGCCTCGGTGGCCGCCTCGGGAGCGCTGTTCAAGCGGCGTACGGCGTAGGGCCATTCCCGACCAGCCGTCTCTCGCCTTGCCGCATCCCGGTGGGCTAGGCTCGCGGCCATGCATACCGGGACGGCCCTGCGCCACACACGGATTGGTGACCCGGTGCTCAGCTGAGCGCCGCACGGGCTCCGCCTCCGTCGTGTTGATCACAAGCTCGACACATCAACCACGACAGGAGACGTCATGCCCACCAAGACACTGCTGATCCCCACCACGGACGGCCAAGCCGACGCCTTCGCCGCCTTCCCCGACCACGGCGAGCGGCACCCGGCGGTACTGATGTACGCGGACGGCTTCGGCATCCGGCCCGTGCTGCGGGAGATGGCCCGCGAACTGGCCGGGCACGGGTACTACGTGCTCGTCCCCAACTCCTTCTACCGGCACGGCCCGGCACCGCTGATCGACCTTCCCGAGCACATCGGAGAAGAGGCCCGGCCCGCGCTCGTGGCCCGGCTGATGCCCTTGATCGAGGCGCACACCGCCGAACGCGTACTGAGCGACGCCGACGCCTACTTGAGGTTTCTCACCATCCAGCCCGAGGTCGCCGCCGGGCCGGTCGCGGTGACCGGCTACTGCATCGGCGGCCTCCTGGCGACACGCACCGCCGCGGCCCACCCCGGCCGGGTGGCCGCCCTCGCCGCCTTCCACGCCCCCGTGGGCGCCGCCGGGCCCGACACCCTCGCCAAGATCGCCGCCCGGCTCCACTTCGGCCACGCCGAAAGCGACCTGACCCCCGAGGCCCTGGGCGAACTCAACCGGTGCCTGGACGCCGCGAAGGTCGACTACACCTCCGAGATCTACCCCGGCACCGTCCACGGGTTCACCATGTCCGACACCGACGCCTTCGACCCCGCCGGACTGCGACGCCACTGGGACCGCCTCCTCCCCCTCCTCCGCCGCGCCCTGTGACCACTCGCCGGACCGCCGCATCGGAGTAACCAACCAACCGACCGGCAGGCGGCGAACCTAGCCTGGAAGCATGACCAAAGCCGCCCACCACCCCAAGCTCCGCCGGGTCTACGACACCCCGGAGCCCGGCGACGGTACGCGGGTCCTCGTCGACCGGCTGTGGCCGCGCGGCCTGGCCAAGGCGGACGCCCACGTCGACGAGTGGCCCAAGTCCGTCACCCCGTCGACCGAGCTGCGCCGCTGGTACCACGCCGGGGAGGGCACGTACGAGGAGTTCCGCGAGCGGTACGAGGCGGAGCTGGCCGCGCCGGAGGCCGCCGAGGCCCTCGGCCGGTTGCGGGAGCTCGCCCGGAAGGGGCCGCTCACCCTGCTGACCGCCTCCAAGGAGCCCGCGCGGAGCCACGCGGCCGTGCTCGCGGAGCTCCTCAGGCGGTGACCGGAGCGGCCACGCGCCCACCGGAGGTCAGCAGCAGTACGCCGCGCCCCGCGAGCGCCGCGGAGCCCGCGGCGACCAGCCACCCCACCGGCCCCGCGCGGAAGCCCTCCCCGAGCAGGGCGACACCGATGACGGCGGCCGCCGCCGGGTTCGACAGGTTCACCACCGCGAGCGGCGCGGCCAGCCCGCCCCGGTACGCGGCCTGCGACAGCAGCAGCCCGCCCGTGGCGAACACCGCCACCAGCACGGCGAGCAGCGCCGTCTGCCAGGCCGCCAAGGGGCCGCCCGGCAGCTCGCGCGCGAGTGAGGCGGTCACCGTCTGCGTCAGCGCGGACCCGACCGCTGACGCGACCCCCGACGCGGTGGCGAACCCGAGCCCGTACCCGTGGGCGGTCCGGCGGACCAGCGCGGCGATCAGCAGCGCCGTCACCGCGGCGACCGCCAGCCCCTCCGGCAGGGACAGCGCGTCGCCCGGCGCCGCCGGGCCCACCACCGCGACCAGTCCGACCAGACCGCCCAGCGTCCACAGCGCCCCGCGCCACTCCACCGCGCTCACCCGCCGCCGCTCGTAGCACGCCCCGACCGGCAGCGCGGCCACCAGCGTCAGCGCGCCGAGCGGCTGGACCAGGGTGAGCGGCCCGTAGTGCAGCGCCGCGACATGCGTGAGCGCGCCCGCCGCGTTGAGCCCGATCGCCCACCACCACAGCGGCCGGGCGGCCAGGGCCCGCAGGCCCCCCGCCGGGGCGAGCCGCGCCTGGACGACCGCGGCCAGCGCGTACCCGGCGGCCGACGCGAGCGACAGCACCACCGCGAACAGCGTCGCCCTCATCGCGCCGCCGCCCCGACGAGCACGGCCCCGCGCCCGCGCCGCACGGCTCCCGGCGCCCGTACGACGGCGAGGACACCGCCCAGCAGTGCGGCGGCCACCAGGGCGTCCAGCCAGTAGTGGTTGGCGGTGCCGACCACGACCAGCAGCGTCAGCAGCGGATGGAGCAGCCACAGCGGCCGCCAGCGGCCACGGGTGGCGGCCATCATCCCGATCGCGACCATCAGCGCCCAGCCGACGTGCAGCGACGGCATCGCCGCGAACTGGTTCGCCATCGTGTCCGTCTCGGGCGTCGCGCCGTACACGGACGGGCCGTACAGCCGTGCCGTGTCCACCAGGCCCGCCTCGGCGAGCATCCGCGGCGGCGCGAGCGGCACCAGCAGGTGGAGCGCGAGCGCGGCGCCGGTCAGCAGCGCCAGCGCCCGCCGGGACCACAGGTAGTGCGCCGGCCGGCGCCAGTACAGCCAGCCGAGGAAGGCCACGGTCGCCGGGAAGTGGACGACGGCGTAGTACGTGTTCGCCAGATGGACGGCCGTCCCGTCGTGCAGGAGCAGCCGCTGCACCCACCCCTCGCCCGGCAGGTGGGCGGCCCGCTCCAGCTCCCAGACCTGGGCGGCGTTCCCGAAGGCGCGGCCCTCGTGTCCGTTCGCGAGCAGCCGGCCCAGCTTGTAGACGAGGAACAGCGCTGTCACCAGCGCCAGCTCGCGTACCAGGGGCGGCCGCCGGGCGGCGGTCGTCTCCGGTGGTATCCCGGCAGCCATGGTCCGGCCCCTCTGATGGTTCGCTAAGGCAACAAAACGGGGCAAGCTTAGATCCCTCGCTATCGAGACGCAAACGTCTCGATACGTTTGCGTCTCGATAAAGCCCCGCCTACGCTCGTAGTCGCACCCAGGCATCCGTCAGCGGGGGAGAAAGCGATGTCCACGCAGGCCGCCACCACCGCCGCGCGCCGCAGCAAGATCACTCCCGAGCGGGAGCAGGAGCTGTACGCGGCCGTGCTGGACCTGCTGCGGGAGGGCGGCTACGACGCCGTCACGATGGAGGGCGTCGCCGCCCGCACGAAGTGCGGCAAGGCCACCCTCTACCGGCAGTGGAAGACCAAGCGGCAGCTCGTCACCGCCGCGCTCGCCAAGAGCCGCCGCTCCCTCTTCACCGACATCGACACCGGCTCCCTCGCGGGCGACCTGCGCGCCGCCGCCACGGCCGCCGCGACCCGCCGCGGCCACGACACCGAACTGATGGAGGCCGTCGGCCAGGCCTACCTGCTCCACTCCGACCTGCGCCACTCACTGCGGGAGACGGTCATCGACCCGGAGGTCGCCGCCCTCGACGCGATGCTCCAGCGCGGCATCGCGCGCGGCGAGCTCGACCCCGCCAACCCGGCGATCGCCTTCGTCGCCCCCTGCTTCCTCGGCGTCCTCCGCGTGGAGCGCCTCTTCGAAGACCGCTTCACGGACGAGGACGCCCTCCCCGCCCTCCTGGAGGCGGTGCTGCTCCCGGCGCTGGGCCTCGCGCCACCGGAGTAAGGCGCGGACCGCCCGCCCTACCCACGCAGCCGCGGCGCCTCCGCCGCCGGGTCCACCGCATCCTCCGGTCGGCCCCCCAGCCGCCCCGCCAGCCCCCGCGCCCACTCCACCAGTCCGCCGACATCGATCCCGTACACGGGTGAGAAGGCGCGGATCCGCTCCGCGCCGCGGACCAGCAACCGCGCCCCGCCCGCCGTGTTCCCGCGCGCCGCGTGCGTGAGGCCCACCGCCAGCTGCGCCAGCCCCCGCCACAGCTCGCGCTCCCCCTCCCGCTCCCCGGCGCACGACTTCCACGCGTCCTCGAACACCTCGTGCGCGTGGAACGGCAGCCCCGCGTCCAGCAGCCGCTGGGCCTCGCGGAGGGTCTCCCCGGGCGTACGCACCACCCCCTCCGGCTGGCGCTCCACGCCCGGCGCGCCGTACGGCAGCGGCCGCCCCAGCCCGTCGCGGGGGCGTGCGTTGCGTGCGCGCCCCTCGGGGTCACGGTCCCTGTCACGGTCCCTTCGCGTCCTGTTCACGCCTTGATTGTCACCCTTCCGGCGGGAGCGTTCCCAACCGTGTCCTTCGCCACCGGGGCGCGGCTACCCTCGGGTCCGGACACGCACACACATGCCCGGGCACTTCGTGGGGGAGGGAAGGCGATGCGGCCGTCCCAGCCGGAACACCGGCTTTCCGTACCGCTGTTGGAGCGCGAGCCCGAGCTCGCCGCGGCCGCCCGCGCCGTGGACGCGCTGTGCGGCAGCGGCGCCTCCGGCGGACTGCTGGTCTATCGGGGTGAGTCCGGCATCGGCAAGACGGCGTTACTCGACGCCGTGCGCCGGCTCGCCGCCGACCGCTGCACCGTCCACGCCGCACGCGGCGGCGAGACCGTCACGTCCGTCCCCTTCCACGTCGTACGGCAACTGCTGCAGCCCGCCCTCGCCGCGTACGACGGCGACGAGCTGCGGCGGCTGTTCGCCGACCGGTACGACATCACCGCCCCCGCCCTCGGCGTCACCGCCCCCAGCGCCCCGCTCGCCGACCCGCAGGGCGTACGGGACGGGCTGGACCGGCTCGTCGCGCGGCTCGCCGAACGCCACCGGCACCAGCTCCACCAACCCCTCGTGCTGCTCGTCGACGACGCGCACTGGGTGGACGCCGAATCACTGGGCTGGCTCGCGTCCTTCGCCGTCGGCCTGCCCGCCCTGCCGGTGCTGGTCGTCCTCGCCCACCGCCCGAGAGCCGGTACCGACCCGGCCACCGCTCTGCTGGACCGGCTCGGCGAGGCGGCGAGGCTCCGCGTCACCCTGCGCGCCCTCACCGCGGACGCCACCGCCGACATGGTCCGGGACGCCCTCGGCGACGAGACGGACGACGCGTTCTGCCGGGAGGTGTGGTCGCTCACCGGGGGAAACCCGTACGAGACGGTCGAGCTCCTCGCCAAGGCCCAGGACCGCATGCTCGCCCCGGTCGAGGCGTCGGCGGCGCTCCTGCGCGACCTGGCCGCCACCTCGCGCGGCAGCGGGCTCGTGGCCCGGCTCGAACGGCTCGGCACCGGCCCGACCCGGTTCGCGTGGGCGGCCGCCGTGCTCGGCACCGACATCTCGCAGTCCCTCGCCGCCGGCCTCGCCGGGATGACCGCGGCCGAGGCGGAGAGCTGCGCGCAGCGGCTGCGCGAGGCCCGCATCGTCACCGGGTCCGACCCCCTGGAATTCGTCCACCCGCTCATCGCCACCGCGATATACCGCTCCATCCCGCCCGCCCTCCGCACCGCCATGCACGGCCGGGCGGCCTGGGCCGTCACACGCGCGGGCCTCGGTGCCGCGGCCGCCTCCCGCCACCTGCTCGAAATCCACCCGGACGACGACGAGGAGGTCGTCGCCCAGCTGCGCGAGGCCGCCCGCGAGTACCTCGCACTCGGCGCCCCGGCGGCGGCCCGCCGCTGCCTGGAACGCGCCCTCCAGGAACCGCCGCCCCCGGAGGCGTACGCGCTGGTCCTGTACGAACTGGGCTGCGCCGCCCTGTTCACCTCGCCGTCCGCCGCCGTGCGCTACCTGCGCTCCGCCCTCGCCCTCCCGGGCCTCACCGGGCCGCGGCGCACCGACGCCACCTGCCGCCTCGCGCAGGCCCTCGCCCACGGCGACCAGCCGCGCGAGGCGGCCCGCTCCGTCGCCGCGGAGGCCGCCCGGACGCCCCCGGGCCCGGCCCGGACGCGGCTGGAGGCGGCGCGGTTCATGTACGAGGGGTTCCAGGCCGACGAGGAGGACGGCCCCGGCCGCTCCCGCCGCCTCGCGGACCTCGCCGACCACCTCCCGGGGGCCGGCAACGCCGAACGCGCCCTGCTGTCGCTGCGCGCCTTCGACGCGATGCTCCGCGGCGAGAACGCGGGCCACGTCCTCGACCTGTGCGCGCGCTCCCTGGCCGACGGCCGCCCAGCGCGCGGCCTGAGCTGGACGGACACCGAGTGGGGCTGCGAGACACCGGCCGTCGTCGGCGTCGCGTACGCCTTCACCGACCGGCCCGACCACGCCAGGGCCCTGTTCGAGGAGGCGGTGCGCGCCTTCGAGATCTCCGGCTGGAGCGGCGCCCACCTCGCCTTCGCCCACACCCTCCTCGGCCTGGCCCACCGCCGCCGCGGCGCCCTCGCGGAGGCCGAGAGCTTCCTGCGCGAGGCGCTCCGCCTCGCCGACCGCCTCGGCACCGGGCTTCCGCTCCAGTGGGACGCGGTCTGCCTGCTCATCGACACGCTGCTGGCCCGGGGCCGCACCGCGGAGGCCCGCGCCACCGCCGACCACTACCGCTTCGGACCGCCCTGGCCCGGCGCGATGGTCGTACCCGACGGACCCTGCGTCCACGGCAGGCTCCTGCTCGCCGAAGGCCGCACCGAGGAGGCCGTCACGGAACTGGAGTCGGCCGGCCGCGCCCTGGAGCGCCGCGGCCGCCTCAACCCCGTCTGGGCCCCCTGGGCCTGCGACCTCGCCCGCGCCCTCGCCCCCACCGACCCGCCCCGCGCCGCCCGCTACGCCGAGCAGGCCCGCGTCCACGCCGAGCGCTTCGGCACGGCCACCGCCCTCGGAGAAGCCCTGCGCTGCGCGGCCCTGTTCGCCCGCCCCGGCGAGGCCGTCCACCTCCTGGACCGGGCGGTCCGGCACCTGGAAGCCTCCCCCTCCGCGTACGAACACGCCCTGGCCCGGTACGACCTCGGCCTCGCCACCGGCTCCCCGGCGGAACTCACCCGCGCCGCCACCCTGGCCACCACCTGCGGCGCCGACACCCTCGCGACCCGCGCACTCCAGGCCCGGGATACGAACCCACCCCGGGAGTGAGGTAATCTTCTTCCTGCGCGCTCACCACGGCGACAAGCCGGGGGACACGCGCATCGGGACGTGGCGCAGCTTGGTAGCGCACTTGACTGGGGGTCAAGGGGTCGCAGGTTCAAATCCTGTCGTCCCGACTTTGCGAAGTCGCAGGTCAAGGGGCCGTTTCGGAGAAATCCGAAACGGCCCCTCGATCGTTTTTGGGGACCGGTTGGGGCCAGCGTGCTTGACCGTGTCAGCGCGCGATGACGATCGGGTTCGGCAGGGACCGAGGAGCGCGCAGCACGGTGAGGTGGGCAGTGAGCGCGGCGCCGGCGGCGGCGATCCGGCGGAGGACGTGCACGGGGACGCCGGCGTCTGCGAACCAGGTCAGCCCGGTGTGGCGGAGGTCGTGGCGTCGCAGGTGCTCGTAGCCGAGCTGGGTGAGGACTTCGTCCCCATGGGTGGCGTCGCGGAGAACCGCGTTGGAGATACGGCCGCCACTCCTCCGAGCCCGGCCCTCACGCCCCCTCGTCCTCGTCGTCCGCCGGGGTGGGCCGGGGGAGGGGGATGCGGGTCTGGCCCTCGATCGGCGCCGGGGTGCGCTCGCCGAGCCGGTCCTCCAACAGTCGAAGCCTGGTACGCGTCTCCTCGGTCGTCATGTTTCCCCTCCTCGTCACCGCTGTCGCGGACCGGGATCCGACGGACGGCCCTGCCCCTGCGCCGCGGCCGCCGATGCCACGGTCCGGGGGTCCTCGCCGGTGAGTTCGACGATGCGGTGCGGCGGAACCCCGGCGGCCGTGGCCCGCGCCAGCAGGGCGTCCCGCTCGCCCGCGCAGTCGCGGTAGGCCAGCAGCTCTTCCTCCACGCGGGCGAGGGCGCCCGGCGCCAGCGCGTGGCGCAGCCGGTTCAACTCCTCGTCGCTCAACGGAACGGGCAGCTTCTCCGTCCCGTCGGGGATGGCGCCCGTCTCCTCCGGCGGCAGCAGCCGGACTCCCGCGGAGGCGGTGGTCACACCGTGCGCGTCGAGCCATCCTCGAACGGCGGGCGTCTCCAGGCACGCCAGGTCTCCGACAGCGGTGACGGATGCGCCCAGCGGAGTCGCCGGGTCGTCCACGAGGAACAGGTAGGCGTCGTCGGTCATGCTCGTCTCCTTCGCAGACGCGATGGTCGTGTGCTGTTCTCACCTACCCCCTCCGACGGGAGCCACCGCCCGGCTCCGGTCACCTTCGCCCACGTGGCGCCGGTGCCGCGCACGCCGCCGTCCCGCCCGGCACCCGGTGCCGGTTGTCGGCCACTGGCCGCCGTGCACCCGGCCCGTCGGGGTCACGCGGAGCACGTCGTGGGCGGCCCGGTCCGGCCTCACGCCCAGCGCGGCCAGATCCGCGGACTGCCAGGGGACGGTCTCGCAGCCGGGCGGAGGCGGCGTTCGACGAACGACACGCACGACGTACAGAAGCCGCGGTCGCCGTCGAAGACGAGGACCGGTCGAGTCCGCATGACTCCATCATGCCGAGACGATGCCGAACCCTCCGTCCACGAGGTCGGGTGGCCGACGGGGGATGTCCGGCGGCTGAGGGGGCACACGTGCACACGGTGCTCGCACCCACGCGGCCGGGCATGCCATCGGCAGCACACACGTGGGCGGGCGGACGACGGTAGGTGACAACAGGACGCAGGGAGCGCAGTGATGAAAGTCCGCTCGTGGCCGATCCGACCGGACCACAGGCTCACCGCCCGCGTGGTGGCCGGACGCTACCGGCTCGACGACCTGCTGGGCCGCGGTGGCGCGGCCGACGTGTACGAGGGCGTGGACCTGCGCCTGCGGCGGCCGGTCGCGGTGAAGGTCTTCCGCCCGGACGGTGCCACCGACACGGAGGAGCAGTTCGACAGCGAGGGCCGGCTGCTGGCCCGGTTGCAGCACTCCGGCCTGATCACCGTGTACGACTGCGGCCGGGACGACGGAACACCCTATCTGGTGATGGAGCTGGTCAGGGGCACGACGCTGCGCCGGCGGATTGCCGCGGCCCCGCTGGCGCCCGCCGAGGCGTGCCGGATCGGGGCCGCGCTGGCCTCGGCACTGGCCCATGTGCACGAGGCCGGAGTCGTCCACCGCGACGTCAAGCCTGCGAACATCCTGCTGGACGAGGCGGGCGGCCCCCACCTGACGGACTTCGGCATCTCCAGGCTGCTCGGCACCACGGCCCAGACCGTCCCGGGCGCCTTGGTGGGGACCGCCGCCTACATGGCCCCGGAGCAGGTGCTGGGCCGGGGCGCCGGGCCGGCAGCGGACATCTACAGCCTGGGACTGGTGCTCATCGAGTCCATCAAAGGTGAACTGGAGTACGACGGGGCGCCGCTGGAGGCTGCGATCGCCCGCCTGCACCGGCCCCCCGTCATTCCGCCGGACATACCGGCGGCGCTCGTCGAACTGCTGGAAGCCATGACCGACGCGGACGAGAGCCGCCGGCCGGACGCCCGGGCCTGTGGGCGCGCCCTGGCCGCCTTGGCATCGGAGGACCTCGCGGCAGCGGCCGACGCGCCCGCGGGATCCTCCGTGCTCGGGGCTCCGCCCGTGAGCGGCGAGAACGGCGCCGGCGAGCGGAACCCGGACACGCTGACGTCGCACGGGGCGGGTGCCGCGCCGGGGATCGCAGGCGTCGAGGCCGCCGTCCCCGCACACGGCGGGCCGGTGCCCGCACGATCCTCTACCGGCCGGCCCGCCTCACGCCGGGCCGGCCGGATCCTGCTGACCGCCGGCGCGGCCCTGACCGTCTTCGGCGTCGGACTGGCCGGTTCGGTGGGCGGGCCGTCCGCCGAGGCGGAGAACGCCGCGTCCGGTCCGCCCCGCCCCGCCACGGCCGAGCCGGCCTCCCCGGACGCGAACCGGTCGAGGGCGTCCGCCTCCTCCTCCCCGTCCTCCCCGTCCTCGTCGGCCGCCCCGACCGCCTCGCCCGCTCCGCCGGCCGGAGCCGCCGTCTCCGCGTCCGCGCCGCGGTCCCCCTCGTACACCGGGAGCCGACAGGTCACCGGCGCCGAGGACGCGGCGGTGGACAGCGGCACGCCGTCGGCTCCCGGCGGCTGGGAGCGGCAGCGCGGCCGTGTGGCCGGTCCCGGAGCAGCCGGCCCGGCTCCTGAGAAGGCCGAGGCGCGGCAGGGGAAGCCGAAGTCGGCGAAGGGCAGGCACGCGCGGTGACACGGCGGGGCTCCCTGGCGTGACGCCGCCCTGACGGGGCACCAGACACGCAACTCGCCGGCAGTCGCCCGGGGCGGTGGCGGCCGGGGGACGGCAGGCCTCGAACGGAGCGGTGGTGTCATGACGATCGGTGTCCCCGCGAGCGGCTCGGCGCCCGGTCGGCGCGAGCACGGGGCGTACGCGCGCGCAATGGCCCGTACACCGGTCGCCGTCTGGGAGGACGACCTCACCGACTGGGCGGCGGCGCTGACGTACTACGCGGTGCTGGCCGTCTTCCCGGCCCTGCTGGTGATGGTCTTCTCCATCGCCCTGGTCGGCACGGACACCCCCCAGGAGGTCGTCGCGCAACTGGCCGCCTTCGTGCCGAAGGCGGCCCGTCCGGTCCTCGCCCAGGCCCTGAGCAGCCCGCAGGAGGACCCGTCGGTCCGCTGGCTCCTGCTCGTGGTCACCGCCGGCGCCGCGCTGTGGTCCGCCTCCAGCTACCTGGCCGTCTTCCGGCGGGCGCTGCACGCGATGTACGACGTTCCCGACTGCCGTCCGGCGTGGCGGACGTTCCCCGCCATCCTGCTCAGGGCGTTGACCGTGCTCGCACTGCTGGTCAGCGGGGTGCTGACGCTCACGGCCGCCGAGCGGGTCGCCCGGGCCATCGGCCGGGGCACGGGAACGGACCATCAGGCCGCCCTCGTTTGGGCGGGCTTGAAATGGCCGCTGCTGTTCACGGTGGTCGTCGCCCTGGTCCTGCTCCTCTTCTGGTCCGGGCCGCCGGAGACCCGCGGTGTGCGGCAGACGCTGCCCGGCGGAACACTGGCGGTGCTGCTCTGGCTGCTGGCGTCGGCGGGCTTCGCCTTCTACGCGTCGCACATCGCGACGTACAACCGTCTCTACGGCTCCCTGGCGGGTGTGGTGGCGTTCCTGGTGTGGCTGTGGGTCTCCCATGTCGTGCTGCTGGCGGGCGCGCAGTTCAACGCCGAACTGGCGCGGGACGGGCGACCGGAGCGGCCCGATCCCTGCTCCCCTTGATCGTGCCGGCGTCGCATCACGGTAACGCCGGCCACTGACACGGCGACGGAGCTGTCGCATTCGGCTCAGCGGCTGATGGCCCGAGACCGGCTGTGTGGCCGGGCGTTCTGGGGACCAGTTGGTACCACCGCCCGCCACGGGCACCGGGTCAGGTGGCCAGGTGACGTGCCAGCGGTTCCCACCAGGCCCGGTTGTCCCGGTACCAGGCGATCGTGCCGTCCAGCCCGTCCTCGAGCCGGTGCCGCGGGGGCCCACCCCATCTCGGCGCGGATCTCGCGCGAGTCCACCGAGTACCGCAGGTCGTGTCCCTTGCGGTCGGGGACCGCCCGCACCATGTGCGGGCGAGATAAGGGGCGGTCCCACCGGGTAGGGGTTGTAAGGCCGTTGGCCGCACGCACGTCAGAGGCCGTATCGGATCTTCCGATACGGCCTCGAGATCGCTTCCGGGGGTGGGACGCCGGCCCCGCAAGGAGCCCGGCGGGTCAGACGCGGTCGGCCGCGATCAGGACGTACTGGAAGGAGCCGTCCTTGTACGACTCGATGAACGCCTCCTCGATCCCGGTGACCAGCGAGGACGTGGCCCGCAGCTCCCAGTAGGGCAGCGTGTCCGGGGTCAGGTCGATGACGGCCTGCGGCACCAGACGGTTGTCGGCCATCGCGCGGAGGTACTCGCGGCGCGAGTGGATGTTGCACTCGAAGTGGGCGTTGATCTGCGAGACCCACTTCGACGGCTGGCCGTAGCGCGGATTCCAGCAGCCGGTGATCGTCACGTAACGGCCACCGACCTTGAGGAAGCGGGAGTGCTCGGCGAAGAGGTCGTCCAGGTCGACGTACATGCTCGACTCGTTGTTCCAGGAGGCGGCGATGCTGCCCTTCTCGAACGGGGTGTCGAGCATGTTGCAGACGCGGGCGCGGACGTGGTCCTCGATGCCGAGCTCCTTCGCGCGCCGGTTGCCGAACTCGGCCTGCGCGGAGGAGAGGGTGACGCCCTCCACCCTGCAGCCGAAGCGCTGGTGGGCCATCACCATGGAGCCGCCGCGCCCGCAGCCGGCGTCGACGAGGGTGTCCTCGCGTCCGATGGTTCCGAGGTGGTCGAGGAGGACCTCGGCCTGGGCCGATTCGAGCCGGTGCAGCTCGGCGATCAGCCTCTCCTCGTACGCGCCGTCCTCGGGGTCGCCGAGGGCGGCGTGGTCGACGGCGCCGATGCCGTAATGGTGGTGGTAGAGCCCGTCCACATCACCGAGGCGCAGGTTCACGGGCCTGGCTTCGCTGTTCCAGTAGCGGGCGATGTCCCCCTGGTAGGGCGTCGCGGGACCCGGGATGGTCGCGGCGTCGGCGTCGGAGGAGGTGAGCTCGGTGGTCACAGAGGAATCCATTTCTTACCAGAAATCGGGCAGGCTGTAGCGGTAGGTGTTGGTCTGGTGCCAGTAGTGGTTGCCGTCCACCCAGGCGGCCACGCCCTTGAGGAAGCGGAGCACGGTGGGGGCCGGGCAGGCGGCGGCCAGATCGGCGGCGGCGGCCTCGAAGGCGTGCATGAGGTCGTTGTGGACCTCGACGGCCTTCAGGTACGCGTCACGCTCGGAGAGCTCCTCGCGCTCGGCGAGCACGACCGGCAGGTTGAGGTGCCGGCCGGGGCTGGCGAGCTCCTTCGTGTACGAGTACAGGTCGTTGACGATGGTGGTCGCGTTCCCGGCGAGCGCGATGACCCGCTGCATGTCGGGCCGGGCGTGCAGGTCGGCCGGCAGTTCGTAGCCGCCGACGCTGTCGGTGATGGTCGGGCAGGGGCGGAAGTTGTTGAACTGGCGCATCGCCAGGTACTCCCACACCTCCGGCACGTAGTCGGTCTCGGCCCAGGCGGCCTCGGCCAGGTAGCCCATGTGCAGGCGGGCCATGTCGTGCCGGTAGCGGTCGGCCTGGGAGGGAGTGGAGGCCCGGACGAAGTAGTCCATGGCGCTCCGGTACGCGCGCCGTGGCGCGTCCGAGCCGAGCGACTCCTCCCACGCCGGGGCGTACTCCGGGGTGGTGTGGAGGTGGTCGAGGGCGGTGTGCGCGAGCAGGAGGCGGCCGCCGAGGCCGACGGGCGAACCGCCGTGGTCCTCGCAGTAGCAGTCGTCGACCGCGTTCTCCGCGACCATCAGCCGCGTGGCGAGCATCAGGTGGTCGATCGTCGGGGCGTCGGGGTGGCAGGCCACCATGTAGCGCCCGACGGAGAAGCCGTCGAACTCGCCCTCCCACTCCTCGGGGTAGAGCTGGACCTCGTCCAGGGCCCAGGCCTTGATCCGGCGGCTGACCTCGTCCACGCGGACGGGGTCGGGATCGGGGACGGGGTGGAAGTAGAGACCGGGGATGGGTCGTCCCTCGGACTTCTCTTCCGCCGGCTCCGCGGCCGCGGCCGGACCGCCGTTGCGTGGGGCGAGGGCGAGGCCGGCCGTCCCGAGCCCGCTGGGTCCGCGCAGGATCCGCTCGAGCGCGGGCGCCGCCGGCGTGGCGGGGGAGGCGAGGCCGGCCGGGGCGCCCTGAGCGGTCACCGCCGTCTCCGCCGCCTCGACCGCCTTGGGCGCTGCGGCGACCAGCGGCTGACCGCCCGTCGGCAGGGTGAACGGCGCCTCGTCGGGGGTGCCCGCGTCGGCCGCCGCTCCGTCGACGTGGAGGCGGATCCGGGTGATGACGTCGGCCCCGAAGCGGGCCGCAGCGGCGGGGAGGCTCGACTGCAGAGGGGAGAGCCCAGGATCGGGCATCCGTGCTCCTTGGTGGTGGATGGGGTTCCGGGTCCAGGGGCGAGCGCGTCCCGCAGAAGCGGGGCCCCGGACCGTCGGGGCCGCCAGGCGGTTCCGCTAGTCGCGCCTGCGAGCGATCTGCACGTTCTCCATCACGCCGAGCGCGTCGGGTACGAGGACGGCGGCGGAGTAGTACGTGGTGACCAGGTACGACATGATCGCCTGCTCGCTGATGCCCATGAAGCGGACCGACAGGCCCGGCTCGTACTCCTCCGGCAGACCGGTCTGGCGCAGACCGATGACGCCCTGGTTCCCCTCGCCGGTGCGCATGGCGATGATGGAGCTGGTCTGCTCCTTGCTGATCGGAATCTTGTTGCAGGGAAGGATGGGGACCCCTCGCCACGCCGGGACGGACTGGCCGCCGAGGTCGACATGGTCCGGGTAGAGGCCGCGGGCGTTGAACTCGCGCCCGATCGCGGCGATCGTACGCGGGTGGGCGAGGAAGAGCCTGGTGCCACGCCGACGGCAGAGCAGCTCGTCCATGTCGTCCGGGGTGGGCGGGCCCGAGTGGGTCTGGATCCGCTGCTTGAAGTCGGCGTTGTGCAGGAGGCCGAACTCGCGGTTGTTGACGAGCTCGTACTCCTGGCGCTCGCGCAGCGCCTCGATGGTGAGCCGGAGCTGCTCCTCCGTCTGGTTCATCGGCCCGTTGTAGAGGTCGGCGACCCGGGTGTGGACTTTCAGCACGGTCTGCGCCACGGAGAGCTCGTACTCGCGTGGGTTGAGCTCGTAGTCGACGAAGGCGCCGGGCAGCACGGCCTCGCCCACATGGCCCGCCGACATGGCGATCTCGGCCTCGCCGTGCCGGTTCTGCGCCTGCCGCGGGAGCGAGGTGAACCGGGCGATGTGCTCCTGGAGGCTGGGCGCGGTGGCCATGATGGCGGCGAAGTCGGCCCGGGAGAGGGTGAGCAGGGTGCCGGACGTCTCGGCGGTCGCGGTGTAGTCGTACCGCGAGTCCTCGTCGAGGAGGGCGTTCTCGCCGAAGTGGGATCCGTCCGCGAGCACGGCGACGTTGAGCTCGTCCCCGTACGGGCCGACCGAGGTCTGACCGATGCGACCGTGGGCGATCAGGTGGATCCGGTCCGACGGGGTGTCGCGCTGGACGAGGACCTCGCCCGCCGAGAAGTCGCGCTGGACGCAGCGGTCGGCGATCGCGGAGAGGACCTCCACGTCGTCGTAGCCGCGCAGCAGGGCCAGTTCGCCGAGCTCGCGCGGGATGACGCGGACGCTGGCGCCGTCCTGCACGAACTCGATTCGCCCGTCGCCGACGGTGTAGCTGAGCCGGCGGTTGACCCTGTAGGTACCGCCCTTCGTCTCGACCCAGGGGAGCATCCGGAGCAGCCAGCGGGAGGTGATCTCCTGCATCTGCGGCGCGGACTTCGTCGTACTGGCGAGCTTGCGGGCGGCCGCGGTGCTGAGGGACTGCTGAGGGAGTGCCACCTGGGTGTCCGGCTGTGCTTCCGGACTGTCGACGGTCATCGGTACGCGTTCTCCTTACGAGGGGTGGCGGACGGCGCACGGCGGTGCCGACCGGTCAAGGAGGGGTAAAGGAGGCAAAGGAGTGAATCTCTGACCATCCATCAAGATTTCGGGGAACCCTAACGGTTCCTCAGCCCGCCTCGCGCAGTCGATCCGAGGCATTACCTCGATGCGGTGATCTTGCTCGAGGCCTGGTTTGACCTGCCGACCGTCGACATTCCGCCACCCCTGGTGGAGCCCTTGTGGGCGACGGGCCGGTCGCGCCCCCAGGACGGCGCCGCCCCCCGGTCGAACGGCGCGGGATCCGGCCAGGTTCGCGCCGTTCACCTACCCGCTCCGCCGTGGCGCCGGTCGCCCGTTCGGGTGACCTTGACGTGGTGGCGGTCCGCCGCGTCGCAAACCCCTTCAGGACTCCAGGATCTTCACGTGGTCGCCGATCGCGACCACCAGGATCCGCGAGGCCGGATCGGTCGTACGCCAGCGGTGGCGGACGCCCCCGGACAGGAGCAGCGTGTCCCCTCGCCCCAGCCGGTGCGTCCGGCCGTCGGCCTCCACTTCCACCGAGCCGTCCGCCACGTACATCAGCTCGTCGTTGGGGTGCCGGAACTCCCGGTCCGTCTCGTGCCCGCCCGTGAACTCCAGCGCGTGCAGCTGATGGCGGCCGCGCACCACCGGCCGGACGCGCGCCTCCCGGTCGAGGCCGCTGTCGTCGCCGACGCGCACCACGTCGACGGTGCGGGTCTCGTCCGAGGCCGCGAGCAGTCGTACCGCCGTGGTGCCGAGGGCGTCCGCGATCCGCTGCAGCGAACGCATGCTGGGGCGCGCCCGGTCGTTCTCGATCTGGCTGAGGAACGGGGAGGAGAGCCCACTGCGCCGCGCCACCTCGGCGAGCGTCAGGTCGAGTGCCCGGCGCCGGCGGCGTACGGCAGCGCCGACCCGCGGTGTGTTCACGGCCTCCTCCATGGATGGTCCCGTCCTTCCCTGCCCCTGTGGCGCCGTTCTCCCTGGTCGACGGCGTCTGACGGCACCTTATGCGGCGCACGGCAGACAGCCGGAGACGGTTTCGTACTCCCGACACACGCCCGTCACACAACGCCCCTAACGTCAAAGTCGGTTGTTCTCATCAAAGAAAGTTTGACGCGAGGAGTTCCGACATGCCCTTGATCGACCAGAACTCACGCCGTCGGCGTCCCACCGGCCTCATCGCCCTCGACGAGACCGCCGCGTCCGACGGCTACACCCTCTACGCACCGCTCACCGGCACCGGGGAGGTCTACCTCATCGATCTCCACGGCCGGACCGTCCACCAGTGGAACCTCCCCTACCGCCCCGGCCGCCACGCCCGGCTCCTCGCCGACGGAACCCTCGCCTACAACGGCGTGCTTCCGGGCGAGAAGGCCCTCTTCCCGATGTGGCACAAGTACCGGGGCGGCGTCATGCTGCACGCCGCCCCCGACGGAACCGTGCTCCGGGAGCACCGCGACCCCCTCCAGCACCACGACGCCCACCACCTCGACGACGGCCGCATCCTCTACACCGCCCTCGAACCCCTGGCCGGGGCCGACGCCGCGGCGGTACGGGGCGGAGTGCCCGGCTCCGAGGCCGAGGGCGGCGTCGTCTGGGCCGACACCATCAGGGAGGTCGGCCCGGACGGTGAACTCCTGTGGTCCTGGCGGGCCGCGGACCACCTCGACCGGGAGTCCTTCGCGTTGCACGAGGCGTACGCCCGCGAGCACTGGCCCCTGATCAACAGCGTCACGCCCCTGCGGGACGGCAACGTCCTCGCCAGCCTGCGGAGCGTCTCGGCCGTCGTCGTCATCAGCCGTGACACCGGCGGGATCCTCTGGCGCAGCCGCCCCGGAACGGTCAGTCAGCAGCACGCGCCCACCGAACTGGACGACGGCCGACTGCTGGTCTTCGACAACGGCGTCTTCCGGCCCGGCCGCGACGTGCCGTACTCCCGCGTCATCGAGATCGACCGGGCGGGCGGAGACGTCGTGTGGGAGTACCACGACCCGGCACGAGAGTTCTTCTTCGCACCCTTCATGGGCTCCGCGCAGCGCCTGCCGAACGGCAACACGCTGGTCACCGACTCGCCGTCGGGCCGGCTCTTCGAAGTGACGCGCGACGGCTACCTGTGCTGGGAGTACGTCGTCCCCCACTTCGGCGGCTACGGCGAGAGCGAGGTCCGGGGCCTCTTCCCGTCCGAGCCCAACGCCGTCTTCCGCGCCTACCGTTACACCGCGGCCGACATCCCGTGGCTGGAGGCGTCGGCATGACGGCCGCCCCTGTCTCCACCGACTTCCCCGTCGCCGGCACCCAGGCGGCCGTCCTCCTCGCCGCGACGCCCCGGCGGCTCGGGTCAGGCCGGCGGGCCCCAGGCCGTCGTGAGGCCCTCCAGCCATGCGGGCGGCAGTTCGGCGGCGTCCCACTCCTCCCGCAGTTCCGACGGCGCCGTGGCGAGCCGTTCCAGTACGGCGATGCTGGTAGGGGAGTGGATGAGGGAGTACCGGCCGTGGATCGCGATGGTGCTGCCCGGCCCGTACTCGGCGTACAGCCGCTCCAGACGTACGCGGTGGACCGAGGCGAACTCCGCCAGCTGTCCCGCGTACCCGGCCCGCTGCCGGGAGTCCATGGTGCCGAGGACCGCGGTGAGCACCTGCTCGGAGACCTCGGGGTCGAGGTCGGAGACGTCGGTGAAGGAGAGGTAGAGGGGCGTGACCGCCACCTTCGCCCGTTCCACCTGCATCTTCCTGACGGGAGGGCGGTCGTCCGGAGCGGAGGCCGACGGGCCGGAGGCGACCGCCTGGCGCAGCGCCCGTTCGGCGAGGTCGCCGAGGCCGTCCGTGACGGCCTGGGCGCCGTCGAGCCAGCCTGATGCGTAGAGCTCCCCCTTCTCTCCGGGAGCGCTCCGGCCGATCCCGCCGACCTCCCGGTACGCGACGGCGAGGGCACCGGCCTCGACGAGTCCGATCAGCTCCTCGGCGTCGCCGGAGAAGACCCCCGCCCGGCCGAGCAGCTGGAAGAGCGTCTGCTTCGCGTTGTGGACGCTCGCCGCGTCCAACTGCTGCCGTCCTTCTTCGGCGGTGTCCATGAAGTCCTCCTCGTCCTCCTCATCACCTGAGTGGTGCGGCACTCCGACCCCATCCTCTCAAGCCCACCCCGGTCGCCCGGCGCTCCTTGACGCTCGGCGTCGACGGAGTCGCGGACACCTGCCGACCTACATGCCTCCTACGGTCGGCTCATGACCACTTTTCCGCAGAGTTCTGCTTCCCCTCTCCCCGGCGAGCGCGGTGAGCTGCTGCGCGCCCTCGCCGAGCAGCGCGAGCTGCTGCTCATCACGGTGCGCGGCATCACCGACGCGCAGGCCGGGCAGCGCACCACCGTCAGCGAGCTCACGCTGGGCGGGATCGTCAAGCACATGGCCCGCGGCGAACAGGTGTGGACGCGGATCATGGCGAAGGGCGACGGGGAGCTCCCGGACGGCATGCTCGACACCGGGCAGTACCGCATGACCGAGGAGGACACGCTCCCGGCGCTGCTCGAGGCGTACAAGGCCGCGGCGCGGGCGCTCGAGGAGGCGGTGGGCGCCCTGCCCGACCTGGACAAGAGCGTCCCCCTTCCCCGGACGCCCTGGTCCCCGCCGGAGACAGTCCACTGGTCGGCGCGCCGGATCCTGCTGCACCTGATCCGCGAGACGGCCCACCACTCCGGCCACGCCGACATCATCCGGGAAGCGCTGGACGGGGCCGGCACCACCGACCAGCGGTAAGCGCCCCTCGGCTCCGGCCGGGGTCCGCCTCGTCGGCCGCGCCTCAGGGCCGCGCCGGCGGTTCCGGCCGCTCCGGTCGTACCGGTGGCCCCGGTCGTACCGGCCGCACCTCGAAGCCGCCGCGGCCGTCGAACCGCACTTCCCGTACGGCGTCGAACCCGTCCGACGGCGACGGCCTGCGCAGCCGCTTCAGCGTGGCCAGGACGCCGACCTCCGGGACGCGGTCGCGGCCCTCGCGGGCGGCGTTGCGCCGCAGCGAGCTCGCCACGTCCGGCGGGAACCAGTACGCCGTCACCGTCGCCCCCGCGGCGTGGGCCAGCTCCACGAGTGGCTGCCAATCCTGCGGCGACGGATTGGTGTTGTCCACCGCCACCGGCCGCCCGGCGGCCAGGTGCTCCCGCACCAGCAGCATCTGCCGCTCCTGCTTGCGACGGGCCTTCCGCGGCATCAGGTCCTTGCTCACGAGCGCGTACCGGTCCGACAGGCAGCGCTCGTAGAAGGTGGACTTCCCCGACGCCTGCAACCCGATCAGTACGGCGACGTCCTTGCCTGATGGCGAACCCATACGGCCACGATCGCATGCCCGCGCCCCGCCGTGAACATGACGCCCGCGCACTGCGTACTACCGGCTACCTGCGCCCTGCCAGGTGCGGCGACACGTCTCTGCCTCGACGACAGGCTCGACGACAGGAGCGACATGACCGATCGCAGTGAACCGATGATGCAAGGGCTCCCGGGCGGCGGCGCCGAGCTCTCCGTGGTGCTCAGCCTCGGCTGGGACGACGTCGCGGCCCTCGGCCGCGAGGCGAGCCGGCTGGCCGAGCAGCGCGGCGGGCCCGTGACCCTCGACGAGGCCGCCAGCCACCGCCTGCGCACCTGGTCCTCGGTGGCGAACGGACCCGACGACCGGCACAGGGCCGCACCGCCCCCGCCTTCCGAGACGGCGGCGGTCGACCGGGCCCGCCCGCAGGTGACGCGGCTGAGCGAGACGGCGCAGGTCGCCACGCTCCCGCCGCACGCCCCCACCCCACAGCACGCCCAGGTCCGCCGCACCGGCTGACGGGCGAACCGGAAAGGTAACGAACGCATCGTGATAGTCAAGCGCACCACCCGCCGTACGGCCCGCCTCACCGCGCTCATCGCCCTGCCCGCCGCCCTCGCGCTCGCGGCGGCCGTCTCGCCCTCCGCCACGGCCGACGACCACGGCGGCGGCCAGGCCGCAGGGCAGTCCGCAGGGCAGTCCGGCGAAGGGACGGCGTTCCAGATCGACCTGGATCCGCTGAACGACTCCGGCGCGAACGGCACGGTGATGCTCAGTCTCGACGGCACCCGGCTCACCGTGAAGATCGAGTCCGAGGGGCTCACGCCGGGACAGCCCCACGCGCAGCACATCCACGGCTCCACCGACGGCCACGACTTCCGCTGCCCGGACGCGAGCGCCGACAAGGACGGCGACGGGATCGTCACCACCAGCGAGGGCGTGCCCATCTACGGCGACATCAACATCTCGCTCACCACGGAGGGCGACACCTCGCCCGACAGCGGGCTCGCCGTGGACCGCATGCCGGTCGCCGACAAGGACGGCAAGCTGTCCTACGAGCGGACCATCAACGTCTCCCAGGACGTCGCCGACCACATCAAGGACCTGCACGTCGTGCAGCACGGCATCGATCCGAACGGCAACAAGGAGTACGACTTCGGCGTCGGCAAGAGCGACCTCGACCCCAAGCTCCCGCAGGAGGCCACCGCCCCCGCCGTCTGCGGCCTGGTGGAAGGCGCGGCCGTCGGGTCCATCCCGGTGGGTGGCGTCGAGACCGGCGGAGGCACCGTGGCCGGTCCGCGGACGCCCGCGGCGCTGCTCGGCGCCGGGGCGGCGGGCATGGCGGCGGTGGCCGGCGCGCTCGTACGGTCCCGGGGGCGCGGGCGTGCCCGGTACGGCAGGAGCGGCGCGTGAGGGGCCGCGCCGCAGCGGCGGGCGTCGTGGCGGCGGCCTTCTTGCTCGCCGGATGCGCGGGCGGTGAGCAGGCACCGCAGCCGGCCTCCGTACAGCAGCCCGCACAGCGGCCACCGGGTCAGGAACCGGGGCAGCAGGCGCAACAGCAGCCCGCGGGGAGCGAGAAGCCCGCTCCCCGCAGCCTGTCCATCCCGTCCATCGGCGTCTCCTCCAGCCTGGAACGGCTCGGGCAGAAGAAGGACGGGACCATGGAGACCCCCCAGGACCCCGCCAAGGCGGGGTGGTACGTCCCCGGCCCCACGCCCGGGGACGAGGGACCGGCCGTGATCGCGGGCCATGTCACCTGGAACGGCGCGCCCTCCGTCTTCCACCGGCTCACCTCGCTCAAGGCCGGTGACCCCATCAAGGTCGAGCGCGAGGACGGCAAGACGGCGACGTTCAAGGTGGAGCGCGTCGCGCAGTACCCGAAGAACCGGTTCCCCACGGTCGAGGTCTACAAGAACATCGACCACGCGGGACTGCGCCTGATCACCTGTGGCGGTCAGTACGACGAGTCGCAGCGGTACTACTCCGACAACGTGGTGGTCTTCGCGCGGCTCAGCGGAACCGCCTAGCCAAGCCCGCCCACGCGAAGAGGCCGGCGTCCGTCCCCCGGACGCCGGCCTCTTCGCCGTACCCGTATCCGTGCCTACTGGATCGTGGTCATGTAGGACGACCACACCCCCAGGGGCAGGTCCTCGCCGCCCGTCAGCGGCAGCAGACCGTCCTTGCCCGGCTCCGCGCGGAACACGGTCACGGCCGTCGACATCTCCTCCGTCGCACCCACGAACCAGGCGGCGGGCAGCCCGTCCCCGGCGTCGGTGCGGCCCGCGGCGACCGGGCCGACGGTGCGCAGGGCGCCCGGGTCCAGCGCGTTCACGGCCACGTCCCGCATCTGCTCCACGACCTCGTCGGCCACCTCGCCGTCCAGCACCTGCCGTTCGCCCGGCCGCTCCAGGCCCTCCAGGGGCTTGCCCTGGTGGCTGATCGCCGTGACCGCGTACAGGTCGGTGTGCCGGCCGCCGTTGGCGAACGTGGCGTACGCGTCCGCCATCCGTACGGCGCTGGGAGTCGACGTGCCGGAGGTGAAGGACCGGTCCAGGGGCGCCATGCTCTGCGGCAGCAGACCCGCGCCGACCGCCACGTCCCGGACCGCGCCCGGCTCCACGTCCCGCGCGTCCCCGTCCTCCACGTCCTCCGGGTCGCCGCCGTCGCGCACCGCGGCCGCCAGCACGAACGGCCGGAACGCGGACCCCACCGGCACACCGGACGTGTCGGCGTTGTTGGCGAAGTGCTCGGTCGCGTCGGGGCCGCCGTACACGGCCAGGACGGCTCCGTCGTCCGGGCGTACGGACGCGGCGCCGACCTGGAGGTCCTCGCCGGCTTCGGGGGAGCGCGCGGTGACGTCCTCCACGGTCCGTTCGAGCTGTTCCACCAGGGCCCGGTCGAAGGTCGTACGGACGCGGTAGCCGCCGCGGCCCAGGTCCTCGGCGGTCAGCCCGGTGCGCCGCTCGATGTACTTGTTGGCGACGTCCACCAGGTAACCGATCTGGCCGGACAGGCTGGTGGACAGGGACGCCGACCGCGGGCGCGGCTCCGGGAAGACGGTGTACTTCGCCCGCTCCTGCGGCGACATGAACCCCAGCTCCACCTGCCGGTCCAGCACGTACCGCCAGCGCGCCACCGCGCGCCGGTGGTGGGCCTCGCTCACGGAGGGGTCGTACAGATCCCCGCCCTTGAGCAGCGCGGCCAGCAGGGCGCCGCGGGCCGGGTCGAGCTCCTTGGCGTCGATGCCGTAGTACGCGACCGCCGCCGCCTGCACCCCGTAGGCGTTGCGCCCGAACCAGCTGGTGTTGAAGTAGCCCTGGAGGATGTCCTGCTTCGACAGGTTCCTGGACAGCTTCACCGCCAGGCACAGCTCCCGGAGCTTGCGGTCGAGGGTCTGCTCCTGCGTCAGGTATGTGTTCTTCACATACTGCTGCGTGATGGTGGAGCCGCCCTGGATCTCCTCGCCCTGCGCCATGTTGGACACCGCCCGGGCGAGCCCGCGGACCGAGAAGCCGGGGTCGGTGTAGAAGCCGGCGTTCTCGGTCGCGATCACGGCGTTCTGGAGGGAGACCGGGATGTCGGACAGGGGCACGTTCTGCCGGTTGACCGCCCCGACGCTGACCATCTGGCTGCCGTCCGCCCAGTAGTAGACGGTGGCCTCCGTGCGGGCGGTGGCGTTGACGTCCGTGATCCGCACGGTGGAGTAGACGTAACCGACCAGCGCGGCGAGCGCGCCGCAGCAGAGCAGCGCCAGGCCCAGCACCTGACGCCAGGACGGCAGGAACCGCCGCACCCCGCCGCGGCCCCGGCGCGGGTAGTCGACCCGGAGCCGCGCAGCCCTCGCCCTCGCCTTCGCCCGGAGCATGCGAGGAATCACGGATGATCGCCCCCTTTTCGTACGGTCGTCTTCGTCCCGTACTACGCGGGGTGCGCACGGCGCGTTCAGGCCGTGTGGACCACCTCGCCGCCGACCACGACCGTCTCCGCCACGGTCCCGGGGATGTCCCGGGGATCGCAGCGCAGGATGTCGCGCGAGAGCACGACGAAGTCGGCGAGCTTGCCCACGGTCAGCGAACCGAGGTCGTCCTCCAGGAAGTTGGCGTACGCGGAGCCCATCGTGTAGCCGTGCACGGCGGTCTCGATGTCCACCGTCTCGTGAGGCATCCACGGTTCGCCGCCACCGCCGAGCGGCAGGCGGGTGACCGCCGTGTACAGGCCCACCATGGGGTCCATCTCCGCGACGTTCCAGTCGCTGGAGAAGGCCAGCACCGCCCCGGCGTCGCGCAGGCTGCGCATGGGCCACGCCTTGTGCCAGCGGTCCGCGCCGATGTTCTCCGCCCAGTCCTGGCCCGGACCGGCGATCTCGGGCGCGCAGTGGCGCGGCTGCATGCACGCCACCACCCCCAGCTCGGCGAAGCGCGGCACGTCCGCCGGGTCCAGGCACTCCACGTGCACCACCTGGTGGCGGGCGTCGCGCGGGCCGTTGACCGCCCGGGCGTGCGCGACCGCGTCGAGGACCGTACGGATGCCCCGGTCGCCGGTGGCGTGCACGAAGCACTGGAAGCCCCGCGCGTCGAGCCGGGCCAGCAGCTCCGCGAACTCCTCCGGCGGGTAGAAGGTGTCGCCGCGGTGCTGCCCGCAGCCCGCGTACGGTTCGAGGAGGGCGGCGGTGCGCGGCTCGACCACGTCGTCGATGTACAGCTTCAGCGGCCCCACGCGCAGCCGGTCGTCGTCGAAGCGGCGCGCGGCCGCCGCGAATGCGTCCAGGTCGGCGTCGCCGGTGCCGCGCGGGTGGAACAGGGCGGCGACGAGACGGCTGCGCAGCCGCCCCTCGGCGCGGGCGCGCACGAAGAGGGCGACGTCGTCGAGGGAGTTCTGCGGCTCGACGACGGTGGTGATGCCGAACCGGACCGCGTCGTCGAGGCTCTTGGCGAGGCGCCCGTACTGCCGGTCGGGCGATGCCCACGGTACGCCCAGCTCGCGCAGCGCCCGGTGGCCGTCCCGGGACAGGCCCTTGATGGCGAAGTTCTTGATGAATCCGGTGGGTTCGCCGGTGAGGGGATCGGTCTCGGCGTCGCCGAAGGGCAGGTCCGTACGGTGCCGGTCGATGCCCAGCCTGCGCAGGGCCGCCGTGTTGAGCCAGGCGGTGTGCACGTCGTAGCTGAGGACGAAGGCGGGGCGGTCGCCGGTGACCGGGTCGAGGTCGCGGGCGTGCGGCATGCGGCCGCCCGGGATGGCCGAGTAGTCGAACGCCTCCGCCTCGATCCACTCGGCGTCCGGGTGGGCCTCGGCCCAGGCCCGTATGCGCGCGTGGATGCCGTCGAGCGTGGAGACGCCCGCGAGCTGGACGCAGGCCTCGTCGGAACCGAGGCGTACGTGGTTGTGCGCGTCGACGAAGCCGGGCAGGACGAGCCGTCCGGCGGCGTCGATCACGCGGGTGCCGGGCCCGGTCCAGGCGGCGGCGTCCGCGTCGGCGCCGAGCCAGACGATCCGCCCGTCCCGTACGGCGAGCGCCTCGGCGTGCGGCAGGCGCGGGTCGACGGTGTGGACGCGGGCGCCGCGCAGGACCAGGTCGGCGGGGGAGGGTGACATGCGGGGGTGCTCCTGAGAAGTGTCAGACGGCGGGGGTGAGGAGGCGGGTGCGGCGGCTCAGCGCCCAGTAGGTGAGGCCCGCGACGACCGAGCCCAGCAGGGTGAGGTCGGCGCCGCCGAGGGGCGCGACGAGGGGGCCGGTCCACAGCTCCGAGTCGCAGGTGAGCAGGGCGAACACGAGCCCGCTGAGCAGCGCCGCCATGCCGGCCGGGCTGAAGCCCGCGCGGTACCAGTAGGCGCCGCCGCGGCCGGCGTGCAGCGCGTGGGCGTCGTACCGGCAGCGGCGCAGCAGCATGTCGGCGAGGAACACGCCGCTCCACGGCGCGAACACGATGATCAGCAGCGACAGGAAGGAGAGGAGGGACGAGGTGAAGTCGGTGTGGAACAGCGCGGCGAGCGAGCCTGCGGCGGTGACGGCCGCGCTGATGACGATGGTCTTGGCGCGGTTCCAGGGGATGCCGAGGACCTGGAGGTTCAGGCTGGAGGAGTAGAGCGTGATGATCGAGTTGGTGACGGAGCCGCCGAGCACCAGGACGAGGAAGAGGGGCTGGAACCAACCGGGGAGCAGGGACTCGGCCCCCGCCACCGCGTCCGTCATGTCCGTCGCCGTCGCGGCGGCCACCCCGCCGACGCCGAGCGCCACGGAGGACAGGAAGCCGCCGAGCGCCCCGCTCCAGGTGATGGCGCGCAGCGAGGTGTCCTTGGGGAGGTAGCGCGTGTAGTCGGCGGGCATCGGCAGGTACGAGAACGGGCTGGAGAGCGCGACGACCAGCGCCCAGCTCCACGCGGACAGGGCGGGGACGGCCGCGGCGGCCGGGGCGCCGAAGTCGGCCTGCGGGATCGTGAAGACGAGGAACGCGCCGAAGCCGGCGGCGAGGACGTAGGCGAGCCACTGCTCGGCCACCTGCACCGTGGCGTGGCCCCACATGGCCACCACGAAGGTGAGGGCCAGGGTGACCAGGAGCGCGAGGGCGCGGCCGGCGTCGCCGGGCGAACCCCAGCCGAGGTCGGCGAGGAAGGCTTCGAGGGCGAGGGTGCCCACCACCGTGTTGACGACGGTGTAGCCGATGCTGACCACCCAGTTGAGGACTCCGGCGGGCAGGTTGCCGCGGTGGCCGAAGGCGGCGCGCGAGATGACGAGCGTCGCGGTGCCGGTGCGGATGCCGCTGAGGCCCGCGGCGCTGACGACGAAGAAGGCCAGGCCGCCGATGACGACGACGGCCGTCGCCTGCCAGAAGGAGAGCCCGAACGCGACGGCGAGGGCGCCGTTGATGACGTACGTGAAGGTGAGGTTGGAGCCGAACCAGAGCCAGAAGAGGTCCTTGGGGCTGCCGTGGCGGTCCTCGTCGGGGATGGTGTCGATGCCGTGGGTCTCGACCCGGAAGACCTCGTCGCTCTCCACACCGGTGGCGTGTCTCATCCGGACCTCTCTCGGAAAGTTTGAATGACGTTCTAGAACTTAGAACGGCATTCAAGATGTGGCATGCTTCCGCACACGTCAAGACCCGGAACCGGATCCGCGGGATAAGGTCACGACGGACAGCACGACAAGGTGGCGGCCGACTGGAGGAATGGGCGCGTGGCGGCAACGGCGCGGCGGCGGGACGGACGCATCGCGCAGGAGCGGATGCTCGAAGAGGCCATGACGGTCATCGCCGAGGACGGCCTGGCCTCCCTCACCATGGCGTCCCTCGCCGAACGCCTCGGCACCAGCGGCGGCCACATTTTGTACTACTTCGGCAGCAAGGACCGGCTGCTGCTGGAGGCCCTGCGCTGGAGCGAGACCGCGCTCGGCGAAGAGCGGCGGGCCCTCCTCACGCGCCGTACCACCGCCGAGCGCAAGCTGGACCTGTTCCTCGGGATGTACCTGCCGCGCGGACCCCGCGACCCGCGCTGGACGCTGTGGATCGAGCTCTGGGCCCGCACGACGGGGGAGGGCCCGCTGCGGGACGCGCAGGAGGAGCTGGACCGCGCCTGGCAGACCGACCTGGAGGCGCTCCTCGCCAAGGGCGTCGCCCAGGGGCGCTTCGGGATCACCCCCGAGCAGATCCCGGACCGGGCCGACCTGCTGCTCGCGCTCCTCGACGGCCTCAGCACCCGCGTCGTCCTCAGCCAGCGCGGTACCGATCGCGAAGCGGCGCTGACCGCGGCGCGGGCTGCCGCGGAACACCTGGTCGTCACCGGCGACGCCGCGCCGCCGGGCACCTGATCCTCAGGGGCTCCGCCGCACCGCCACCGCGGCCGTGAAGTCCTCCGGCACCACCACGTCGGAGACCCTCCACCCCGGCGGGCCGTCCGCCGGATCCGGGCCCGTACCCACGTAGTCCAGCGACGGCGAGCGGCCCAGGCCCGTTCCGATGCCCTTCAGGTACGCCTCCTTGCGCACCCACGCCCGGGCGAAGGCCGCCGGGCGCTCCGCTTCCGGCAGCGCGGCCAGCTCCCGCGCCTCCGCCGGTTGCAGAGCGGAACGGACCCCTCTGCACGTCCACGCCGACCGGTACGGCGGCGAACGCGAGCAGCACCAGATCGTCGCTGTGCGAGAGGGAGAAGTGCACGCCCCCGTCGTCCTCGGCCGCCGGCCGCCCGCTGCCGTTCCGCCGCGTCCAGCACGGCGGGGGCGAGCCGTACGCCCCGCTCGCCCTGCCGCCCCGCGTCCACCATCCACAGGGCGGGTCCGTCGCCGGACGTGGGCCGGGCCACGCGCGCTGGGGGTGCTCGCCCAGCACGAACTCCGCCGGAACGTACGGCCGGCTCCGCCCGCAGCCGCGCTCCGTCCGAGCACGGCGGGGTCTTCACCTCGACCTGGCACTGGGTGTACTCACCGGAGACCGGATCGCCCAGGACCCGCGCGGCGCGGGCGACGACGCGGGGGCCCGCCGACTCGACGGCCCGGCTGCCGGGATGGACGAGGAAGTGCTCCTCCTCGACGCCCATGGTCGGTGCCCTGCCGTCGTCGGCCGCGAGGTGATCGACCTGACCCTGAATGCTCACGTCGACATAATCATCTATATGTCCACCCTTGTCGCGTTGCTGTCGGCCGGTGCACCGGCCCGCGGTGACCACGTGACGGGCCACTCCGGGGCGAGGCCCCTCCGGGCTCGGTAGGCCGAGTGGGGTACGCCCCCGAGGAGATCGGGAGATACACGTGCACAAGCAACGCCCTCACCACCCGCACCACGACCATCACCACGACCACGACCACGACCATGGCCGCGCCCGGCTACGGGGGCGAAGAGCGGAACGGGCGCGAATACGCGGCGGCGGACCGGCCCTTGGCACGGTGCTCAGCGGCACGGTGGCGGCAGCGACTGCCACCGTCGTCGCCGTGATCGTCGGGACCGCCCGTACGGACGGCGACGCGCAAGCCGTCAGGGCCGGTGTGGGCGGCCGGCCCGCGCACCCGCAGGAGGCCGCGGACATGCCCCGCTCCGGCGTGGAGAGAGCCGTCGGCACGGCGGCCTCGTACGCCGAGCAGATCGTCGCCCTCGCCAACACCGAGCGCAGGAAAGCCGGCTGCTCCGCCCTGCGCACCAACAGCCGGCTGAAGGCCGCCGCCCAGGGACACGCCGACGACATGGCCGCCCGCGGCTACTACCGCCACGACACGCCCGAAGGCCGTGACGCCGGCGAGCGGATGGAGGCCGCCGGCTACAGCTGGAGGACCTGGGGCGAGAACATCCACCGCGGGCCGCGGAGCCCGGCGCGGGCCATGCGCGACTGGATGAGCAGTCCCGAGCACCGCAAGAACGTCCTCAACTGCGCCTTCAAGGACATCGGCGTCGGCGTGAACCTCCGCTCCAACGGCCCATGGTGGGTGCAGGACTTCGGCCTCCCGGACTGACGTCCCAGTACCCCCGGCGGCGTTCCCGGCGGCGCTCTCAACGGTGCTGGATACGGGCCGCCCTGGCCGCGATGTCCGGCAGCCTCGCGTACAGAGCGGCACCCGGACAGCGGGTCGGATAGCCGTCCGCGTGCCCGCCGACCACCGGCAGCAGGGCCTTCGCACCCTTCGGGTACCGGGCCTCGTCGTTGGTGGAGACCAGCGCCACGCTGCCGCGCGGGTCCGGTCCGAGGGGGTCGAGTTTCCAGGCGACCAGCCGGGCGATGGCGGCGAGCATCGGCTCCGGGACGGTCTCGCCGCCGTCGAAGGTGCCGATCGCCGCGATGCCGACCGTCCCCTCGTTGAACCCGCGGGTGTGCGCGCCCACGACGGCCCGGTCGACGCCGCCCGCCCGGCCCTCGTAGATGGTGCCGCAGGCGTCGACGAGGAAGTTGTAGCCGATGTCGTCCCAGTGCCGTCCGTGCGCGTGCCCGGCGTACAGACCGCGCAGCGTGCTCGGTACGCTCGCGCAGTCGTAACCGTTCGGCGTGCTCGTGTGGTGGATGACGGCGGCCCTCACGGCGGGCGCGTACCGGACGCCCGCCGGGGCCGTGTCCACGCTCTCGGCCCGCCACGCCGCCCGGAGCACGATGGCGGGCCGGGGCCCCTGATGGCGGCCGCTCCCGGAGGGCGCGCGCCCCTGCGCGACGTCCGCACCGGGCGGCGGGGCCGCGGACGGCGTGAGCCACGGCGAGGCGGCGGCGAACACCGCGAGCACGGTGACGGAGACGGCGGTCCGCGACCGGCGCCTCCTCGGCTCACCCAGGCTCACGCATGCTCCTCGCTACCGGCTCCTTGCTCCTGGCTTTTGGCCGTTGGCCCCCTGCTCCCGGCTCCTCGCTGGTCCGATCGGTTCCCGGCCCGTCCATCGTCACCGCCCGGGCCCCCGTCCCGCCCGCCGGACTGCTCCGACCGGGAGCCGGGCCGATTGTCAGTGGCGGCTTCTACTGTTCAGGCAGTGGGACCCGGGGAACACGCCGCCGGGCCTGACCTGGGGAGAGGTCTGCCATGTCGAAGACGTATCTGGAGCTGTCGCAGGACGGTGGCGGCGCGCACAAGTTCTACGAAGTGACGGTGGAGGGGCAGGTCGTGACCGTTCGGTACGGCCGGATCGGAGCCGCCGGGCAGACGCAGACGTCGACGTTCCCCACGACCGAGAAGGCCCAGGCCGCGGCGGCCAAGAAGATAGGGGAGAAGGTCCGCAAGGGGTACGCCCCGGCCGTGCAGGGGCAGCGCGCCCCCCGCTCGGTGACGCGCCGCCAGGTGACGTCGGCGCCCTCCACCGCCCGCCGGGTCGCGCCGGTGCTGTGGCGGTTCCGCACCGGCTCCGCGGCGTTCGGCATCCACATCGACGACGAGCGCTGCTGGGTGGGCAACCAGGCCGGTGACGTCTACACCCTCGCGCACGGCGGCGAGGTCCTCGCCCGCTACCAGCTGCCGGACGGCGTCAAGTGCCTGGTCGCCGACGACTTCTGGATCTACGCCGGCTGCGACGACGGCCGCGTGTACGACCTGTCGTCGAAGCTGCCGTTCGCGGCGTACGACATCGCCGCCGACGTCGACATCTTCTGGCTCGACATCCACCAGGGCGTGCTCAACGTCGCGGACCGCGCCGGACGGCTCACCGTCATCGACCACGAGGACGAGCACCAGTGGGCGCGCGGCGGCCGCGGCGAACACGCCTGGATGGTGCGCGCCGACGACCGGGCCGTCTACCACGGGCACACCCACGGCGTGACGGCGCACACCCCGGACGGCGGATCCGAGCTGTGGCACACGCCCACGCGCGGCGCGGTGCTCTTCGGCTGGCAGGAGGACGACGCCGTGTACGCGGGCACGGGGCATCGCGTCGTCCAGCGGCTGTCGAAGGCCACCGGCGCCATCGAGGCGACGTACGGCTGCGACAGCGCGGTGTACTCGTGCGCCACCTCGCCCGGCGGCCGCTTCGTCTTCGCCGGGGACGGCGCGTCGTCGGTGTACTGCTTCGACCGGGACGGCACGCGGCTGTGGAAGCTCGGCACGGGCAGCGGCTCGGCCCTCTCCATGCAGTACCGCGACGAGCGGCTGTACCTGGTCACCACGGACGGCTCGCTGGTGTGCGTGGACGCGAGCGAGGCGGCGATCGCGGCCGCCCAGCAGGGCACGGTCCCGGTCGCCCGCGACGTGAAGCTCGCCGCCGCCCTGCCCACCTACGCCCCGGCCACCGCCGCCGCCTCGGTGACGACGGTGACCACGGCCCCCGCGGGCTCCGTGGTCGTCGAGTGCGTGCAGGAAGGCGGCCGGACGCGCGTCCACGTCGTGTCGGACGGCTACGACCGGTCGTGGAACGTCCAGTTCCCGCGCGCGATACGCGAGCCGGGCGCGCGGTACGTCGTCGACGCGCTGCACGCCGCGTCGGGCGGCTTCTACCGGGTGCGCGGTGACATCCGGAGGCTCCGGTGACCGGCGCGGGCTTCGAGGCCGCCACGGGCGACGGCCCGGCCCCGGCGGACGGGGCCTCGGCGGAGCGCCGCGCCGCAGAGGTGCGGGTCGCGTTCGAAGGGATGCTCCAGATCAGGCGGCTGACCGGCACCCGGGGCGGCGACCCCGGGGCCCTGCCCGCCGCCTGGGAGCTGAACCAGCCCGTCCGGGCCGTGGCGCTGGCCCTGGAGGCCGCCGGCATCACGCCCTCGGCCGTCGACGCGGACGGCCGGCGCGTCGCGACCGGGTACCGCGTCACGGCGGGGGAGCGGCCCGGGACGGTACGGGTGGAATGGCTCGGCCCGCCCGGCGGCGGAGCCGCCCAGGAGGAGGAGACCGCCCTGTCCGCGTGCGCCCGGGCCCTCACCCCGCTGGGCTGGGAGGCGCTGCTCTACCGAGGCCCGCGCAAACGGCGCTTCCTGGAGGTGGAGCCGCTCCACGGCCACGGCCCGGCCTGATCGGCCCCATCGGCCGAACAGGGCCTAGGCGATGGACGCCGAGATGATGGCCGACACCGCGAGGTTGCACGACACCGTCACCCACACCGCCGGGTGCGGCTCCGGCTCGACCAGCGTGGCACCCAGCCGGCCCGGCGTGATCAGGTCGACCACCCAGAAGGCCACGGCCATCATCACCAGGCCCAGCAGGCCGAACGCCGCGGTGGACACCAGCCCCTTGCCGAAGTCCGTGTACGTCGTCCAGATGGAGGTGAAGACGATGCCGCCGATACCGAGCAGGGCCGAGCTCAGCAGCAGGGCCGCGTTGCGGTTGCGCTGCTCCCAGATCTGCCGGCCGAGCTTTCCGGGCGTCAGCACGTCCACCAGGACGATGCCGAGAATCAGCAGGACCACGCCGAGGGCTCCGTAGGCGCTGGCCCGGCCAAGTCCATTGACGATGTCGCTCATTGAGATGCCGGCTCCGTATCGATGAAAAGATCATGGTGATCGCGGTCAAGCGCGCAAAATGTAGCGCACCAGTTCGGTGCCGTGATGCGGCGGCCATGACCCGGACGGCCCAGCAACGGGCCGACTCGGGGCCGTACGGCGGCCAGAGTGGAGGCGTACGCCCCCACCCGCATGCCCCGGGAGACCTCCATGGACCGCACCACCCGACGCGACCTCGGCCTGTTCCTCCTGCGGGTCGGCACCGGATCGGTACTCGCCGCGCACGGCACCCAGAAGCTGTTCGGCTGGTTCGGCGGCGGAGGCATCGCGGGGACCTCCAAGGCCATGGAGGCCATGGGTTTCCGCCCCGGTCGGCAGAGCGCCATCGCCGCCGGGCTCGGCGAGGCGGGCGGCGGCACGCTCCTCGCCCTCGGACTCGCCACGCCCGCCGCCGGGGCCATCGCGGCCGGTGCCATGGCCGGGGCCGTCTCCGTGCACGCCCCGGCCGGGTTCTTCAACCAGTCCGGCGGCTTCGAGTACCCCGCCTTCCTCGGCTTCACCGCCGCCGCCCTCGGCATGGCGGGCGCGGGCCGGTTCTCCCTCGACCACGCCACCGGCCACCGCTTCGACCAGCCCTGGACCCTGGCCGCCGCCTTCGTCGGCAGCGCGCTCGCCGCGGCCGCCGTCATCGGCAAGCGGGTCATGGACCAGGTGAGCGAGAACGGCAGCGAGAACGGCACCGCGGAAGCCGGCCCGGACGGCACCACCGGGAACGGATGACCAGCCGTCCGTTACGGAGCGGCCGCGACCTCACCGGCCGTCACACCCTCCCGCTGGGCCTGGCAGTACGTGTCGCGCAGCGTGCGGTAGCCCGGGACCTCCACCACGGCCAGCAGGGTCGCCCACTGCGCCGCGTTCGCCTCGATGGCGTCGACCACGCGGGCACGGGCCGCCGGGCCCCCGGCAGCCTCGGCCTCGGCGAGCTGCTCGGCGTAGGACCAGGCCCGCTGGCGCCACAGGCTGAACAGCCCGTGCGCCGTGTACCCGGCAATCGGGTTCCACCGGTCGTCGGCGAGTGAGACCAACGGGTCGTAGCGCCGGGCGACTTCCCGTACGGCCGGACCGTACGCGCGGTCCACCACCGCCTGGAAGCGGTCGTAGTCGCGCTTGCGGCTGGTGCCGTCGGCGCGGGTGAGGCCCAGCGCGGCGAGGACGTACGGCATGTCCCGCTGGATGTGGGCGTTGGCGCCCAGCAGGACGTCCTGACCGGCGTTCACATCACCGGTGCGGGCCGCGTCGAAGGCGATCCGCCAGGCCCTCGGAACCGGCCGCCCGGCGTCGTCGGCGCGGTAGGCGTCCAGGTACAGGTTGAGGAAACCGGTGTTCAGGCTCCCCGCGAGCCACTGCGGTTCGTCGAAGGAGCCCGGCCGCCGGACCGTGTCCTCCAGCGACTGCTGCAGGTGCGTGTAGATGGACGGGAACGGGGCCCGGTGGTCGCACCCGAGACCGTCGCGGAGCCGCGCCAGTACGCGCTTCGCGTCGCGTACGCAGTCGAGCGCGGGGCCGTCGCACGTCAGGCTCCGCTGCCTCGCGGGCACGGAGGAGGGCGCGGGTGCGGCCCCGGCGGGCGCCACCACCGTCGCGCAGAGCACGCCCGAGAGGGTGAGCGCGCCCAACGCCCTTGCGATCCTGTTCTTCCACACCCTGCGGCCTCCCGTCACACGGTGCTGCCGGCCGGCAGCACCGGGACAACGAAGCCCGCGCACAGGGGGTAACGAGGCGGATCAGCGCGTGAAGGTCGCTCCCGGCGCCGCCGGGGGAGGTGGAGGCGACGGGTGACGACAGGGCCGCCAGACGGTCCATCAGGCCCATGCGGGAGGAGATGCCGAGCTCGGCGTGGATGTTGCTGAGGTGGTACCCGACCGTCTTGACGCTGAGATCAGCTCGCCCGCGATCTGCCCGGTTGGTGAAGCCCGTGGTGGCCGGCCGGGCGACGGTGAACTCCAGGGCGGTGAGCGGGACCGTCCTCGGCGAGGGAGGCCCTGGAACACCGAACAGGCAGGGGCTGTGCCACGAAGCCAGGGCGCGGGCGGCGCGGACGGCGGCCATGGCCGGCCCGGGGCATTCCCCGGTCCGGCGGGGCCCCGTGGCACCCTGGCCGTACCCGGGGCGCACCGGACACCCTGGCCGCGACACCCGCCCGGGCCTCGTGACATCGTGGTGCCATGACCATCGAGGTGCGTCCGGCTTCCGTCTTCGAGGACGTCCGCACCGTGCTCGGCCCGAGGTCACCCGGGGCGAACGTCTGCTGGTGCCTGAGCTACCGGATCCCGTCCAAGCTGAACAACGAGCTCCGCGGGCCGGCCCGGGGCGAGTACGTCGCCGAGCTGTGCCGTAACGATCCGCCTCCGGGGGTGCTCGCGTACGACGACGGCGAGCCGGTCGGCTGGGCGGCCGTGGCCCCGCGCGCGGACACCTCCTTCGCTCGCAACCGCAAGATCCCGCACGTCGACGACCTGCCGGTCTGGTCGCTGTGGTGCGTCCGCGTACGCCCCGGACACCGCAAGAGAGGGATCTCGCACGCCCTCATCGCCGGCGCGGTCGAGTTCGCCCGCGCCCACGGCGCACCGGCCGTCGAGGCCTATCCGATCGACAACGGCGACGCCGGCGACGCCAGGGTCGACCTGACGATGGCGTACGCCGGGATCCGGAAGAACTTCGAGCGCGCCGGGTTCGTCCACGCCGCCGACACCACCTCGGTGCTGGCCGGCTGCCCCCGGGTGCTGATGCGGCTCGACCTGCGCTGACGCCGGCCGGCGGGACGGCAGGCGAAAGCCCCGTCAGCCGGTGGCCGACGGGGCTGTGGTGCCGGGGGTCAGGCGTGGGTTCGGGTGCGTCGTCGGGCCCACATGGGGCTGACGAGGCCGATGAGGAGGGCTGCGATACCCACCTGGAAGATGTGCCGGATCCAGTCGATGCCACCGGTCTCCCGCACTCCGAAAGCGGAGGCCAGCGCGTTTCCCACCACGGCGCCGACGATACCGAGGAGGACCGTCAGCCACAGGGGGATGGGCTGGCGTCCCGGGAGGACCAGCTTGGCTACGAGGCCGATGATCAGTCCCGCGATGATGGCCCAGAGAAAAGACACAGCATCTCCTTCCGTTCACTGCCCGACCTTCGGGTACCACTCCGCGTGCCCGCCGTCCGCCGCCCTATGCGTGCGCTGTCGGCCCGGCCTCGCGGCTGCCGGTGCGCCCCCCTTCATCCGGCGAGGAGGGACTCTTCGTCCGACGCCGTACGGAGCAGCTGCCGGCGTGCGGCACGCAGGGCGGCCTCGCCGTCCTGCGTGCCGGTGGAAACGCACAGCGTGTAGGTGACGTCCTCGAGACGTTGTTGCACCGCCGGGCCGCCGGCCTCCGCGTGGAGGGCCTTGAGGGTCTCGTACTCCTCGATCAGCTGGGACAGGACGGCCGGGTGAGCCATCAGCACAACAGTTCTCCTCTCGTCTCCCGGCAGGCGCCGTACGCCTCGGGTGAGAGCGCTCGTTCCCCCCGCGCCCCGGTCCATGCGGGCCCCCCGGGGACGATGGCCGGAAACCACCGGAGCCGCGTCTCCGCCTCCCGAGATGCGTAAATCTCGCCATGCGGTGAACTGGTGTAGGAGTACACGACGGGCGGCGAGGGGGTCGACCATGGACGACCGAAGCACCGTGACCGTAGGAGTCCTCGGTTCCTACGGCGGACGGAACGTGGGCGATGAGGCGATCCTCACCGCCATGCTGGACCGCATCAGGGCCGGGCGCCCCGACGCCCACCTCGTGGTCTTCTCCCGCAATCCCGACGAGAGCCGCCTCCTCCACCCCGACGTGGAGGTGGTCGGCTGGGAAGGTGTGAACAGGGAGCGGATCTCCGAGCACCTGCGCCGGCTGGACGTGCTCGTGCTCGGCGGCGGCGGCATCCTCTACAACACCGAGGCGCGCCGTTACCTGCGGCTGGCCGGCACCGCACAGGAGTACGGCGTCCCCGTCTTCACGTACGCCGTCGGCGCCGGGCCCCTCAGCGACGAGGCCGACTGCGCCTGGGTCCGTACGGCGCTCTCCGGCGCGGCCGAGGTGACGGTCCGCGACGAGGAGTCGAAGCTGGTCCTGGAGGAGGCCGGGCTGAACCGGCCGGTGACGGTTACCGCCGACCCGGCGCTGCTCCTCGAACCCGGCGACGGCGGCGGTGAGCTCCTCCGGGCGGAGGCCGTACCCAGCGCGGTGCGGCTGGTGGGCATGAGCGTGCGGGAGCCCGGCCGTGCGGCCGAGCACCTCGACGAGGACGGCTACCACCAACTCCTCGCCAGTGTCGGCGACTTCCTCGTCCACCGGCTGGACGCCCACGTCGTCTTCGTGCCGATGGAACGCGACGACATCCGGCACGCGCACGCCGTGGTCGCCCACATGATCGAGGCCCAGCGCTGCCGGGTGCTGCACGGCAGCTACCGCCCGCAGCAGGTCCTCGACATCGTCAAGCAGCTGGACCTGGCCATCGGCATGAGGCTGCACTTCCTGATCTTCGCCGCGCTCGCGGGGGTCCCGCTGCTGCCCCTGCCCTACGCGGGGAAGGTCTTCGACTTCGCGCAGGAGATCGGCGCACCGGCCCTGCGCGGCGTGGTCAGGGAGGCCGCGGGCCCCCTCCTGGCCGAGGTGGACCGCCTGTGGGACGAGCGGTCGGCACGCGCGGCGCACACGGCCGCCCGGACGGCGGCGATGAAGGTGAGGGCCGCGGAGACCACCGACCGGCTCCTCGCCTACCTGGACCGCATCGCCCCCCGCGCGCTCGTCCACGGCGACGCGCCGGCCCCGGCCCCGGTCGGCTGACCCGGACGAACCACCGGCTCCCCAGGGAGGAACCGTGACCCACCTGATGCCGCCCCGCGTCCCCCGGAGCGTGCAACTGCCCCCACGCCAGGCGCTGCACGCCGGCTCCACGCAGGTGCTGGTGATCGGGGGCGGGCCGGCCGGGATCGGGGCGGCCATCGGAGCGGCGAACGCGGGCGCCGAGGTGGTCCTCGTCGAGCGGTACGGATTCCTCGGCGGCAACGCCACCGCGGCGCTGGTCATGCCGCTGATGAGCTTCCACAACGAGGTCAAGCAGGCCGTCGTCGGCGATCCCTCCCGGCTCCTGCCGCCCGACCACGGCGAGGGCGAGCCCGTCGTCGGCGGTGTGCTGCGGACGCTGCTCGACCGGCTGGTCAGCGCCGGGGCGGCGATCCGCCCCTCACTGGAGACCGGCTACACGGTCCCCTTCGACCCGGAGCTGTTCAAGCTCGTGCTGTACGAGCTGCTGGAGGTCCACGAGGTGCGCACACTGCTGCACGCCTTCGCCTCCGGCGTCGTCGACCTGCCCGATCGCGCGAGGGCCGTGTTCGAGACCAAGTCCGGGCCCCTGGTCATGGACGCGGACGTGATCGTCGACTGCACCGGCGACGGGGACATCGCCGCCGCGGCCGGCGCCTCGTACGAGATCGGCCGGCCGGAGGACGGCTGGACGCAGCCCATGACGCTGATGTTCCGGATGGCCCGCTTCGACCAGGAGCGGTTCGCCGCGTACGCCCGCGCCAACCCGGACCAGTGGAAGGGCGTGCACGGGCTGTGGGACCTGGTCCGCGCCGCCACCGACGCCGGGGAGCTCGACCTGCCGCGCGAGGACGTGCTCTTCTTCGCCACCCCCAACACCGGCGAGGTCGCGGTCAACTCCACCCGCGTCACCGAGGTGCTCGGCACCAGCGTCTGGGACCTCACCCGCGCGGAGTTCACCGCCCACCGCCAGATGGCGCAGATCGCCCGCTTCCTGAAGGCCCGGGTGCCCGGGTTCGCCGACTCGTACGTCGTGCAGAGCGGCGTCCAGATCGGGGTCCGCGAGACACGCCGGATCACGGGCGAGTACCAGCTGACGGGCGAGGACGTGCTGACCGCCCGGACGTTCGACGACGCCATCGCCCGCGGCGCGTACCCCGTCGACATCCACAACCCGAGCGGCCGCGGCACCACACTCAAACGGCTCCCGCGCGGCCGGTCCTACGACATCCCGCTGCGCTGCCTCTTTCCCCGTGACGTGGACCGGATCCTGGTCGCCGGCCGCTGCATCTCCGGCGACCACGTCGCCCACTCCTCCTACCGCGTCATGCCGATCGCCATGGCCACCGGACAGGCGGCGGGCGTCTGCGCCGCCCTCGCCGCGACCCAGGGCAAACGCCCGCAGGACGTCCCTGCGGGCGTTGTCCAGCGCGAGCTGCGCGCGCAGGGCGCGAGCCTTCACTGAGGAAGACGGGGCTACTCGGCAGGGTCCACCAAGACCCTGAGGTACTCCTCACCGGAGGCCGAGTTCATGTGCTCCGTCACCTGCCAGCCCCCCGCGCCGAGAATGGTGCGCAGTGCCGTGTGCATGGCTTCCTGTGCGGCGGAACCCAGGGCCACGGCCTGTGGGTCCGGCCCCTCCGGTCGGATGATCTGCTGCACGAGTGCCGGACTGGACATCCAGTAGACGTACACCCCTGCGGCTTCGTCGCTGTACGGCGCGTGGAAGACGACGGCCCCGGAGAGGCCTGGGCTCAGGCCGTCGTAGGAAGCACCGGCGTAGACCGCCGGGATTCCCGCGTGACGCAGGGTGTCGGTCACCGCCAGAGCGATGCGCACGAGCCGCATTTCCACATCAGGAGCGCACCTTTGGGGGGCTCCGCCGGAATCGCCGTCACTCATGCCCTGCTCCATGTGATGTCGTGCTTCCATCAGCCGCTACCATCCCGACCGCATCGGCGGGAGCCCTCGCCGCCCACGCGCCTGGTTGATCCAGTTGCCGAGCGTCTCCGTCCACACCTTGTTCATGAACTTGCCGTCAGGAGTCGACGGGTCAGCATAGGGCATGGAAAAGGAGATGTTCGCGCCCTTCGCCCGGGGGTCGGACGCCAGAGCGGGGGTGCATCGACTGGGGCACGGCTCACGCTCCGTGTACAGGTCCGTGATCGAGTCCTTCGCGCCGAGCTGGCTGAGGATGTGCTCCTCGGCATGGCGGTCGTTGTTGCTGAAACCGCGCACGATACGCGTCTTGCCGTCAGGCCCCTTGACCTTCGCCACGGCGACATTGTGGTTCGCTCCCCAGAAACCGGAGTCCAAGCGTGCCTGGAACGCTTCCGTCGCGAGATCACCGCTGTCGTACTCGAGCTTGCAGAGCTTCGACAGCGACGGCTTGTCCGCAGCCAGGGCGAACCGCGCGGTCGCCTGGACCCACGTGCCGTTGCCGGTCCGGAGCCACCGGTCGGACGCGACGGTGCCGGCGGCCGCCTGCTGCGGCCTGCCGGGGACCCAGACGCTCGACTTCGCAACCTTGTTCGGCGCGCTGCCCGTGAGGCAGGAGGAAGCCGCCGTGATCTTCTCCAGTGCTTCCTCGTACTTCTTCAGCTGCTTCCGCGCTTCCGCGGTCTTGTCGAGGAAGTCGTTGATGCCTGCGATGGCCTTCGCGATCTTCGGCAGCTTGCTGGCGATCTTCAGTGCCTTGACGGGGCCGAGGTTCTGGACGATGGCCCACAGGCAGATCCCGATGTCGGGGTCGTCGATGCACGCCTTGATGTCCTCGGCGGCGAGCTCGACGAGGATCTCGGCGCCGTTCTCCATCAGGTAGTCGAGGAGGTTCTGGCCCGCCAGGTCCAGCGCTTCCTGATACCCCTCGGGTGAAAGTCCCGCCTCCTTGAGCGCCTTCTTCATCCGGTCGTCCAGCGCGGGATCGGACAGCCGTTCCTTGGCGGCTTCCTCGCGTGCCTTGCGCTCCTGCTCGCGCTGGTACTCCTCGGCCTTCTTGGCCGCCTCGTCGGCTTGCTTCGCGTAGGTGCCGGCGTTCTTGGCGGCCGTTTCGGCGGAGGTGGCGTGCTCTTCGGCGGAGGTGGCGAGTCTGGCGGCGTCGGCGGCGTCCTTCTCGGCCTGGGTGGCCGCGGCTTGGGCGGTGCTCGCTTCCTTCTCGGCCAGTGCGGCGGCGCCGGCGGCGGCCGCTGCCTGATTCTCCGCGTCGGTGGCGGCGCCGCGGGCGCGTTCGGCTTCGGCTTCGGCCTGGGTGGCGGCGTTACGGGCCGCGGCGGCGTCGGCGAAGGCCTGGTGGGCGGCCTGGCGGGCGAGTTTCGCATCGGCCTGGGCCTGGGCGTCGGCTTCGTTGGCCCGGGCCGCGGCGGCCCGGGCCTTGGCGCCGTCCTCGGCCGCCTGGGCCGCGGACTTCATCGCCGCGGCGGAGGAGCGTGCGGCGCTCGCCGCGGAACGCGCTGCCGCCGCGGCCGCCTTGAAGGCAGGGGCGACTTGGGCGTTGGCGCGAGCGGCGGCCGCCTCGGCCGCTTCGGCGGCCTTGACCGCTTCCGCCGCCCGGGCCTCGGCCTTGGTGACCTCGGCCTGGCCGAGGGCGAGGGCGGCCTGGGCGACTTCGGTGGCGAAGTCGGCGTTGACGTCGCTGCCGGTGAACGGCGTGGTGAGGAGGATGGCGGTGTTGGCCGGATCGGCGATACCGGCCGCGGTGGTCCTGGCCGAGGTGGCGGCCTGGACGGCGGTGGTGGCCTGCAGCCGGGCCATCGCCGCTTCCCGGGTGGCGCCTTCGGCCTCCTGGCGGGTGCGGTTGGCGGCCTGGAGGGCCTGGTTGGCCTGCAGGGCGGCCAGACCGGCCAGTCGGCCCGCCTCGTGGGCGGCGATCCCGGCCCTGGCTTCCTGCGCGGTGGCCTCGGCGGCCTTGGCGCCCGCCCGCTGAGCCGCGGCGCGGGTGGCGGCGGCCTGGGACTCGGCCTTGCCGGCCGCGGCGTCGGCCGCGAAGGCGGCGGCTTCGGCCTTGCCCGCGGCGGCGTCGGCCCGCGCGGCGTGCGCGGTGGCCTCACTGGCCGCCGCCCGTGCCCGCGCGGCCGCACCGGCCGCCTCGATGGCCGCCGAACGCGAACGCACCGCCGCCCCGGATGCCTCATCGGCCGCGCCACGCGCCGAACCGGCCGCCACCCCGGCCGCGTTGGCGGCCGAGCGGGCCTCGCCGGCCGCAGCCCGCGCGGTTTCGGCGTGCTCGGTGCCCTGCGCCTTGGCGGCCAGAGCCTCGGTGGCCCGGGCCCGCGCCTCCTCGGCCTTGTGGAGGCGTTCGGCTTCCACCGCCTTGTCGCGGGCGGAACGGGCTTTGGTCTCCTCACCACGGGCGAGCTCGTCGGCCCGGGCCGCGATGCCCTCCTGGGTCTGTGCGGTGGCGCGCTTGTCCGCCGCCACGGCCGCGGCGGCCTGCGCCTCGGCCCGCTTGGCCGACGCCGTGCGCGCCTCGGCCTCGGCCACCCCACGCGCCCTGGCGGCGCTGTCCCGCTCCCGCTCCGCCCGCGCCCGCGCGGCTGCCGCCGCCTCACGTTCCCGCTCTGCGATCACCCGCTGCTCGGCCGCGACCTTGGCCTGGTACTGCGCCTCGATCCGCGCCTCGCGGGTCTTCTTGGCGTGCTCCCACGCCTGCTTCTCGGCCTGCTCGGCCTCGATCCTGGCCTTGCGGGACGCGGCCGCCGCATCCGCCGCGATCTTCGCCTGCCCGGCTGCCGCATCGGCCAGCTGGGCCGCCGCCTTCGCGTGCTGCTCGGCGTTGGCCCGCCACTTCACCGCCTGCTGCGCGTGCAACTCGGCCTGGTTCTTGGCGTTCAGCCCCGCCGCGTCGGCGGCCGTCGCGTCCACCGCGTGCCGGGCGGTCGCCGCCGCCGTGGCCGCCGCCTGTGCCGAAGCCGCGATCCCCGAGGCGACCTGCGACCACTGAACACCGTGCGTCAGACCGGTCTCGACCAGCACACCGGCCTGCACCGCGGCCTGTCCGGCCGCCACCTGCGCCTGCTTCGCCGCCGTGTCGGCGATCTCGACCTGCCGGACGATCTCCGCCTTCACCGGCCCGTAGTCGGAGACCCGCTTGCCCGCCCGGTCGGCGGCGAGCATGCGGTCGGCCTCACGGGACTGCGCGGCTGCCGCGTTCATCGCGTTCGACGCGCCCTTCAGCGCCTTCACCGCGTCACCGTGCGCCGCGATCAGCTTCGTCCGGGCCTCGGCGGCCCGCGCCGCGTTCTCCGCCAGCTTCCGCAGCCGCTCGGCCGCCTCCAACGCCTCCTTCTGCGCCTTCTCGTGCGCCGCCCGGTCCTCCGCGTCCTTCCGCGCGGCGATCAGGTATCCCTTGTCCAAGAACGCGGCGATCGCCGTGTCGTCGCCCGTGGCCAAAGCGGCCTGCGCGGCCCGCTTCACCTCCGGACCACCGACCGCGACCAGCATCTCGACCCGCTTGCGGTTCTCCGCCGCCCGTTCCTTCTCGTTCTGCGCCGTTGCCGCATCCCGCTGCCGCGCGATGTCGGCCCCGAACGCCAGGAAGTCGGCCCGCTCCCGCGCGGTGCCCTTCAGGACCCGCTCGACCTCGGCGTTGAAGAACGCGCCACCGGTTCCGCGCAGCGCCTCGATGCGCTGCCGGTTGGCGACATCCGTCGCCTCCCTCTTGTCCTTCGCGCGCTGCCGCGCCGCGGCCTCCCCACGCTCCAGGAACTCCCGGATCGCGTTCGGGTCGGCGCTCTCCAACGCCTTCCTGGCGGCCTCGCGGACTTCCTCCTCCTCGTCGAACTCCGCGAAGTCCTCCACCAACTGCCGGTCGCGCTCCGCGCTGATCGCATCCAGTGCGGAAGGCGCCGCAGGCGGCGGGACGGATGCGGCCTGCGGCACACCGGCCATCAGGCGCGTCAGCGCGACCGCCTCACCCGGCCTCGCCGGCGCCACAGCCCCGGCCTCCCCCACCACACCACCGAGGATGGCCACGGCCATGACGGCCGACACGGCCCTGCCCACAACACCGGGCACACGGCCCCGGACTCGTATCCTTCCGGCGCCCGGCCGGAATCTTCCCCTCACGGGAAACCCCTTCAACTCGATCGAACCGCAAAACAAAACGGAAAAAGAAACCCCTGCCGTCGACGCGACGGGCAGGGGAGACAGGCCCGGGGCCGCACCCGCGAACAGAGCGGCACCGGGGGCACCGGCCGACTCAGGGCGCGAGCGGGGGAGCGACCTTCCAACTGGACGCCTGGCGGGCGTCGTCGGTGGTGTAGTGCTGCGCCACGTACAGGTCGCCGGCCATGTGGCGCAGCGAGCGCTGCTCGGGTCCGACGGCCCATGTGAACGACGTGCCGGAGCCGTTCTGGCCCTTGGTCGCGCACCAGGTCGCGCTCTGCCTGAAGGCCGCGCTGCGGTCGTCCGCGGCGATCCGCACCCGCAGCGACGGCAGGTCGCCCTTGAGGTAATGGCCGGGCTTGCGGACGGACTCGAAGGAGTAACACCCGGGCAGGCCGGCGAGGGAGGGCACGACGACCCAGGTGGCGTCCTCGCGGTCGGTCTGCCTGCTCTTGGCGTCCAGGGGCCCGAGGAAGCCCTCGCCGCCGTCCTGGCTGGACTGACGGGCGAACCAGCCCGCCAGCTTCTTGTCCCCCGACTGCAGGGACTGGCGCTTGAGCCGGTACTGCGTGTCCTCCTTGAGGAACTCCGCGACGGCGTCGTCGGTACCGGCCAGTGCCTTCTGCGCGGCGGCGGCCAGGTGGGGGTTCACGCCGCTGTTCTGGGCGGCGGCCTGGATCTGCAGGGCGAGCTTGCGGTTCGCCTCCGCGAGCTTCTTGCGCCGGTTCTCGTCGTCGCGCTTGTACGCGGCGTCGGCACCGCTGTGGATGAACGCCTTCCAGTCCGCGGCGTTCCCGCTCGCCACCGCCCGCTGCGCGGCCGCGAGCAGCTCGGAGCCCTTGAGATCGGCGGGAGCCAGGCGCAGCAGCTCGCGGATGAAGTTGTCGTCGCCGAGGGCGAGCATGGCCTCGGAAGGAGCGACGCGGAACAGGGCGGCCGCACTCTTGCGGGCGGCCAGCTCCTTGCGGCGCTCGGCCTCCTTGCGGTCCTGCTCGGCCAGGTCCTCCAGTTCCCTGGCCACGTCACGGCTGTGGGCCTCGCGCGCACCGTTGACGATGAACTCCCGCCAGTCGGCCGGCTCCCCGGCCAGCGCCTTCAGCGCCGCGGCCCGCACCTCCGGACCGGATGCCGTGTGCCGCGCGACGGCCCGGATGAAGTTGTCGTCGCTCAGCGCCAGCAGTTCGGGAGTGCCGGCGATGCCGATGGCCACCAGCACCTGGGACTTGGCATGCCGGGCCGCCCGCTCGGCCGCGGCCTTCTCCAGCTCGCGCTGCTGATCGAGCCGGTACGCCGCGTGGATGCCGGTGACGATGAACCGCGTGTGCTCCTCGGCCGCCGTGCCGGCCATCGCCTGCTCGGCCGCCGTCCGCACGGCGTCCAGCCGCTCGCCGGCGTCCCGGGCCTTCTGCCACAGCGCGTGCACGAAGTCGTAGTCGCTGAGCAGGAGCACGTCCGCCGTCGGATCCAGGCGGACCACGGCCGCCGCCTCCACCCGCTGCGTTTCGGTGGTACCGATCCCGGCCGCGCGCGCCACGGCGTCCGCCGCCTCCGGCTTGCCGTCGGCCACGGCCGTGCCCGGCAGCACCGCACCGGTCACCGCTGCCAGCGTGGTCGCGGTCACCAGTCCGCGCGAGACGATCCGCCGCATCCACGGGGAAGCGATGTGCTTGGTGTTCATACTGATGTGAAAACCCCTCCGTCGCCTGTCATCAGACGACATGGCAGTTCAAGAGCCACGAGCAACCAGGTGTCGTCAGTTGACGAAGGCGAGACGCCACTCCTGGCTGGGCATGTTGTCGAAGCACTCCACGACGTACGCCGCCGGTTCCTCCCCCGGGGAGGTCCCGCCCAGGGTCACGCACTCCTTCGGGGCGTCGACCGGGCGCAGCTGCAGCCGGTTCTTCTCGCCGCCCTCGAGGAACTCGTACGACCAGCGCTGGGCGGTCGAACCGTTGCACCACTCCTGCACGACCGCGGCGCTCTGCGACGGGCGGTACGCGAGGCACCGACCGCTGTGCGCGGCGGCCAGCTCCCAGCCCGGCTTGTCATCGGCTCTCATCCGGAAGACCTGGTGGAGTACGGCGCTGTCGCAGTCGCCCTCGATCGCGTGGGCCCCGTTGCGCAGGCTGCCGTTGGCGATCGTGAGGCACTTGCCGCGGTACTTGACCTGGAGCTGCAACTGCGTCCCCTCGGCGGCGGACGCGGGCGCCGTTGCGGCGGTGGCGAGCAGGGTGAGCAGTCCGGCGCCGACGGCCAGGGCTGAGCGGAGTCGGTGGAATGTCATGGGATCCGTTCTGTTCTTGCGGAAAGGGTTCGACGGGGGCGCGGCACGGCCCACCGCCGTACGCGAGTGACTGCGGAGAGTCACCGGGCGTGCGCAGCGCTGGACGCCACGGCGCGGTGATGTGCCGGAATCCGGCGAGGAGATGTCTCAGGCGTCGCCTACGACATGGGGGGCCGGGCTCGGGCCTCAGCCGGTGAAGAAGCTCGCCTTCGTGGCGGCGGTGCGGCCTCGCCGCCCGCCGGGCGACGCGACAACGGAAACGGCCGTCCTCAAGCCTGCGCACACAAGCCTACGGCTCACGGTTCTCCCCCGGTTCACGAACGCCGGAGTGCACACGGCTCGGCGAGGTGCGGTCAACACCTCGCCGGTCCCCTCCGGTGCGTACCCCGGTCAAGCTGGTCGTCCACGACGCTATCCGGCACATGATCAACAGTGCAAGGATCACTTCTTGCCATTGAAGTGATCTTTTAAAGCCACATAGGGGTCATGCTGTGTCATCCACGGGCAGTTCCAGGCGGCGTCCCTGGAAGCGTCCGCGGAGGAGCCGGTCGTGGGTGACGACGACCAGCGTGCCCGTGCAGGGGGTCAGGGCCGCCTCGCTCTCTTCCACCAGGCCGGGGGCCAGGTGGTTCGTGGGCTCGTCCAGCAGCAGCAGGTCGAGGGCACCGGCCGTCACGAGCCGGGCCGGTTCGAGCTTGCGGCGCTGTCCGACGGACAGCTCGCGCAGGGGGACGGTGAGGTCGGCGGTGTGGAACAGGCCGAGCGCGAGCAGTTCGTCGGCGTGCTCGTCGGGGTGTCCCGCCCTGTCGGCCGCGAGGGCCGCCGGCGGGGTGCGCGCGTCGAAGGCGGCATCGGGGGCGCTCCGCTGACAGAGGAATCCGACCCGCGGCGGCCGGCGCACGACACCCTCCTCCGACGTCAGTTCACCGGCCGGCAACTGGAGGAGGGTGCTCTTGCCGACGCCGTTGGGACCGGTGACGAGGAGTCGTTCGGCCGGGGCGAGCACCAGGGACGGAACGTGAGGCGCACCACGGCCGTCAACGGGGTGTGCGCATCCCGTGTGCGCGCTTGATGTGGAGGAGGTGTGCGTGGCCGATGACCATGATCGTTCGTGTGTACGGTGCGTGTTAGCCTGCCCGCGGTCGTGATCGGATGCGTACGGGGGAGGCACGGTGGGCCAGGACGGCTACCAGATCAAGGCGGGGATGACGGGCCAGGCCCAGCAACTCGACAACGCCGGCACGGACATGGACGGCGTCAGCTCGGCCGTCAAGGCCCGCACGACGTACTCGTACAGCAATGTCGGCGGCGATGACGCCGCGTCCGCGCTGAACGCGTTCGTCAAGGCCTGGGAAGCGGAGGCCAAGACGCTGGCGTCGGCGTTGCACGAGCTCGGTGCCAAGGTGCAGCTGGCCAAGAAGGACTACCGCGGCTCCGACGGCCTGGTGCGGACGCAGGTGGACAGCGTCCCCGCCGGCGGCAAGAGCGGTCTCGCCGACACATCGACGCAGGCGGAGCGGCGCAGCTCGGCCCTGTCGAGCTACTGAGGAACGGTCCGGTGTCCTTCTTCTCCTCTCCTTTCGACTCCCCTTCCTTCCGTCTCGCGTGGCTCGCCGGGCTGTCCAAGAAGATGCTCGCTGCCGGGAGCAAGAACGAGCTCCTCGACCTGATCGACAACGCCCTCTCCGTGCCCGCGCCCGGCGGCGACCAGGGCGTGCTGGAGAACGCGGCAAGGCTCTACCGCAGCCAGGTCGACCAGGTCGGCAGCGTCTTCGACCAGGTCGACCGGGTGGGCCGCAAGGGCCTTCCGGAGGTATGGGTCGGCGACACGAGCGTCCTCGCCTCCGACGCGGTGAACGCCGTCGGCCGGTCCGTGACCCAGATGAGCGAGGCGTTCAACGGTGGCGCGACGACGCTGCTGACGCTGGCCGACGCCATCGCCGCCGCGCAGCGCAAGGACGAGCAGGGCCGCGGACAGCTGCTGGAGCAGAAGAAGATCCTCGGCGGCAAGGACGGCTTCTTCGACGACATGCACGAGAACGACGAGGAGGAGTGGGACCGCCTGAACGCCTGCCACTTCGGCTCCTACGCGGTCGACATGATGCACGCCGCCGTCTCCGAGGCGCAGGAGGCCAGCCGCGTCGCGGCCCGGGACCTGAACAAGTGGGCCGCCGAGGCACGGGCCGGGAAGATGGGGACCAGCGAACTCACCGCCGTCGACAAGGTGATGCTCGCCGACACCGGTGTCGCGGGCGCCCACACCGAGCTGAACGAGATCCTCACGCCCGCCGACCTGGCGCGCGCGTCGACCCGTATGGACCGGCTGAGCCTGGACGACGCGACGGCCATGGAGCGGATGCTGGCGAAGTCGAACAGTCCGGAGGAGCGGGCCTACCTGATGAAGGCCCTGGCCGCCGGTCACAGCGTCACAGAGATCGGGAAGTTCCAGGACAAGATTCACGACAAGGACCCCGACTGGCTGCGCCGGCACCTCTCTCCGGTGGTCACCGGCGCGGACAGCATGAAGGACAAGGGCCTGGAGCAGGACGGCTCGAACAAGAACAAGGACCACGTGACCTTCAACGGCCAGCTGTGGATCCAGGGCGGCGACGGCTCCGAGGGCACCTGCGTGGCCTCGTCCACCGTCACCTCCCGCGCCATGGTCGACCCCGTGTACGCGCTCCAGCTCACCGGCGGCCCCGACGGTCAGCAGGACGACCCCGTGGCCTTCAGGCAGCGCCTGGTGGCCGAACAGCACCGGCTGCACACCGAAGGCGAAGGCGGTGAGAAGTGGACCGGCATGGGACCCGAGGGGCAGGAGCGGATCAACGACACCCACGTCGGCAGTGCCACCGGCACCGACTACCAGCGCCAGGACCTGAACACCGCCGCCGACCGCAGGGCGATCCTCACCGAGGTCGAGAAGTCGGTGGCGCAGGGCCGGCCGGTGCCGGTCGACGTCTCGGGCGAGAAGGGCGCCCACGCCATGACCATCATCGCCCAGGAGGGTGACATGCTTCAGGTGTACAACCCCTGGGGCACGACCACCTGGGTCAGCGAGGACGACTTCATCAACGGCCGCATGGGCAAGGCTTCCAGCAGTGAACTCCCCAACGCGTACAGTGTCTACCTTCCGCGGTAGCAGGGGCGGTGCCGCGATCGCGGCGGCCGCGCTCCTCGCTCTCACCACGGGCTGCGGCCCGGGCACCGACGAACCGGCCGGCGGCGCGCGGACCGTCGACCACCCGGTGAAGGACACCACCATCGACGCCAAGCCGGGCGAGCGCTTCGCGCTCACCGTCGACCAGAACGTCTCCACCCGCGAGCACTGGTACCTGGTCGACCCCAAGCCCGACAGCTCCGTGCTGGTCAGCCGCGGCCAGGAGTACGCGTCGGACTCCGGCGACGAGCCGGTGGCCGGCGCCGGCGGGCGACTCACCTTCACCTTCGAGGCGAAGGGCAAGGGCACCACCCGCTTCACGCTGCTGCACTGCACGTTCACCACCTGCCAGGGCCACACCTCCACCCGGCCCCCCGCGACGACCGGCCCCTCCGCCACCCCGACCGCGGGGTCGGCCACCCCCTCCCCGGCACCCGAGCGCATCACCTACACCGTCACCGTCGACTGAGCCGAGACACCCGAGGCCCCACCATGAACGACGCCCCGTACCCGCCGGAGCGCACGGACGACGAGCTGGCCCAGCTCGACATCACCGTCCTGCTGCGCTACGGCCTCACCGCCGGGCCCGGCACCCGGCGCACCGCCCTCTTCGGCGACGGCGCCGCGGCCGCGGCCGTCATCCTCGACCGCCTCGGCACCGAGCCGCGCTCGGTCTCCTTCCTCGCCGACACCGTGCGCGCCGGCGGACTCGCCCACGCCGCGGAACTGCCCGAGCCCCTGCCGCGCCCGGAGGCGGCCGTCCTCGTACGGGAGTGGCTTCGGGCCGGCACCGAGATCGTGGGCGGGCCCGCCGCCGACGACACCGCGGCCACCTGGCTGCGCGCCGTCGCGACCCTCATCGAAATGAAGCAGCTGAACCGGGCGCGGGACGGGAGCACGTGATCCGACCTGTAAAGTAGTGCAGTCCTGCCGGGCCTTCCTCGGTACGTTCCCTGCGGAAGGCTCTTCATGAAGCACCCCGACGACTCCGGCACCGCCCACGGCGGTCCGGCGCTGCCCCCGGCCGTCTCCTTCGCCGATCTGGAACTGCCGGCGGAGGTCCTGAGCACGCTGAGCGGACTCGGGGTGCGTGAACCCTTCCCGATCCAGGCGGCCACGCTGCCCGACGCCCTGGCGGGACGCGACGTCCTGGGGCGCGGGCGCACCGGATCCGGCAAGACGCTCGCCTTCGGCCTGCCGCTGCTGACCCGCACGGCCGGGCGGCGCGCCGAACCCAAGCAGCCCCTCGCCCTGGTCCTCGTCCCCACCCGTGAGCTGGCCCAGCAGGTCACCCAGGCGCTGACGCCGTACGCCGAGGCCTTGCGGCTGCGGATGGCCACGGTCGTCGGCGGCATGTCGATCGGCCGGCAGGTCGCCGCGCTGCGCGAGGGCGCCGAGGTGGTCGTCGCCACCCCCGGACGCCTGCACGACCTGATCGAGCGCAACGCCTGCCGCCTGGGACGCGTGAGGATCACCGTGCTGGACGAGGCCGACCAGATGTGCGACATGGGATTCCTGCCGCAGGTGGTCGAGGCGCTCGACCAGGTACACCCCGACGGTCAGCGGATGCTGTTCTCGGCCACCCTGGACCGCGACGTCGATCAGCTGGTCCGCCGCTATCTCCACGACCCCGTCGTCCACTCGGTCGACCCGTCCGCGGGCACCGTCTCGACGATGGCGCACCACGTCCTGGTCGTCCACGGCCCCGACCGCTACGCCGTCACCACGGAGATCGCCGCCCGTGACGGCCGCGTCCTGCTCTTCCTCGACACCAAGCACGCCGTCGACCAGCTCACCCGGCACCTGCGGGCCGGCGGGGTGCACGCCGGGGCCCTGCACAGCGGCAAGTCCCAGCCGCAGCGCACCCGGACCCTGGCGCAGTTCAAGAACGGCCAGATCACCGTTCTGGTGGCCACCAATGTCGCGGCCCGCGGCCTGCACGTCGACGACCTCGATCTCGTGGTCAACGTCGACCCGCCCACCGACCCCAAGGACTACGTGCACCGCGCCGGCCGCACCGCCCGCGCCGGCGAGTCCGGCAGCGTGGTCACGCTCGTGCTGTCGGGCCAGCGCCGCGAGACGAGCCGCATGATGGCCGAGGCCGGCATCGAGCCGACCGTCACCAAGGTGCGCTCGGGCGAGGCGGAGCTGAGCCGCATCACCGGCGCCAAGGCCCCCTCCGGCACCCCGCTCGACGGCGGGCCGGCCGCCCCCCGGCCCAAGAACACCAACGCTCCCTTCCGCGGCCTCGGCACCAGCAAGGGCACCTCCCGCGGTGCCGGCGGCACGTCCCGCAAGGCCGGTGAGGCCCGCAAGCTCGCCGAGGCCCGCAAGGCCGCCCTCGTGCGCCGCAACGGCTGAGAGCACGCGCACTGCCCCCGGCATGACAAGCTGTGCCGGTCCCTTCCCGAATCCAGGAGGTCACCATGACCGCAGAGCCCGTACCTACGGAGGGTTCGGAGCCGGCCGTCCCCGAGACGCCCCCTCTGGCGCCGGACAACGACGGCACCTACGACCTCAAGCGCAAGTTCCGTGAAGCCCTGGCGCGCAAGCGGGGCGCACAGGCGGACGCGGCGGACGTCGCCGCCAACCCGGACGCGTCGAAGGTGCGCGCGGCGCACGGCCCGGCCGCGAGCCAGCGGTCGTTCAGGCGCAAGAGCGGCGGCTGAGCCGATCAGTCCCCCGGTCCGCGCCTGCGGCAGGCGCGGACCGTTAGCCGATCAGGGCGAGG
>NZ_JBEXNO010000004.1:129917-219173 GCF_040611175.1 Streptomyces sp. NPDC003036 | reverse complement strand
CCTTCCAGGTGCCCGAGACGCCCTTCACGTCGGCCTGGCCGCCGAGCCGCCCCTCGGTGCCGACCTCGCGGGCGTCCTCGGTGTCGCCGGACGTGCCTCATGCACCGGCACAGGGCAATACACGGCAGTACACCTCAGGGGAGGACCACCGTCATGGGCGTCACGCTCGCCAAGGGAGGCAACGTCTCCCTCTCCAAGGCCGCACCCAACCTCACCCGGGTGCTGGTCGGGCTCGGCTGGGACGCGCGCTCCACCACCGGAGCACCCTTCGACCTCGACGCCAGCGCGCTGCTCTGCCAGAACGGCCGGGTGCTGGGCGACGAGTGGTTCATTTTCTACAACAACCTCACCAGCCCCGACGGCTCCGTCGAGCACACCGGCGACAACCTGACGGGCGAGGGAGACGGTGACGACGAGTCCCTGATCGTGGACCTCTCCAAGGTGCCCGCCCACTGCGACAAGATCCTCTTCCCGGTCTCGATCCACGAGGCCGACAACCGCGGCCAGACCTTCGGTCAGGTGAGCAACGCGTTCATCCGCGTGGTCAACCAGGCCGACGGCCAGGAACTGGCGCGCTACGACCTCAGTGAGGACGCCTCCACCGAGACCGCGATGATCTTCGGCGAGTTGTACCGGTACGGCGGCGAGTGGAAGTTCCGTGCGGTGGGGCAGGGGTACGCGTCGGGGCTCCGGGGCATCGCTCTAGACTTCGGGGTCAATGTTTCCTAAAGCACTGCTCCGGGTCGGTTCAAAACCCGGCGCGCACGGCGCGGGGGAGTCCCGTACCCGTACTTAAATCACGATGGGGTAGCCAGTGGTTCTGAAAACCTTCGGCTGGTCGTTCGCCGTCACGGCGCTCGGCCTTGCATTCGCCGCCTGGCAGTGGGGGTGGGAGGCGTTCGGGGTCGTACTGATCCTGTCGATCCTCGAGATCTCGCTGTCCTTCGACAATGCGGTCGTCAACGCCGGAATCCTCAAGAAGATGAACGCCTTCTGGCAGAAGATCTTCCTGACGATCGGCATCCTGATCGCGGTCTTCGGCATGCGGCTGGTCTTCCCCGTCGTCATCGTCGCCATCAGCGCCAAGGTCGGTCCGATCGAAGCGGTCGAGCTGGCCATGAAGGACGCCGAGCGGTACGAGGACCTCGTCACCGACGCGCACGCCGCGATCGCCGCGTTCGGTGGCATGTTCCTGCTGATGATCTTCCTCGACTTCATCTTCGAGGACCGTGACATCAAGTGGCTCGGCTGGCTGGAGCGCCCGCTCGCCAAGCTCGGCAAGGTCGACATGCTGTCGGTCTGCATCGCGCTGATCGCGCTTCTGCTCAGCGCCATCACCTTCGCCACCCAGGCGCACACCAGCACCGGCCATGCCGACAAGTCCGCCACGGTGCTCCTCTCCGGCGTCGCCGGCCTGATCACGTATCTGGTGGTCGGCGGCCTCTCGGGCTACTTCGAGAACAAGCTGGAGGAAGAGGAGGAGCGCGAGCACGAGGAGGAGGAGAAGGCCAAGAAGGAGGGCAAGCCGGTCTCCGCGGTCGGCCTGGCCGGCAAGGCCGCCTTTTTCCTCTTCCTGTACCTGGAGGTGCTGGACGCGTCGTTCTCCTTCGACGGCGTCATCGGTGCCTTCGCCATCACCAACCACATCTTCTGGATGGCGCTCGGCCTCGGCATCGGCGCCATGTACGTCCGGTCGCTCACCGTCTACCTGGTCCGCCAGGGCACCCTGGACGACTACGTCTACCTGGAGCACGGCGCGCACTACGCGATCGGCGCCCTCGCCGTGATCCTGCTCATCACCATCCAGCACGAGATCAGTGAGCTCATCACCGGCACCGTCGGTGTGTTCCTGATCGCTGCCTCCTTCCTCTCCTCCGTCCGCCGCAACAAGCGGCTGGCGGCCGAAGGGGGAGCGGGACCGGACGACAAGAAGGCCAAGGTCCCGTCCGGAGTGTGACGACCGCGGCAACGAGGAACGCTCTGAGCGGGGCGGCCGGGTGCTCCCGGCCGCCCCGCGGCGTATGCAGGGGTAGTGACGACGAGTGGAGACGAGGGGCGGGGCATGGCCTTCTGGGACAACCTGTGGCGGAACAACGCGGCGCAGTTCGACTCCGGCAGCGCCGCGACGAACTCCATCGACCTGACCAAGCGGCGCCCGTCGGTCTCGCTCACCAAGCAGGGCGCCGCCACCGGAAACCTGCGCGTCAACCTCTCCTGGCGGATGCGCACCTCCGACATCGAGGGCCGCTCCAAGCAGAGCGGCCGGCTGCTGCGGCACCCGTCCAAGCTGTTCAAGCCCGAGGTGGTCCAGGCACACACCCAGGGCGTGGCCAATGTGGACCTCGACATCGGCTGCCTGTGGGAGATGGCCGACGGCAGCAAGGGCGTCGTCCAGCCGCTGGGCAGCTTCTTCGGCGACCTCAACTCAGCGCCGTACGTGAAGCTCAGCGGCGACGACCGGTTCGGCGCGCCGTCCGGCGAGACCATCTTCGTGAACCTGGACCATCGCGACGCGATCAAGCGGCTGTTGTTCTTCGTCTACATCTACGACCAGACGCCGGCTTTCGACCGTACGCACGCGAAGATGACGCTCTACCCGAGCAACGGCCCGCGCATCGAGATAGAGCTCGACGAGCGGGCCCCGCAGGCCCGCTCCTGCGCGGTGTTCCTGCTGGAGAACGTCAAGGGCGAGTTGACGGTACGGCGGGAGGTGCGGTTCGTGTACGGCTTCCAGGCCGAGCTGGACCGGCTGTACGGGTGGGGCCTGCAGTGGGGTCGCGGCTTCAAGGCAGGCAAGGCCTGAAGCCGCTCCTCTCAGGTCCCGCTCCTCTCACGTCCGTACGAACTGCGGCCCCATCGGCGGCAGCCGGAAACCCGGGTCCGGCGCTGGGGCCGCGGCGGCGGCCGGCTGCGGATATCCGTACGCGGGCTGCGGCGAGGGCGCCGAGCCGGGCTGCGGATACCCGTAAGCCGGGGCCGGGGCCGACGTCGGCTGCGGCGAAGGGGCCGAGGACGGCTGCGGGTAGCCGTACGCGGGAGGCGAGGCGGGAGCCGGGGGCATGCTCGGCGCCGGAGGCGCATCGGGTACGGGTGCGTGCGCGGGTACGGGTACCTGCACCTGGGTGGGTGCCGCCGCGGATGCCGCCGCCGGTTCCGGTGTCGCCGCCCGGGGCTCCGGCTGCTCGCTCGACGCCGCCGGCTCCGCGCCCGCCGGCTCCTCCTCGTCGACCGAGATGCCGAACGCCGTCGCCAGGCCGATCAGACCCGTCGGATAACCCTGCCCCACCGCACGGAACTTCCAGCCATCCCCGCGCCGGTACAGCTCACCGCAGATGATCGCGGTCTCCTCGCCCGTCTCCGGCTTCACCTCGAAGACGGCCAGTGGCTCCCCGGCCGCGCCCGCGCCCGCGTCGTACAGCAGGATCCGCAGGTCCCGTACGCGGTCGAAGGTGTCCCCGTCCGACGACGCCGCCAGCACCACCTGGTCCACCGACGCGTCCAGCCCCGACAGATCGGCCTCCACCGTGTCGGTCAGGCCTTCCGCCACACGCTTCTTCGGCAACCGCCTGACCAGGCCGGAGGGATGGCGCGGCTGGTTGTAGAAGACGAAGTCCTCGTCCGAACGCACCCGACCGTCGGTGCCGAGCAGCAGGGCGGAGGCGTCCACATCGGGGACCCCGGGACCGGGGGTCCAGCACAGTACGGCCCGTACGGCCGCGGCGTCGAGCGGGACGTTCGAGCCCTTCAGCATGGCGTGCGTCATGCCCGCCATCCTGCCTGGCGTCCCACGGGCCGGACAACGCGGGGGGCGGGGGAGTGCGGACGCACAGAGGGGCGATAAGTAGACGAGTTACCTGAAGTTCATGCCGACGGGGAACCCACGACACCCGTCTCTACGTACTATTACCGGCCACATGTCATCACGGCCCTCAGGGCAGTTCGGGGAGTTATATGCGTCATTTCGGGCACATCCCGCCCGCTGCCCGGGCCGGACTCTTCCACCGGCAGCCGTGCGAGTTCACCGCGGACTCCCCGGCGAAGATGCTGGCGGCGGCCCTCGGGGCCACCCTCTACAGCCCCGCCACGCGTCCGCACCTCGCCGACGACGTACTGAAACAGGTGGGGCGCGGGGTCGTATCGATGGTGCTGTGCCTGGAAGATTCCATTGATGACGGTGAGGTCGAAGCGGCTGAGGAGAACCTCGTCCGGCAGCTCACCGATCTCCAGGCGCGTGGCGCGGAAACACCCCTCCTCTTCGTCCGGGTCCGCGAGCCCGCCCAGATTCCGGACCTCGCGCGGCGGCTCGGCGAGGCCGGCCGGTTGTTGTCCGGATTCGTACTACCGAAGTTCACGGAGGAGCGTGGCGCGGCGTTCCTGGAGGCGCTCACGGATGCCGAGCTCGCCTGCGGGCGGCGGCTGTTCGCCATGCCCGTCCTCGAATCGCCCGAGCTGCTCCACCTGGAGACCCGCGCCGAGACGCTCACCGGCATCGGCCGGATCGTCGACAAGTACCGCGACCGGGTGCTGGCACTGCGGCTCGGTGTGACCGACTTCTGCTCCGCCTACGGGCTGCGCCGCTCGCCCGACATGACCGCGTACGACGTGCAGATCGTGGCGGGCGTGATCGGCGACGTGGTGAACGTGCTGGGCCGCTCCGACGGCACCGGCTTCACCATCACCGGGCCGGTGTGGGAGTACTTCCGGCTCGGCGAGCGCATGTTCAAGCCACAGCTGCGCCGCAGCCCCTTCATGGAGCAGCGCGCCGACGAGCTGCGCACGGCGCTGATCGAGCACGACCTGGACGGGCTGCTGCGCGAGATCGAGCTGGACCGCGCCAACGGCCTGCTCGGCAAGACCTGCATCCACCCGTCGCACGTGATGCCGGTGCACGCGCTGTCCGTCGTCAGCCACGAGGAGTTCAGCGACGCCCAGGACATCCTGCGGCCGGAGCGGGGCGGCGGCGGAGTGCTGCGCTCCGCGTACACGAACAAGATGAACGAGGTGAAGCCGCACCGCGCCTGGGCCGAGCGGACCCTCCAGCGCGCCGAGGTGTTCGGCGTCGCGAAGGAGGACGTCGGCTTCGTGGAGCTGCTCACCGCCGGACTGGGCCTGTGAGGGCCGTGAGGGGGAACGACGACGTGGTGTGGACGGGCACGTGGGTGGCCGAGCGGCTGGGCGTCGAGCTGGACGGGGACCCCGCGCTGCGCGAGCTGCTGGGCCTGGCTCTGCGCCGCAACCCCAAGCGGGCACACCTGCTCGTCTCGAACGTGCTCGGCAAGCACGTACCGCAGAGCCCGACCGTGGTGTGGCGTTCCGGTTACGACCTCGGTGTCCGCGTCCGCGAACTGCTCGGCCCCGACGAGGCCCGGCGCGCGGTAGTCCTCGGTTACGCGGAGACCGCGACCGGCCTCGGCCACTCGGTCGCGGACGGGCTGGGCGTCGCACCGTACCTGCACTCCACGCGCCGCCCGGTGCCGGGCGTCCCGCGCGCGGGCGGCTTCGAGGAGTCCCACTCGCACGCCACCTCGCACCTCCTGCTGCCCGAGGACCCGGAGCTGCTGGCGGGCGGCGGGCCGCTGGTGCTCGTCGACGACGAGTTCTCCACCGGGAACACCGTGCTCAACACGATGCGGGCCCTCCACGAGAGCCACCCGCGCGACCGCTACGTGATCGTGGCGCTGGTCGACATGCGCTCGCCCGCCGACCGCGCCCGGCTGTCCGCCTTCGCCACCGAGATCGGCGCCCGGGTGGACCTGGTGGCCCTCGCCTCGGGCACCGTGCGCCTGCCGGAGGGCGTACTGGAACGGGGTCAGGCGCTCGTCGCGGCGTACCCGCCCGCATCGGCGGCGCCCGGCACCGCGAGCACCGGCGCGGTGGGCACCGGCGCGGTGCGCCGCGTGGACCTCGGCTGGCCCACCGGGGTACCCGACGGCGGCCGCCACGGCTTCACCCCCGGACACCGCGCCCGCCTCGACGCGGCGCTCCCCGCCATGGCGGAACGTCTCGCAAGGGCGCTGGACCTGCCGGCGGCGGGGGCCCACGCAGCGGTTGGCGCCGATGCCGATGCCGATGCCGATGCCAATGCCGGTGCCGTTACCGAGGCGCGGCCGCGTCGCGTGCTCGTCCTCGGCTCCGAGGAGCTCATGTACGCGCCCCTCGCGCTCGCCGTCGCCCTCGAGCGGCGCGGCGGGACCGCCGAGGTGCGGTACTCGACCACCACCCGCTCGCCCGTGCTCGCCGTCGACGACCCCGGCTACGCGATACGCACCCGGCTCGTCTTCCCCGCCCACGACGACCCTGCCGACGGGCCCGGCGACCGGTACGCCTACAACGTCGCGGGCGCCGGCTTCGACGCCGTCGTCGCCGTGGTCGACTCCGCCGCCGACACGCCCGCCCTGCACGCCCCGGACGGGCTGCTGGCCCAACTCGCCGCCCACATACCGCGCGTCGTGCTCGCCGTCGTCCCGTCGTACGTCCCGTCGCCCGTTCCCCCGCCCGTTCCTTCGCACGTACCGTCGTACGACACCGCACCCGAATCCGAAACGGTCCCCATGCTGCCCGAGCCCCTGCGCGGCCCCGCCTTCTCCTCTTACGCCCCGGACGAGGTCGGCTGGCTCCTCCAGGACCTCTCCGACGTCGAGCTGGAGGCGCCCACCGAGGAGCGCGAGGAGGCGATCCAGAGCGGCGGCGCGCACTACGCCGAGTCGCTGCCCGTCGAGTACCAGCCGACACCGCAGTACCAGGAGCTGTACCGGGCCGCGCTCACCACCTCCGCGGCGCGCATCGCCCGCGCCGTCGGCACCGTCACCGAGACCGTCCTCGCGGAGCGGTCGCCGCGGCCGGTGCTGGTCTCGCTCGCGCGCGCCGGCACGCCCGTCGGCGTCCTCATGCGCCGCTGGGCGCACTACCGCCACGGCCTGGACCTGCCCCACTACGCCGTCTCCATCGTGCGCGGCCGCGGCATCGACGCCAACGCGCTGCGCTGGCTCGCCGCCCACCACAACCCCGCCGACGTCGTCTTCGTCGACGGCTGGACCGGCAAGGGCGCCATCACCCGCGAACTGGCCGAGGCCCTCAGCGACTTCCCGGGCTTCGAACCGGAGATCGCGGTCCTCGCCGACCCCGGCTCCTGCGTGCGCACCTACGGCACCCGTGAGGACTTCCTCATCCCCTCCGCCTGCCTCAACTCCACCGTGTCGGGGCTGATATCGCGCACCGTGCTCCGCGCCGACCTCGTCGGCCCGGCCGACTACCACGGCGCCAAGTACTACCGCGACCTCGCCGCGGCGGACGTCTCCCACGACTTCCTCGACACCGTCGCCGCCCGCTTCGAGGAGGTGACCGACGCCGTCGACGCCGACGTCAAGGAGCTCCTCGCCACCGACCGGACCCCGACCTGGGCCGGTTGGGCGGCCGTCGAGCGGATCAGCGAAAAGTACGGCATCCACGACGTCAACCTCGTCAAGCCCGGCGTCGGCGAGACCACGCGCGTCCTGCTGCGCCGCGTCCCCTGGAAGATCCTCGCCCAGCGCGGCGCGGGCGCCGACCTCGACCACGTACGCCTCCTCGCCCACCAGCGCGGCGTGCCGGTCGAGGAGGTCGACGGCCTGCCGTACACCTGCGTCGGCCTCATCCACCCCCAGTACACGCGGGGCGCCACCGGCGCCGACGGCAAGGCGGTCTCGGGCCGATGACCGTGACGATGGTCGCCAGCGACCTCGACCGCACCCTCATCTACTCGCCCGCCGCCCTCGGCCTGACCATGCCCGACGCCGAGACGCCGCGCCTGCTCTGCGTCGAGGTCTACCAGCACAAGCCGCTGTCGTACATGACCGAGGCCGCCGCCACGCTCCTCGCCGACCTGCCCCGGCACGCCGTCTTCGTACCGACCACCACGCGCACGCGCGAGCAGTACCACCGGATCAAACTCCCCGGCCCGGCGCCCGCGTACGCGATCTGCGCCAACGGCGGGCACCTCCTCGTCGACGGCGTCACCGACGCGGGCTGGCAGCGCACGGTCGCCGGCCGCCTCGCCGACGAGTGCGCCACGCTGGAGGAGGTCCGCGCGCATCTGCTGGCCGCGGCCGACCCCGCCTGGCTGCTCAAGGAGCGGGTCGCCGAGGACCTCTTCGCCTACCTCGTCGTCGAACGCGCCCTGCTGCCGGCGGGCTGGGTGAAGGAGCTCGCCGAGTGGGCGGAGGCGCGCGGCTGGACGGTCTCCCTCCAGGGCCGGAAGGTGTACGCCGTGCCGAAGCCGCTCACCAAGAGCGCGGCCATGCGGGAAGTGGCCCGCCGCACCGGCGCGTCCCGCGTCCTGGCCGCGGGGGACTCCCTCCTCGACGCGGACCTGCTGCTCGCCGCCGACCGGGCCTGGCGGCCGGGCCACGGGGAGCTCGCCGACACGGGCTGGAGCGCGGACCACGTCGACGTGCTGGAGGAGAAGGGCGTCGTCGCGGGCGAGGAGATCCTGCGCCGCTTCATCCGCTCCGCCGCGCTCCCCTACCCGGCCTGAGCAGCCGTACGGTCACGAAGACGACGGCCGCGCCCGCCGCCGCCACCAGCACGGCGGTGGAGTAGAGGGAGACGTAGCGGGTGACGTCGGCCCAGTTGTCGCCGAGGGCGTAACCGGCGAGCACGAAGGCGGTGTTCCAGATCGCGCTGCCGGCCGTCGTCAGCGCGAGGAAGAGGGGGAGGGGCATCCGCTCGACCCCGGCGGGCACGGAGATGAGCGAACGGAAGACCGGAATCATCCGCCCGAAGAACACCGCCTTGGCGCCGTGCCGGGCGAACCAGGCCTCCGTCCGCTCGATGTCGGCGGCCTTCACCAGCGGCAGCCGGGCGGCGAGGGAGACCGTACGGTCCCGGCCGAGCGCCGCCCCGGCCCCGTACAGCGCGAGCGCGCCGATCACCGAGCCGGCGAGCGTCCACAGCAGCGCGGCGGCCAGGCTCATCCGGCCGGTGGCGGAGGCGAAGCCGGCCATCGGGAGGATCACCTCGCTCGGGATCGGCGGGAAGAGGTTCTCCAGGGCGATGGCCAGTCCGGCGCCGGGTGCGCCCAGCGTGTCCATGAGGCTGTTGATCCAGCGTTCCATGGAGCCACGCTAGGGACCGGCGCCTGAAGGCATCCTGAAGCCGTACCCGGCCGCCCGGGAGCCGTCCGCTAGCCGCAGCACCCGCCGCCGCAGCACCCTCCGCCACCGCCGGCGGCCTGTGCGGGCGCGGACGAGGCGCCCTTCGAGGCGACGCCGCCGACGGCGACGGTCGACAGCAGCTTGACGGTGTCGTCGTGCCCGGCGGGGCAGGCGGCGGGAGCGGAGGACTCGGCCATGGGCCGGTTCAGCTCGAAGGTGTCGCCGCAGCTGCGGCAGCGGTATTCGTAACGAGGCATGGACCCAGGTTAACGAGGCGCACGCCCGCGCGGAGCCCGTCCGGCTCAGGCCCCGCGCCTGCCCGCGCCCGCGGCCCCGCCACCCCCGGCGCGCTCCTCCCTGATCAGCTCCACCACGCGCGCCACGGCCGCCCGCACGGCCTCGGTCTCCTTCAGGAAGTGCCAGTAGTCGGGGTGGCGGCCCGCCTCCAGCCCGGCGACGGCCCGCTCCAGCCGGGCGACCGAGTCGTCCAGGGGGCGCGCGTGGCGGGGGTCCGGGGTGCTGCGGCCGGCCATGGCGAGGCGCTGGGCGTCGCGGATCGCGAAGCGCGTGCGCTCGATCTCCTGCTGAGGGTCCGCCGCCACGGCATCGAGCCGCCGCAGCCGCTCGCCGGCGGCCGATACGGCTTCGTCGGTGCTGTTCAGCAGCGCCCGTACCGTACCGAGGAGCGCGGTGGCGTCCGCCCAGCGCTGCTCGGCGTGAGCCTTGGCCGCCTCTTCCAGCCTCTCCTCCGCCTGCCGGACGTTGTGCGCCGCCTGCTCGGGGACCGGCTGGAGGTCCTGCCAGCAGGCGACGGTGAACCGGCGGCGCAACTCGCTGAGGACCGGCTCCACGGCGGCGGTGCGGGTCGCGAGCGCCTGTGCGCGGGTGCGGAGGGAGACGAGCCGCTTGGCCATTTCGGCGGCACGCTCCGGAAGCCGCTCGGCCTCCCCGCGTACTGCTTCGGCGTCGCGTACGACCCGGTCGGCACGCTGCAGCGTCTCGGCGACGCCGTGCCGGCCCGCGCCCTCGTTGAGCTTGGTCAGCTCCGGCGCGAGGGAGGCGAGGCGCGCCGCGAGATCGTCCGCCCGCATACCGGAGGCGCGCACCGTGTCGAGCGCGGTGCTCGCGGACAGGAGCGCCGCCCGCGCGCGCTCCACCGCCGGCGCCAGCCGCGACAGCTGCGTCTCCGCCTGGTCCAGCAACGGGGCCAGCCCCCGCTCGAACCGGTCCAGCTCGCTCTTGACCCGTACGAGCTCGTCCTTGGCGCGGTTCAGTTCGCCCCGCGCCCGGGCGGCGGTGGAGCCGTCGAGATCGTCCCGGTCCAGGTCGTACGCGTCCACCGCCGTGATGTACGCGTGGCTCACCTCGTCGATGCGCCGCCCGAGCGCCGCGAAGTCGTCCACGGCCCGCCGTGCGGCCGGCGATCCGTCGACCGCCGTGATCGTCTCCACCGAGATCCGCAGGTCCCGCTGCGCGCTGTCCAGCTCGTAGAACGCCGCGGCCGCCGCGTCCTTGGCCGCCTGGGCCTCGGCCCGCCCGCTGTCGCCACGCCCGCCGAACCAGCGCCGGGTGCCGCCGCCCGCGAAGGCGGCCGGCGCGGCGGCGATCAGGAGCGGCACCGGCAGCAGCACCAGCGCGAGGACGTCCGCCGCGTACCGCCGCGCGTGTGTCGCCGTCACATCCCGCTCCCGTGCCGTGTCCGCCCCTGCCCGGTCATTCTCCCACCAGGTAAGGACGAACACACGGCCCGTTCAGTTCGCGGAGTCCGCCGTCCGCACGGTGATGTCCCCGTTGTCGCTCCGCGCCTTGACTATGTGCGCGCTGCTCCCGTCGCGGGGCACGTCGACCTTCACCTCGCCGTTCTCACTGTGTGTCTCGACGGCGTACGCGGTCTTCCCGCGCGGCAGCTCGACGGTGATCTCGCCGTTGTCGCTGGTGGTCTCCACCCGCTGAGGCACCGCCCCGAACGTGAGCCGCACCGACCCATTGTCGGCCCGCGCGATGACGCTCTTGGACGCGGCCCGATCCACGACTATCTCGCCGTTGTCGCTCTGCAGCTCCAGCGGCCCGGTGGCGTCCTTCACCTTGATCAGGCCATTGTCGGCCTGGACCTTCAGCGCCGTGCGGAACCCGTCGGCGCTCACGCTGCCGTTGTCGCCCTGCACGGTGACGGCGACCCCGCGCGGCACCTTCACCTCGTGCCGCGACTGGCAGTCGCTGATCATCGCGCGGCACTCCAGGCGCAGCGTGAGCTTCCCGCCCTCCAGCCGCCAGCCCGCCTTGGGCCCCTCACCCGCGACGACCCACCCGTCGACCTGCCGACTGACCTCCACGTCCTCCACATCGGCCGGCACCAGCACCAGCTCGGAGTCCTCCGAGTCGATGGTCAGCGCCTCCCCCTCGAACGCGAACACCTTCCTCTCGACCGGCGCCCCCGCCACATCGGCCTCACCGCACCCGGTGACCCCCACCGCGACGAGCGCGGCGCCGCCGACGGCGATGAGCGTACGGATACGGCGGCGCGTACGGCGTCCGGCCACGATGAACCCCCAGGTAGAGCTGCTGTGTCCCCTTAACGCTACGTAACCGCACATCCGGCCGCGATCCGGGGATCCACCCTTCCCGGGGTGGGGACAACCCCCGTATCCCGCTGTCGCCGACCAGCTCATGCCATGCCCCATGCCATGCCTCAGGCCATGGGTTTGCAGGACACACCAGGGAGCCATGTACGCTGTTGCCTCACTCCACGGGTGCGTAGCTCAGGGGTAGAGCGCTGCTCTTACAAAGCAGATGTCGGCGGTTCGAAACCGTCCGCGCCCACCAGTACGAAGACCCCCAGCCGAGCACGGCTGGGGGTCTTTGACATCCGCACCTGACATCAACGGCCGTGGCCACTGGCGGCCGGGACGCCTCCTGAGCAGCCGATCCATGTGGCTGACCGCCTCGCGCTGCGTGTCCCGACGACGTGCGTGTACACGTTCATAGCTCAGTACGTGGCACCTCTGACCGCGCCCGGAGTGCACGCGGTAAGAGTTTCGCTACTTCATCAAGGCGGCGCGCTCCGCTCGCCGCGTGCGGCCCGGCTCCAGCGCCGGGCCCCGACGCTCCTGTCTCCGCCCCGCTCCGTGCCCCGGCTCCGCCGGCCGCGCGGCTAGAGCGAGCACACGCGATGTTGGACGGTAGCCGGCGGTGGCTAGGGCCGGTCGGCTCCACGGCGCTAAGGCAGCCGCCATGGGACGAGCCTCGGAGATCATGGCCCCAACGTCGTGCTCTAACGGCAGGTCCACGGACTGCCCGACTTGCTGGATGCTTATGGGGCCATGCTCTCTCGCCCCATGGCAGCTCCCGCCCAAAGCCGCTCCACTGACCTGCTGCTGAATGTTGTGCGGGCGGCTGCTTGCGTTACCAGCCTCTGCTCAGGGGTGCCGTTCAGACGTCTGCCGAGGTTCCGACCACATGCAACGCTGAAATGAACGGCCGCGGATGGGCGACAGCCTGAAGGCCAGGCGTGCTTTAGCGTGCTCGGGGAACCCTTCGCCGCCAGTTCTAGTCCGTTTCCCTTCGGTAGCAGCCTGGAGATTTGCTAGGGGAGTGAAACTTGGGCAGGTCATCACGAAAAAAGAAGATCTGCCGTTGGTCTGCGCCGCGGATTTCATCTGCGGCCGCCTTTGAAACGACCAAGCAGAATTTCTTGGTCAAAGGGGCCTGATTCTCTGACCGGGTCAACTGAAGCGATCCTTCGTACTGGCCGGGTTGGAAGGTCCAATTGTCGGCCCAGAACACCAATGTGGGCTGCTGAGGCTTGTCCTGGCTAACGATGAACGGGGCGGGATCGCTGGTCCAGTGATAGTTGACCTGGTCTGAAGCGAAGTCGTACACGTACGTCCCCGTTTCATGCCAGTAGAAAATGGGCTTCCTTGAAGACGCAATCGATCCTAGGGGGCGCAGCTGTAGACGCGCATCGCGGATCACCTCGACATCCTGCGTCTTGAACCTAGTGGAGACTGTCGGCTGAATTTGGAAAGTCGTTCCGTTGTCTACGGGCCCAATGCGCGATAGGTGAGGAATTGCTACATCGATTTGGGGCTTCTGTTGGAGTTCGGCGAAGTTGTAGGTCGAGAAGGCGAGCGCAACAACAGCGGCTAGCGTGGCAGCCCACTTGTGTACGCTTTCGAATCGCACTCTTCGAGGCCCTGCGTCCCTCTCATTCGTGCCGTTCACATTTCCATTCTATGTTGAGACCGTAGTGTCGGTATCCTGTATTGCTCCATTTGGCCCAGCATCATTGAAAATCCGGGGCGCCAGCGAACCGATCATCTCAGGTGGTGTTCGCTCAAGCGTCCAGGAATCCAGACCAGCCATCTTGTGGAGGAGCGAAGTGGCCTCCGGAGCCGTGGCGGTCATGCTTTCGTCCGCGTTGGTGCGCCCCGGTATACGGCCGAAGGGAGCCGAATCCGATGTCGGATCGTCAGCAGATGTCGGCGGTTCGAAACCGTCCGCGCCCACCAGTACGAAAACCCCCAGCCGGTCATGGTTTGGGGTCTTTGACGTCCCCGGGACAACGCCAAGGGCTGCATCAGGTGCCATCGCCGGCGCGCAGCTCAGCTTGGCGTCGGCGCGTGTAGCCCTTCAGGTCTTGCCTGATGGCCATGACCTCTTCGGCCGGGATGAGGATGGGCGCGCAGCACCGGGCGTCGCACGACCGGGGGAAGCTGGCGTCGTTAAGGGAGCTACCGCTGAGCTCTCCACCCCACCGTCATCGTCGATCTCCGTGCAGAGAACCGGGTGGAAGGAACAATCCTCATAGATGCCCCCCACACAGATACCCGCTGGGATTCCCGCGGTTGTCCGCGAGCCGGCCCACGCTGTCTTTGCCCCGGTTCGGCCATAGAGTGGCTCGCCCCAGAGTCGATGGTGCCTTCGCGGACGGATCTCAGCTGCTGCCGTTCCAGGCGGGGCGGATCGGGGCGGAGCAGGGATGTTCGTGGCGATGTCGCCGGTCGACGCGATGCTGGCCGGGATCCAGCGGCGGCATGGAACGCCGTGGACCCTTGCCGCGGTCCTCTCCATAGAGGGGGCGCCTCTGTCGGTGCCAGAGGTCGCGGAGTTGGTGTCGCGGCGGTGGAGGAACGCCGGGCGGTTGTGGTGGAGCGCCGCGGAGGATGGGACGTATCGCTGGCGTGTGGCCGGGCGCGGGGACGAGCCGCCGCCGGTGTACGCGCTGACCGTTCCGCCAGGTGGGCCGGTGCGGGGGGCCGTCGCCTCGCTGCTGGAGCGGGCTCTGCCCGAGCGGCCCGGTGGACTGTTGTGGGAGGTGCGCGTGCTGCCCTGGCAGGAAGGGCGGCAGGCGCTCGTGTTCCTCGTGCATCACGCCCTGCTGGACGGCGCGTCGGTGGGAACGGTGATGCGCCTGCTGTGTGACGACGCCGGTGGACTCACCGGCGCCCAGGTCGCCGCCGCCGGGGAAACCGCGCCCGCGCCGCGGTTCGTACGGCGCCTTGTGGAGGAGGCCGAGTGCCTGCGCGGGGTGATCGTCCCCGCGTCCGTCTCGCGGCGCCCCGCGGGGGCGGGCCGGTCGTCCGGGGCAGGCCGGTCGGTGGCCTGGTCCACGGTGGGCCACGACGTGGTGGGGTGGGCGCGGCAGGCCGCGGGCGAGGAGGCGGTGACCGTGAACGACGTCGTGCTGGCCGCCTTCGCCGGAGCCCTGCGCGCCGTGCCGGACTTCTGGCGCGGGTCGCGCCCGCCGGCGAGGGTGTACGCGGCGGTGCCGGTCGACTTGCGCCCGCACTTCGGTCTGGAGCACCGGCTGGGCAACGTGGTGTCGTCCGTTCGGCTGCGGCTTCCCCTGCACGTGGACGATCCCGTCGGCCGTCTGCGCGCGGTGCACCGGGCCATGGCCGTGAACAAGGCCCGCGGGCGCGCGAGGGGAGGGATGTCCTTGGCGGCGGCGCTCTCGCGCCTGGGGCCGCGGGCGCTGGACACCGCGGGCGAGTGGCTGATGGCGAACCCCCGGATGGCCACCGTCTCCTGCTCCAACTTCCGGCTCAGCGACGCCCCGCTGCGGTTGGCCGGCCGGCGGGTCGGCACGCTGCACGTGGTGCCCTGCCTCCCGCCCCGGATGAGCACCCTCGCCGCCTTCACCTCGTACGCCGGCGCCCACACCTTCTCCGTGACGGCCGAGGGGGAGAGCGGTACCCACGTCGCCCGACTCGCCGAAAGCTTCACGCGTGAGGTGGGCCGACTGGCTTCGCGGCAGCCGGGCCGGTCGGCCTGACCCAGCCCCGTCGCCAGGCTGCTCGGGCGCCGTTGGAAACCGGGTCGACGGAGGTCACCTCGGTGTCCGATCATGCGTTCATGCCCCTGAGAGACACCCTTGCCCGGGTCGAGGCCGACCTGGCCGCCGGCCGTGTTCCCGTCGCGCGCCGGCGCTTGCGCAGCCTCGTGTCGTCCTTCCCGAGCGACCTGACGCTGCGCCGGCGCCTGGCCGAGGTGTACCGGCTGTACGGCGAGCCCGCGGAAGCGGGGCGCTGGATGTACCTCGAAGAGGACCGGGACGAAGCCGAGACCGCGGCCTTCGAGGAGCGGTACCGCACGGGTCCGCGGCGTATGCGCGCGCTTGCCTGGCATGGTCCTGAGGCCCTTGCCTCTTCGCCGTTCGCGAGGGAGCAGTTGGCGGCGGTACGAGAGGCCTGCTCCCAGGCCGTGGGGTGGAAGGTCGACTGGGACTCGGTGCCGTTCGACGAGGACGTGGCCGACGGGAAGGCGGCCGGCGGGGAAGCGGACAGCGGCGGATTTTCCCTCTCCGGCTTCCTGGCCGGGGCCGGCTGCCTGGTAGGGGTCCTCGCGTTTCTCGCGGTCTGGGTCAACGGGCTCGTCGCCCTCTTCGACTGAGCCACCTGTGAGGGGCACCGCGGCGACCGGCTGCCACCGTGCGCCCGGGAGCAAATACGTCGGGCCGTGAGGAGATTCCCGTGCACCGCAGCAGCATGAGCCGCGAGGAGGCCGTGCGGCTCGTTCAGCGGCTCATGGACGCCGACTTCGACAGTGAGGCCGACGGCAGCGAGATCCTCACCGCGCTCGAGCGCGGACTCGCCTGTCCCCACATTGGCAATTACGTCTTCTGGGATCACGACCCCGCCCTCACGGCCGAGAAGGTCGTCGACCGCGCCCTGGCCTACGAGCCGTTCGCACTCTGACGACCCTCCGCTCGCCGCGAGGGGTCAGCCGGTGATCCAGAACAGCAGCGTGTCCATGGTGTGGCCGTACTTCAGGGCGCTCTGCCACTCCTCGTGCTCGTTCTCGAATATCTCGATGAGGTGCTTGGCGTCGTACCTGAAGGCGTCGTCCATGCGGTCCAGTACGGCGCTGTACGCGTCGGCGACCGCCTTGGCCTTGGCCAGGGGGAGGTGGCCGAAGGCCGGGTAGCCGTCCACGGGGCCCGGGATGTGGAACGGGAGCCCGTCGGGCAGGTCCGCGAAGAGGATGCGGTGCGGCAGCAGGTCGGCGGGGACTCCGAGCCCGGCGAGCTCGTCGTCCATGAGGCCGAAGAACGTGGACGGCTTGGAGTACACGCCCACGTCGATGGGGTCGGAGCCGGTGCACTCGATGACGGACAGCAGCGCGGTGTAGTAGGCGTTGCCCACGTACGGGCCCTCCGCGTCGGCCCGTCCGGAGACCAAGTGCTCCAGGGCCTCGGGGATGGTGAGGCCCAAGTCGATGTCCTGGTAGTCCAGGCGGCGCTGGGTGGCCTGCGCGTGCTGCCGCATCTCGTCGAGGAAGTGCTTCTGCTGGTCGGTCAGCTCGCCGCCCCGCAGATAGGCGTACGTCCTGCTCAGAGTGAGGGTCTTGCGCGTGATCACGTGGCTCATGCGGCCATGGTGGCAGGCACCACTGACAACGCCGCCGACGCGGTCAGGAGTTGGGGCGCTTGCCGTGGTTGGCCTTGCGGTTCTTGCGGGCGCGGCGCTTGTTTCCTCGCTTGGACATGATGCCTGTCTCCCTGGGTCGGGGCGGGTCGTCCTGTCAGTCCCGTCAGTCCTTTTCGAGAGTCTAGGTCCGGTCTGTCCGTCTCGCATGGGCGGAGCCCCGGCCGCCGTCAGACCGTGGCCGCCCGCACCGCCGTGAGGAACATCAGCACGAGGGACGGCGCCAGCCACCACAGGCCCAGCACGCGGCGCCGCGAGGGCAGCAGGGTGAGGAGGACGGCCCAGGAGCCGAGGAACAGGACGACCAGGCAGACGGCGTCGATTCCGGCGTAGGCGCCGTCGTCCCAGACGCCCTGGGGCTCGGTGCGGTAGACCGCGAAGCACAACCCCGCCATCAGGACGTGCAGGATCACGAGCGGGACGCCGAGCACCCAGCGCGGGGCCCGCTGGTCCTGTTCCGGGTCATAGGGGAGGTGCGGCAGGTCGGGCTTCACTCGGCGCCGGTTCTCGTACGGGGGGATGCGGTCCCGGTGGCCCCGCCATGATCGTCGCATCGGGCCACCTTAAAGCTCCTGGCGTGTGCTGCCCTCTACGGCCCCTCGTGCTGCGGCTCTCGTACAGGATCGAGGATGTGGTTAACGGTTCCAGTATTTCAAGGCCGAGTACTTTCCCATTCACCCAGGCTGTACTCCACTCCGTTTGCTAGCCAGGCCTGGCCGTGATTGGTTGGGAGTAACGCGCTCTATTGGCGGAGTCAGGGGGATGTTCGAAGGTGCGACTATGGCTGACGCCATCCTGAGAATCGACGGTCTCCTTTGTGGAAAACGCGGGGACCGGATCTGGCGAAGTGAGAATTCCGGCGAGACGGACGTGACGTCCGGCCCTTTTCGGTGACCGTTTCCCCCTGAGAAATTCCCGCGCAAATACGTGCGAGAGTGGCAGTGCTTGCCCATGAATCCTGACGTCCATGGAACCTCTCGGTCTCCCGTTGCCCTGGTGGGCCTCTCGCAACTCATGGCGAGAAGCGCAGGTGCAGCCGGTCTGAAGGTGGGCCTCCTGGACGGGCCGGTGATGGTTGGGCATCCAGGCCTTTCCGCCGCAAAGATCGAATGGTTGTGCCGCCGGGATGTGGCGGAAGTCGGGGCGGGTGACGTCGCCGCCGTGCATGCCACGTCCACCGCGGGCGTCCTGGTGGGTGGGCGCCGGTCGGGTGCCTTGGGCATCTGCCCGGCAGTCACGCTTGTCACCCGTTCCGTCTTCCGTTCTCCGGCAGCGCGTTCTACAGGTACCGCCACATGGACAGACCTGGCCGACGCGCTGGTGGAGCTCGCTGACGCGGGTGCACGCATCGTCAATATGAGCCTGTCTCTGGCAGCGGGAGTTTTCAAGGAACATCGCGCTGTACAGGACGCGCTCGATTATGCGGCCGCTCATGGTGTGGTCGTGGTGGCCGCTGCCGGCAACGAGGGCGCAATCGACAGCACGGTCGTCACCCGTCACCGGTCGGTTCTCCCGGTCGTGGCTTACAACCTTCAAGGCCGGCCTGAGCGGATTTCCAATCTCGGGCGGTCGATCGGTCAGCGGGGCGTCGGCGTGGTGGCGGACGGATTGATGAGCCTGGGCGCACACGGAACGCTCCGGCCGTTCGGCGGTACCAGCGCGGCGGCTGCCGTCGTCACTGGTGCTGTGGCTCTCATCTTGTCCGAGCTTCCGAAGACCAGGCCCGGCGAACTGATCTCCGCGATGAAAGGAGGGCCGTCGCGCCGCACATCGGTCGTTCCTCCTCTGATGAACGCCTGGCGTGCGTTTGAGTCGTTGCTTGCAGCACGAAGCTGACAAGAACCGGTCACCGCTTGATCAAGAAAGGAGGCGGTGCGCTCATGGACGAGCCCACGGTATCCGCTGCGGAGTTGCCCCCCGTTGCGCCCGACCCATCGGTCGAACGTGCGGCGGGCAGTGGGGCGGTTCCCTCTGCCGAAGTATCCGCCCCTGGCGTGAATCTCGCCTCGTCGACCGCCGCCGGATCTCCGCAGCCACACGACAAGGCGCCTTGCGGGTGCGGTGGTTGTGGTCGGGCCGCGTCCTCCACGGCCGGCGGCACGGGTCGTCTTTCCGAGACATACCCGCCGTTCGTCTACGCGGTGGGCCGGCTCGAGCCCCGCATTCCCAGCCTCGGGATAGAGAAAGAGTTCGCCCAGGCGACCGGTCGGGCCGAGACAGCCAACCTGACGGACAGGCAGGCCCTGCACGCCGTTCTTTCGGATCCGCAGAGCCGCTATCTCGCCAAGCACTTGTGCTACGTGCTGGTGATTCAGGGGATCGACACCTACGTCCTGCGTCCACGCGATCCCGCTGACTACGCGCTGCTCGTGGATGCGATCGGTCCGTCACCGCAGGCGAGTGATCTCCACGTGGTGGTCGGCCTACGAGGACCCCTCTCCCCGCCCGACTTCTGCAACGGGCTCATGCTTCCCATGGTGGCGTTCGATCAGATATACGCCTTCGACGCGGAGTCGCTGGTCGCGGGCCTGCCGAAACCGGACGACCTCGACGAGGAGTCGTTCCGGTCGGCCTCCAGGGAGCTCTTCGACCGGGTGATGCAGATGGCCGACAACGCCGGCTCGTCCGACGAGCACCGTGCCCTCAACTATTGCGCGGTGCGATACGCGCAGATTTACGCGAATACCGCTCATGCCTTCGCATCAGGGCTTGCTCTCACCGCCATTGAGACGCGGCCGTCGCGGCTCAGCGGCAGCAGGAGCATTCAAGACGTGGTGTTCTCCTATACCAACCGGACGACCGACGTGACGGAGAAGTACTTCGTTCGCGTCGACGTGACGGAAGAGTTTCCCTTCCTCGTGACGAAGCTGTCTCCGTACTACGACCGGTGACGGCAGGTAGGAGGTCGGCCGACATGCCAGTCCCGACCGCTACGGCGGAGGTCTCTCTGTACCGTACGAGTGGCGCGTACCGGTCAGCCCCCGGCTGGGCGCGTTCCCGCACGAACATCGCGCTGGCCGGAGACTGCTACAGCGATTGCACAGCGACCTGCCCCGACGAAATGACCAGCTTCGAATGCAAGCAGTTCTGCAAGCAGGAATGCACGGGGCCTCCGCCTCCGCCGCCCTGTTACGGAGAGTTGTGCATGACGGACTTCGGGCAGCGCCGCTGCTGCCCCTACGGGAGCACCTGCTGCTTCGGCTACGAGTACCCGTCGGCGCGCTCGGTCATCGGCTGCTGTCCGCCCGGGATGGAGTGCTGCGGGGAAGGCAAGTGCTGCGAGCCCGGTCACACATGCTGCACGAGGGGATTCGGTCCGAACAAGTGCTGTCCACCCGGCCAGGAATGCTGCGACGGTGTGTGTTACACACCAGGTCCAGGGGTCGGGTGCACAGAGGACGGAACCATTTGTACTCAGGAGCGCGTCTGCGGCGAACGATGCTGTCCATCAGGGGAGGAATGCATAGGCGGCAAGTGCTGCAAGCCAGGTGTTCCCTGCGGTGGCACACGATGCTGCGAGGGAGACGGGTGTACGTCGGCGGGTTGCTGTCCAAAGGAGCGGTACACCACGACGCTGGGCTGCTGCCCCCAGGGGCACGTCGCGTGCAGGGTACGCACGGAGGGCCCGCCGGGAGGTGAGCCGGGAGGTGAACCCGGGGGTGAGCCGACCGTCGTGTACGTGGAGAAGTGTTGCCCGCCGGGCTGGACGTGCGCCTCCGATGAATGCTGCCCACCGGGGGTGTGCTGTGAGAACAACGTCCCTTGCCCTGAGGGGAAGCACTGCACCATGGGCATCTGCTGCCTACCCGGGCAGAAGGCCGAATTGAACGCGCACACCGGTAAATTCGGCTGCGTTTGAGGTCGTGTGACTCGATCGATCGCTGCGGCGTGATCGACGGACAGCGAATGGCTCCGGATCGTCATCCGGAGCCATTCTCATGGACGTTGCGTTGCGTCACGGGTTCGTAACCGTGTAGAAGACCTCATAGTGCGACCCGTCGCCAGTCAGGGTGACCGCATGCTCCCCGGTTCCTGCCTGGGTTACATGCGGGAAGAAGCTGCCGATGAAGTCGTCGCCGGAACCGCTGTCGTATTCCCACAGGCTGACCTTCGCCTTGGCGCCGCCGAAGGTAGTCGATATGCCGAGGGACTTCGATTCTTCCTCGTCAATCTGCTCGACACCGAAAACCCGGCCGCCGTCGACGTTGATGTAGAGATCGTCAGCGCCCGTGCCGTCAGTGGTTTCGTAGCAGTCCACTCTGTTCAGTATGAGAGTCGCCATTTCTGCTGCCGTTCTGTGAGTGTCATTTCCATTTACATGATGACGCAGGGGTGGCAACAACGACAACTTCTAGAGGGTCGAGTGAATGGTCAATGATTGACCATTCACTAAGCATAACGCGGTGCCCGTAAAGAGATATCATTGCCTGAGAGCCGACCACCGAGGAGGCGAAATTGGTAGACCGTGAAACAAGTCGCGCCGGTGCGGGGCAGAAACCACTGCGCGTACGGCTGCCCGGATTCATCGACGAGGAGGTCGGTCTGGGCGACGTGGTCAAACGAGTTACCCACCTGGCGATACGACGGCCCTGCGGTGGCTGCGAACAGCGAGCTGCCGCACTGAATCGCTGGATGGTTCTCGAGGGCAGGAAAAAGACACGCTGAGGGGTGAGACGCGATGCCGGCACCCGCCGCAACGGCGGTGTTCTCGCTGTACCGGTCGAGTCAGCCGTACCGAAGCGTGGGCGGCGGAGCCGGCGACCTTTTGGATATTGCGCGGTCAACTGCCTCGTGTATGGACGCCTGCATACGGGAGTGCGTAGCGGCGAGCCTCGAAGGGGGGCTTTCGGCGGCGTTGGCGAAGCTCGAGTGTCGGGCCACGTGCCGTGTGGAGTGCGGCGTACTGCCGATCCATGAGTTCTGTCCGTCAGGAGAACGGCTGTGCTTCCATGTCGGCCGGCGCGCCCTGTGCTGTCCGGAGACTCATGAGTGCTGCCGCGTGCTCAATCGGAATACCCTGCGCTACGACCTGCAATGCTGCCCTCCGGGACAGCAGTGTTGCTTCCCCTTCGGGTGCTACACGCCGTCGGCGCCAGGCCGGCCGGACGTCGCGTGCACCTCCACCGGGCCTTGCCCGGTGGACCGGCTGTGTCAAGGAAGCTGTTGCGCAAGCGAGCAGGTCTGCACCCCGGAGGGATGTTGTAAGTCGAGCAGCATGTGCCATGGACACTGCTGCGCAGGCGATGAGATGTGCACACCACACGGGTGCTGTCCGCCCGACCGGGCGCTTTCCACGGGATGCTGTCCGGCCGGTCAGGTGGCGTGCAAAGTGCGCACTTACCCGGAGCCGGGTCCGGATGGGGAACCAGAGCCGCAGATCGTTGAACAGTGCTGCCCTCCGGGATTCACGTGTGCCTCCGAAGAGTGCTGCCCTCCAGGCGAGTGTTGTGAGAACAACGCCCCGTGCCCTCTTGGGAAGCGCTGTGACAAGGGAAGGTGCTGTCTGCCGAACGAGAGAGCCGAGTTGGACGTCTATTCCGGCAAGTACCGCTGCGTCCAATAACTCGTGAGTGGCTGTTTTCGGGACGTGAACCCGTCCAGGACAGCCCCCGTAGCCGCCGTCGCGCACGCGACGCGGGGTCCGCGTGCGCGACGGAGCGTGCCGCGGCGGGACCGGGTACGCGCCCTGCCGGGGCGGAGGCGCGGGTTCCACGCTGCTCGCAGGGGGAGTGGACCCGAGAGCAGGAGGCGAGAGTGATGGCTCGTACGCAGTCCCCGTGCGGTGCGCGGACCAAGAGCGGCGGCACGTGCCGGCGGCTGGCCATGGTCGGGGCCGGGCGGTGCAACCTGCACCGCGCGGACTGGGCCACGTATCCGGTCGAACGCTTCAGGGAACGGCGGGAACGGCAGCAGGAGCGGGAGCGCCGCAACGAGCGCCTCGCGAAGTGAGGGGCGGGGCACGCGCGGGCAGGCGGGGGCAGACTGGAGGCATGTGCCGCAGCATCAAGACCCTCCGCCCGCCCGCGCTGTCCCATGAGGCGACCGGCGAGGATATCCGCGCCGCCGCCCTCCAGTACGTACGCAAGGTCTCCGGCTTCCACGTCCCCGCCGCGCACAACCGCGAGGTGTTCGAGCGGGCCGTGGAGCAGGTCGCCGAGGCGACCCGCGCGCTGCTGGACGACCTCGAGGTGCGCGGGGGGAAGAGCCCTAGGAAGCAGGAGCAGGGCGCCGCATGACATAGGCCGCGAGGCTGCCGGCCAGGGCGAGTGCCACGGCCGAGACCGCCACGGCCGTCCAGGTCGCGCCGAGCCACTGGCCGCCGAGGTAGCCGAGGCCCACGCTGTACGTGGCCCAGGCCACTCCGGCCAGCGCCGACCACGGCAGGAACTCGCCGGGTTCCCGGCGTGCCGCGCCCGCGCCCAGGGAGACCACGGAGCGGCCCGCCGGGGCGAAGCGCGCGATCACGACGAGGAGGCCGCCGCCGCGGGCCAGGGCCGTGCCGAGACGTTCCTGCGCGGTGGTCAGGCGGCGTGAGCGGGCGATGGCCCGGTCGAGGCGGGCGCCGCCGCGCCGGGCCAGGGCGTACGCCGCGAGGTCGCCGGTCAGGGAGGCGGCGGCCGCGCAGAGGATCAGGGTGAGCAGGGAACCGGTGCCGGTGGCGGCGGCGGTCGCGGCCGTGACGACGAGGATGCCGCTCGGCAGGACCGGCAGGAACACGTCCAGGAGGACGGACACGGTGACGGCCGCGTACACCCATGGGCCGGCGGTCAGCGACCCCACGCTTTCGAGCACCTTCACTCCCCGGTCCGGCGCCGCAGGGCGGCTTCACAGGCCCAGAGCGTACGCCCGGCGGGGTGTCAGACGGCGACCGGGGCGCCCTTCTCGCCGCGCTCCTCCGCGCCCTCGCGCGCCTCCGCGCCGTCGAGCTCCTGCGCCGCGCGCCCGGCCTTGCGCGAGGTGAAGAGCGCGTCCAGGGACAGCGCGCCCGGGCCGGTGAACACCAGCAGCAGCAGCGCCCAGCAGAAGAGCGCCGAGGCCTCGCCGCCGTTCTCCAGCGGGAAGAGGCCCATCGGCTGGTGGACCGAGAAGTACGCGTACGCCATCGAGCCCGAGGCGAGGAACGCGGTCGCCCGCGTGCCCAGGCCCAGCAGCACTAGGGCGCCGCCGACGAGCTGGATCACGGCCGCGTACCAGCCGGGCCAGGAGCCCGCCGGGACGGTGCCGCCGCTGCCGGCCGCGCCGCCGAGGACGCCGAAGAGCGAGGCGGCGCCGTGGCAGAGGAAGAGCAGGCCGACGACCACGCGGAACAGGCCGAGGGCGTAGGGGCGCACCCGGTCGAGACGGGTGGTGAGCGTGGGCGCGGGCGCAGGCGTGGGCGCGGACAGGGATCCGGACATGGGGGAACTCCATTCGGCGGGGACGGACCGATGCGACCCCACGTTAGGCACCCCTAACCATTACTTGCAAGTTCAACATTCGGCCTTCGCCAGGTCGGCGGGGCGGGGCCGTGGCGGCCACCAGTGCCGCCCGGGCCACCGCGTCCGCGTCCGACAGCGTCACCGAGTCGACGCCCGGGCGGGCGCCCGCCGCCGTGACCCAGTGCACCCCCTCGGTCGGCACGCCCACCGCGAAGCGTCGCGGATGGGCCCTCCCCTGACGGTCGATCAGGCGGTATGGGCGCGGCGTGACGTCCAGGCCGCCGGTGTCGTACCCGTCGACGACGTGCGTACGGCAGGCGCCCGCCGCCAGCAGCCCCGCGAGGAGCGCGTCGCCGGTGCGGCGCAGGTCCGGCTCGGGCAGCCGCGCCTCGATCAGGGTGGTCGCCGCCACGGCGGAACCGGGCACGTCCGGCGATTCCCCGACGAAGGCGCCGCCCTCGGCGCGTACGCGCAGGCGCGGGCCCACCACCGCCAGCACCCCGGCCTCGATCAGCGCCGCCATCTCCTCGATGCGGCGGCGTGGCGGGCCGATCGAGAGGAAGGCGTTCAGCGGGGTGTACCAGCGGTCGAGGTGGTCGCGGCGCGAGCCGCCCGACAGGCCCGCGTGGTCCACGATCTGCCGCAGCTCGTTGCGGATGTCGCGCAGCACGTCCAGCGCCGCCTTCAGCGGGCCCGAGACATTGCCGAGCGCCGCCTGGGCCGCGTCCCGGCGCAGGTACGCGAGCAGCCAGGCGCGGTGTTCGGCCGGTGACCGGAACGTTTCGTCACCGTACGGGCGTGAGAGGCGCTCCCAGCACCAGCGGTCGGCCTCGGCGACGCCGTACGCGGCCAGGGTGGCGTCGGGGTCGGCCAGGTAGCGGGTGCGGAACCCGGGGGCGGCCGGGAGCAGCCTCTCGTAGTACGCCGTCTCGACCTCCCGCGCCACCAGGGGCCAGATCTCGGCCAGGAAGTCCGGCGGATCGCCCGCCTCCGCCCGCTTGCGGAACGTCTCGATGACGTCCGCCGTCAGCAGCACCGGCTCGTGCCGCTCGGACGCGCCCTTCTCGTTGTCGCCGCGCGCCTGGTACGGCACACCGCGCCGGGACCCCGCGTACAGGCGCGGCTCCCGCCCCGAGGGGCGGTACACCAGCCCGGAGTCCGTCCGCTCGAAGGTGCCGCCGCGGCCCTCCGTCAGCAGCGCCATGTGGTCGAAGAAGTTGAGGCCGAGGCCGCGCAGCAGCACCGGCTCCCCGGCCGCGACACCGGAGAGGTCGAGGTCCGCCGGGTTGGCGGGCGGCAGGTAGCGCAGCCCGTGGCGCTCCGCGTACGCCTCCAGCTCCGCCTCCACCCGCCCGGCGGCCGACGGCAGGTGGCCCTGCGCGAGGACGACCGCGGAGAGGCCGGTGAGCGCCGTGCCGTCGTCCAGCTCCAGGGTCTGCGGGCCGTCGGGGCCTTCCGGGCCGTCCTCCAGGCGTACGGCGCGGGCCCGGTGCACCCGTACGGTCACCTCCGGCGGCGCCTCGCGCACCGTGCGCGTGAACGCCCACTCCAGGTAGGCGCCGTAGCAGGCCCGCGTCGGGTAGTCGTCGGGGCCGAGTCCGTACGAGCGTGTGGCGGCCCACTCGTACAGGCTCGGCCCCCGGCGTATCGGGCCCTCGCAGCGCACGCTGTCGTCGGTGAAGACGGTCACCTGGGAGGCGACCGTGTTCATCAGCAGCTCGGCGGGCTGGTCGGTGCGCCAGACGCGGCCGGGGCCCGGCGGGGCGGGGTCGACGACGTGGACCGTCAGCGGGGCTCCCGGGGCGAGCTCCGGTACGGAGGCGCAGAGCCTTTCCAGCACCGACGTACCGCGGGGGCCGGCGCCGACCAGGGCTATGGCAGGGGCGAGTGCGGGCGGGACGGACAAGACACGGACTCCCCAGGCAGGCGGGTGCGGCAAGCGGAACGCTCATCATGCCGGTGACGCCGCCCTCACCGAAGCCTTGGGCAGGGCTTCACTGTCCGCTGTGGGCGGGATCGCGGCATGCCTGTACGGGACATTCACCGGACGTTCACAGGCGTGGCGGCACGCACTCACGCCTCAGGCGTCACCGCTTCCTCCCGCACGGTCACGAGCCCGCCCCCCTCCCGGGCATGCTCCAGCCGCAGCCGCGCCGAGCGCCCGCGCAGCGTCAGCGTCATCAACTGGTTGCCGAACCACGGCCCGCCCGTGCGGCGCCACTCGACCACCGGGCGCCCCACCCGGCCGTGGCGCCGCAGTACGCGGCCGAGTACCCGCCCCGCCCCGCTCCAGCCGAAGCGGAAGCCCCGGCGCAGCGAGCCGGGGATGCGGTTGTGCACCGGCGAGCAGGTCAGTTGCAGCACCCGGGAGCGGGGCGCCGCCTCGCGCCACACCGGCTCCGCGACGTACGCGTGGTGCACGTCGCCCGAGAGCACGCACACCGTCGCCGGGGCGTCCGGCCCGCTGCCCGCCTCCGCCAGCAGCCGGGCCAGCCGCTCGAAGGACTCAGGGAACGCCGACCAGTGCTCCAGGTCCGCCTTCCGGCGCACGGCCTCCGAGAACCGCGCCCAGCGCGCGCCCCGCGCGCCCCGGCACAGTGCGGCGTTCCACGCCTCCGCGTCGTGCATGAGCGGCGGCAGCAGCCACGGCAGCGAGGTGCCGATCAGCAGGTGATCGCAGCCCGCGCGGTCCGCGAGGGCCTCCTCGCGCAGCCACCGCTCCTCCGCCTCGTCGAGCATGGCCCGGTGCCGCTCGTCCAGCACCCGGCCGGCCCGGGTGTCCACCATCAGCAGCCGCGTCCGCCCGAAATCGCGCCGGTAGCTCCACCGCACGCTCGCCGGGTCCGCGTCCGCCTCCTCCGCGAACCGCCGCAGCACGTCCGTACCGTCCGGAGCCGCGCGCACCGCCGCGTACAGCGGGTCGGCGTCCAGCTCGTCGGGGGAGAGGTTGCCGAGGTGCTGGTAGACCCAGTACGACATCAGCCCGCTCAGGATCCGCTCCTGCCACCACCCCGTGCGGCGCATGTCCGCCACCCACGCGGCGCTGGTGTTCCAATCGTCTACGACGTCGTGATCGTCGAAGATCATGCAGCTGGGCACGGTGGACAGCAGCCAGCGCACCCCCGAGTCCTGCCAGGACTCGTCGTAGAGATACGTGTACTCCTCGTAGTCCGCCACCTGGGCTCCGGGTGGCTCGCTCAGGTCGCGGCGGGCGGCCAGCCGGCGGCGCGTCGCGGCGGAGGTCTCGTCGGCGTACACCTGGTCGCCGAGGAGGAGCAGCACGTCGGGGCGTACGTCGGTGGGATCGGCGGCCAGGCGGGCGGCGAGCTTGTCCAGCGCGTCCGGGCCCACCGGGTCCTTGCCGTCGCCCGGCGGCGCGGACCAGCGGCAGGAGCCGAAGGTGACGCGCAGCCCGTCCCCGCCCCCGGCGTCGTCTCCCGGGTCCGGTGTGGTGATGGTGCTCGGCGGGTGCCGCGAGTCGGCGGGCGGCCACACCGGGAGGCCGTCCAGCAGCACCTCGTACGGAGTGGTCGAGCCGGGGGTCAGGCCGGTGACCTGGACCAGCGCGTAGTGGTGCCCGGCGACCTGGAACGTGCGTGTCTCCCCGCCGGCCCCGTCGGCGCAGCGCACCTCGGCCGTGCAGGGGCGGTCCGTCTCGGCCCAGACGGTGGCGCGGCCGCCGCCGTTCCCGTCGACGTACCGCAGTACCGGTCCCAGTCGTAGTCCGGCTGCCATGCCCGACCTCCTCCGTCGCCCCGCCCGTACATCCACGGTACGGAACGACGGAGGCCGGCGGTCTCGGCGGTCCGGCGGCGTCGCGGCGGCTCAGCAGCCGTTCAGGACCGACTGCAGCGCGCTCTTCTCGGCCGAGTCCACGCTGAGGTTCCAGTGGTGCTTCACGTGCACCCACATCCGGGCGTACGTGCAGCGGTACGCGGTGCGGGGCGGCAGCCACTCGGCCGGGTCGAGGTCGCTCTTCGCCTGGTTGACGTCGTCGGTGACGGCGATGAGCTGCGGGCGGGCGAGGTCGTTGGCGAACGCCTGGCGCTGCGAGGTCGTCCAGGCGCTGGCGCCCGAGCGCCAGGCCTCGGCGAGGGCGACGACGTGGTCGATGTCCAGGTCGGACGCTGCCTTCCAGGTGGCGCCGTCGTACTCGGAGTACCAACTTCCGCTGACCGCCGCGCAGGAGGAGTCCTGGACGACGTTGACGCCGTCGCGCTTGAGGACGACCTCGCGGGTGTTGCAGGTGCCGGACTGGGTGCTCCAGTGCGGGAACAGGTCGCGGCTGTAACCGCTGGAGGAACCTTCCGCCTTGACCGTGAGCTGGCCCAGGTACGTACGGGCGGTGGCGGCGCTGATCGGGGTCGGCGGGGCGGCCTGGGCGGCGGGGGCGGTGGCCAGGACACCGGTGGCGGTGAGGGCGGCGGAGGCGGCGAGCACGGCGGTTCGACGGGCTATTCGACGCGCGTAGACACCGGACATGGGTGACTCCCTTGGGATGTGGGGGTGTTGGCCGATCGCCCGTTCGGGCGCTCGGTCATCGTGGTGGCGCCAGGTTTCCCCGGGGGATGCGCCGGGTTACAGAGTGGCGACGTGTGCACGTCACATCAAGGGGTGTGCCCGGTTTCTGACGTCCCGGCACCTGCCTTGTCCGGCTTTAGGGTTGACGTGTGCTGCTGCCCGTCAACGCCACGTTCGCGGCTGTTCTGGCCGTCCTGCTCGCCGTCGCCGCCACCGTCGTGGCCGTCGCCCGGCTCCGGCCACCGCGCGACACCGTCACCGCGGGCGTCCGGGCGGCGGTGCAGCTCGCCGCCGTCTCGTTCGCCATCGGCTGGGTGGTCCGGGCCGTGCCCCTGCTGCTCGCCTTCCTGCTGCTGATGTACGCCGTCGCCGTACGCACCGCCGGGCGCCGCATCACGTCCAACGGCACCTGGTGGTGGGCGGCCGTGCCGATCGCCGCCGGGGTCGTCCCGGTCGTCGCCGCGCTGCTGCTCACCGGGCTCGTACCGGTCAAGGGCATCGCGCTGATCCCGGTCACCGGCATCCTCATCGGCGGCGCGCTCACCGCCACCGTGCTCGGCGGGCGCCGCGCCCTGGACGAGCTGGGCACCCGCCACGGCGAGGTGGAGGCGGGGCTCGCGCTCGGGCTGCAGGAGCGGGACGCGCGGCTGGAGGTGGCGCGGGAGGCGGCGGCGGACGCCCTGCTGCCGGGGCTCGACCAGACGCGGACGGTGGGGCTCGTCACACTGCCGGGCGCCTTCGTGGGCATGCTGCTGGGCGGCGCGGCGCCGCTGGAGGCGGGGGCGGTGCAGCTGTTCGTGCTGGTGGGGCTGATGGCGGTGCAGGCGGTCGCGGTGGCGGTGGTCCTGGAGCTGATCGCGCGCGGGAAGCTGCACCGGGAGGAGGCGTGAGCGGAGGGATCCCGTACCCTGGACGGAGCAGAAGGGGAGTAGCTCTTCGCCGGAACGTCGACATACTGCTGGGCCACGCGCCCGGCCGGCGCCCGGAGGCGGCCTCGTCAGGGGCCCGCCAGCGAGACCTTCGGCAACAGCAGCGCCATGCCATGCCCGACATGCCCATGGTGCCGCCGTGCCGGAGCGACCCCTGACACGTCTCTTCTCGGTACGGCGGCGCCCGACCGATTGAGGAACCATCCGTGCTCAGCCTCACCATCACGGCGATCACCTTCGGCGTCGTCTTCCTCGCCGAGCTTCCCGACAAGACCGCGCTCGCCGGGCTCATGCTGGGCACGCGCTACCGCGCCTCCTACGTCTTCGCGGGCGTCGCCGCCGCCTTCGCCGTCCACGTCGCCCTGGCCGTCGCCGCCGGCAGCGTGCTGACCCTGCTGCCGCACCGGCTGGTGCAGGCGCTGGTGGGCGTGCTGTTCCTGTGCGGGGCGGCGGTGCTGCTGCTGAAGAAGGGCGACGAGGGCGAGGAGAAGATCAAGGCCCCGGCCGACCAGTCCTTCTGGAAGGTCTCCGGGGCGGGCTTCATGCTGATCCTGGTCGCGGAGTTCGGCGACCTGACGCAGATCATGACCGCGAACCTCGCCGCCCGCTACGACAGCCCGCTCTCTGTCGGCCTCGGCGCCGTACTGGCCCTGTGGGCGGTCGCCGGAATCGGCATCCTGGGCGGGCGCACGCTCATGAAGTACGTGCCGCTGCGCCTGATCACCAAGGTCGCCGCCTGCCTGATGCTGGCCCTGGCGGGCTTCAGCCTGTACGAGGCGCTCGCGCCCTGACGGCTACCCCGTGATGTGGAGGCGGATGGTGCCGTCGGTGCCGTCCGCCTCCACGCGTATGGATGACAGGTCCGGCACGAGGACGTCGGGGGCGAAGGCGCCCGCGCGCGGCCCCACGCCCACCACGCGCATCCCGGCGGCCCGGCCCGCCGCGATGCCCGCCTCGGAGTCCTCGAACACCACGCAGTCGGCCGGGTCGAAGCCCAGCTCGGCGGCGCCCTTGAGGAAGCCCTCCGGGTCCGGCTTGCTCGCGCCCACGCACTCGGCGGTCACGCGTGTCTCCGGCATGCGCAGCCCGGCCGCCCCCATCCGGGCCCGGGCGAGCTTCTCGTCGGCGGAGGTGACCAGGGCGTGCGGGAGCGCGGCGATGGCGTCCATGAAGGCGGGGGCGCCGCCGATGGGCACGACGCCGTCGAGGTCCGCGGTCTCCTCGGCGAGCATGGCGCGGTTGTCGGCGTGGTTCTGCTCCATGGGCCGGTCGGGCAGCAGGACGGCCATGGTCGCGTAGCCCTGGCGGCCGTGGACCACCTTCAGCGCCTCCTCGGGGTCCAGCCCGTGCCGGATCGCCCAGCGGCGCCAGCAGCGCTCCACGACGGCGTCGCTGTTGACGAGGGTGCCGTCCATGTCGAGCAGGAGGGCCCGTGCGGTCAGGGAGGTGGCGGCGGGCGTCGTCATGGAGGGGCTCCGCGAGAGTGGGGGTGGGGTACGAAGTGGCCCGCCCGCCGGTCAGGGAGTACGGGCGGGACCACTTTGTTCCTCCACGATACAAAAGGAGGTGGCCCAGCGCCACCCTGGGCGCGGACGGGCGCGGGCGACGGGCGCGGAAGAGCGCGGGGGAGGGGTGCGGACGGGCGCGGAAGAGCGCGGGGGAGGGGTGCGGACGGGCGCGGATCCGCGTCTCAGCGGCCGGTGGTCTCCGATTCCAGGGCCTCCCGGGTCGCCGGGCCGTACACGCCCCACTCGTCCTCGTCGATGTCCCGGGCCCACTGGTAGCGGTACACGCCCTCCTCCACGGCCTCGTTGTAGCGGCCGTTCATGGGGCCGTCGTACAGGCCGGCCTGGCGCAGCCGGTACTGGAGCTCGCTGACCTCCGGGCCCCGGTCGCCGCGGCGGAGGGTCGGCGCCTCCTCGGGCTCCGGTTCGGGTTCCGGATCCGGCTGGGCCGGGGCCGGGCCGTTGGTGCGGGTCGCCGAGGGGCGCGTGCCGCCGCCCGGGCCCGACGCACCCGGGGCCGTGGCGGAGGACGCCCCCGAGGGCGTACGGGCGGACGCGGACGCGGAGGCGGAGGCGGAGGCGGACGCCGACAGGGACGCGGAGGCGGACGGTGACGCCGAGGCCGTACCCGACGCGGAGCCGGACCGGAGGGCGGAGACGGACGGGTCGGCGGACGGCCCGTGCGGCAGGGCGCTGGGCCACGCCGGCGCGCTCACGTCCAGGTCGGGCAGGACGCGGTCGGACTCGTCGTCCCCCTCGAACAGGCCGCTGGCGAGCGCCGCCACGCACGCCACCGCCACCACGGCCGCCGCCGCACCGAAGGCCGCTTGGGGACTCCGGCGCCGCTCGCGTTCCCGCTCCCGTTCACGGGCGCGGGAGCGGCGCGGCCCGAGCTCCGGTTCGTACGCCGGTTCGTACGCTGCTTCCGGTTCCGGCTCCGGTTCCGGTCCGTACGTCAGGGATGCGTAGGACACCGGAGCGCCAGGCTCCGCGTACGGCGCCTGCGCTGCCGTGTGCAGCGGCATCGTCGTCGCCACGGGTGCGGCGGCGTCGAGGTTCACGTACGGGCCTATGCGCAGCTCGAAACCGTCGGCGGCGCAACCGCAGCTCTCGCTCCGCGCCGTCACCGTCGCCGCACCGCACTCAGGACACACCTGTCCCGTCAACGTGGGTCCCCTCCCCTTGAAACTGCCAGCGATTATGCAGCCACTTCCGGCCGCCGGAATCCGGCCGCGTCCCGCTCGGCAGGCCATAACGGGCCAGAACGCCCAGGATGGGAGAGAAAAGAGGGGGTACGCGACGGACCCGACTGACTCGGCCGGCCGGTTGGCCCCGCTGACCGGACGGACGCGGCGTACACGAGGGAGACGATGTCGATGGCACAGGAAGTGAGCACCCCGGCCACCAGCCCCGGCCCCGCCCCGGGGGAGGGGCTCAGCCACCGCACCGTCCTGGTCGCGATCGGTGCCCTGCTGCTCGGCATGCTGCTGGCCGCGCTCGATCAGACCATCGTCTCCACGGCCCTGCCGACGATCGTCAGCGAACTCGGCGGCATGGAGCACCTCTCCTGGGTCGTCACCGCCTACATGCTGGCTTCCACGGCGGCGACGCCCCTGTGGGGCAAGCTCGGCGACCAGTACGGCCGGAAGAAGCTCTTCCAGTCCGCGATCGTCCTCTTCCTCATCGGCTCGGCCCTGTGCGGCATCGCGCAGAACATGCCGCAGCTGATCCTCTTCCGCGCCGTCCAGGGCCTGGGCGGCGGCGGTCTGATGGTGCTGTCCATGGCGATCGTCGGCGACATCGTCTCGCCGCGCGAACGCGGCCGCTACCAGGGCCTCTTCGGAGCCGTCTTCGGCGCGACCAGCGTCCTCGGGCCGCTCCTCGGCGGGCTGTTCACGCAGCACCTGTCCTGGCGGTGGGTGTTCTACATCAACATCCCCGTCGGCATCGTCGCGCTCTTCGTCATCGCCGCCGTCCTCCACATCCCGGCGCGCCCCACCCGCCACACCATCGACTACCTCGGCACCTTCCTCATCGCCTCCGTCGCCACCTGCCTGGTGCTCGTGGCCTCGCTCGGCGGCACCACCTGGGCGTGGGGCTCGCCGCAGATCATCGGCCTCGCCGTGCTCGGCGCGGTGCTGCTCCTGTGGTTCCTGCGGGTCGAGAAGCGGGCCGCGGAGCCGGTGCTGCCGCTGAAGCTGTTCCGGATCCGCACCTTCACGCTCGTCTCGGTCATCAGCTTCATCGTCGGCTTCGCGATGTTCGGCGCGATGACCTACCTGCCGACGTTCCTCCAGGTCGTGCAGGGCGTGTCGCCGACCATGTCGGGCGTGCACATGCTGCCGATGGTCTTCGGCATGCTGCTCACCTCCACGCTCTCCGGCCAGCTCGTCAGCCGCACCGGCCGCTGGAAGGTCTTCCCCGTCGCCGGCACGGCCGTCACCGCCCTCGGGTTGCTCCTGCTGCACCAGTTGGAGCGGGACAGCTCCGAGGGCGAGATGAGTCTGTACTTCTTCGTCTTCGGCGCCGGGCTCGGCCTGGTCATGCAGGTCCTGGTGCTGGTGGTGCAGAACGCCGTCGGGTACGAGGACCTCGGTGTCGCCACCTCCGGAGCCACCTTCTTCCGCTCCATCGGCGCCTCCTTCGGCGTGGCCATCTTCGGCACGGTCTTCACCAACCGCCTCACCGGCAAGCTGAGCGACGCGCTCGCCGGGCAGGAGCTGCCGCCCGGCGCCGGACCCGACCAGCTCGCCGCCGACCCGCGCGCCATCGCCGAACTGCCGCCCGCGCTGCGCACCGACGTCCTGGACGCCTACTCCACGTCCATCACGGACGTCTTCCTGTACGCGTCCCCCGTCGTGCTCCTCGCCTTCCTCGTCGCCTGGCTGCTGAAGGAGGACCGGCTGCGCGGCTCGGTCACCGCACCCGACGCGAGCGAGACCCTCGCCTCCAACCCGGTGACCCGGTCCTCGTACGAGGAGTGCGCCCGCGCCCTGTCGGTGCTCGGCTCCCGCGAGGGCCGCAAGGCGGTCTACGAGAAGATCACCGCCCGCGCGGGCCTGGACCTGCTGCCCGCGGCGAGCTGGCTGCTGCTGCGGGTCCGGCGGCACGGCACCGTCGAGCCCGCGCGGCTCGCCGACACCACGCCCGTACCGATCAGGGCCATCACCGAGGCCGCCCGTCAGCTCGAGGAACGGCGCCTGGTGCGCCGCGAGGGCCTCCAGTTGATCCTCACCGACGAGGGCGTGGACGTCGCCGCCCGCCTGGCCCGCGCCCGCGAGGAGTCCCTCGCGGAGCTCCTCGGCGACTGGTGGGGCCCGGAGCGGCCCACGGACCTGGTGCAGCTGGTCGAGCAGCTGACGTCCGAGCTGTGCGGCTCCACTAGCGAGCGCCCGCGCTCCCCGGAGCCGCGCCGCAACCACGCGGCGCCGCGGGCGCAGGGCGGCTGAGGGGCCCGGGCCCCTCAGCCCAGGCCGCCGTCCCTGGCGTTACCCGCGCCCGGGCTGCCGTCCCTGGCGTTACCCGCGCCCGGGCTGCCGTCCCTGGCGTTACCCGCGCCCGGGCTGCCGTCCCTCGCGTCCCCCGCGCCCAGCGCCGCCAGCAGCTCGCGCTCCCGCGCCGCGCTGAGGCCCGCACGTCTGGCCCGGTCCAGGCCCTGCTCGCGCTCCCAGCTCAGCGTGTCGGCGAGCAGCTCCGCCCGGGGGCGGTGACGGAGCCCGGCGGCACGCGCCGCCGAGCCGCTCCGGGCCGACCAGCCGCGCCAGTCCGGGTCCACCAGCCACATCGGCAGCGACTCCTCGCCCATGTACTCCTCCACGCCCTGCTCCAGCAGCCACGCCGAGTCGGCGGTGACGACCGGGCCGGTGTGCCCGCCGAGGGCACGGGACAGCTCGATCCACTCGGCGAACGGAACGACCGGGCCGACGGCGTCGTACGTCCCCGTGCGCCCGCTCTCCGCCGCGTCGAGCAGCCAGGCGGCGAGGTCCCGTACGTCCACCGCCTGGGTCGGCAGGCCGGGCGCGTCGGGCACCAGCATCGGCCCGCGCGGGTCGCGGGCGGCGCGGGCGGCCCAGTAGCCGGTGCGCCCGGTGTGGTCGCCGGGGCCGCCGATGAGCCCGGCGCGTGCGACGAGCAGGCGGTCGCCCACGGCGGCCCTCGACGCCTGCTCGCAGGCGACCTTCGCCTCCCCGTACAGCGCCCGGTCGACCTCGCCGAGGTCCGTCGGGGGGAGGAGTGCGGCGGACTCGTCCGCGCCCGGCTCGGCATGGGAGGCGTAGGCGCTGATGGAGGAGACGTAGGCCCAGTGCCGGGCCCGTCCGCCCAGCGCGTCGAGCGCCGCCCGGACGAAGGCAGGCTGCCACGACACCTCGACCACCGCGTCCCACTCGTGGTCCGGCAGCGCCGCGTACGCCGACGGATCGCGCCGGTCGGCGGCGACCAGCTCCGCCCCGTCCACCGCCTTGCCGCTCTCGCCGCGGGCGAGGCACGTCACCCGGTGACCGCGCGCGATCGCCTGGCGCGACACCTCCTGCCCCAGCCACGCCGTTCCGCCCAGTATCAGGATCTCCATCCCGTCACCCAAGCACCGCGACCCCGCACACCCGTGCGGTTTCGCCGTCAGCGGAGCTCCACGGGACTCAGCCGAGCTCCTTGCCGTACCAGATCTCCATGTACGGGCCCTCGCAGTACGCCGGGATCTCGCGGTAGCCGTTGCGCGTGTACAGCGCCCGGGCCTCGACCAGGTCCAGGCGGGTGTTGAGGACCATGCGCGAGGCCCCCAGCTCGCGCGCGGCGGACTCCAGCGCGCCGAGCAGCAGGCCCGCGCCGCCGGTGCCCCGGAAGGCGGGCCGTATGAAGACCCGGGTCAGCTCGGCGCGCTCGGCGTCCAGCATGAGCACACCGCCGCAGGCCGCCGGCTCGCCGGCCACGCGGCCGACCACGAACCGGCCCGTGGGCGGCGTGAGCAGCTCCACACCGTCGCCCGCGAGTCCCTCGTCGATCTCGGCGGCGGTGGCGCGCCTGCGCCAGTAGCGGCTCGCGACCTCGTCGTAGTAGTCGCGCCGCAGCGCGGTGGCGTCGGCGGTGTCGTACCGCTCGGGCTCCATGGTCCACAGGGCCGTGATCGTCATGATCAGGCCACCACCCTGGCCAGCAGCATGCCGTCGTAGCCCTTGCGGCCCACGGTCTGCACCGCCGTGGCGTCCAGGCGCGGGTCGCGGGCGACGAGGTCGTACATCTCGCGGGTGCCGCGCACGGCCGGGTCGGTGCTGGTCTCGTCGAGGATCGCGCCGCCGCGCACGGCGTTGTCGACGACGATGAGGCTGCCCGGCCGGGTGAGCCGCAGCGCCCACTCCACGTACCGCGCGTTGTTCTGCTTGTCCGCGTCGATGAAGACGAGGTCGAAGGGGCCCGCGCCCTCCTCGGCCAGGACCGGCAGGGTGTCCAGGGCCGCGCCCGTACGCACCTCGGCGACGGCGTCGAGCCCGGCGTGCGCGAGGTTCGCCCGGGCGACGTCGGCGTGGGCGGGGTTGTACTCCAGCGTGATCAGCCGGCCGTCGGCCGGCAGCGCGCGGGCCAGCCAGATGGCGCTGTAGCCGCCGAGCGTGCCGATCTCCAGGATGGTCCGCGCGCCCTGCGTACGGGCCAGCAGGTGCAGGAGCTTGCCGTCGGCCGGGGTGACGGCGATGGCGGGGAGGCCCGCCGCGTCACTGGCGGCGAGGGCGGCGGACAGGGCCTCGTCCGGCGGCGCCAGCATGTCCGTGAGGTAGTCGGCCACAGCGTTCCAACGGACCTGCGGGTCCTGTGTCTGATCGTGTGTCATGGGGCCGAACGTACACACGGGAAGGCCCCGGTGCGGGTGCACCGGGGCCTGTCCGAACCTGCTGGTTCTTAGTACCAGTGGTTGGCCTGCCAGAAGTTCCAGGCGCCGCACGGGCTGCCGTAGCGGTCGTTCATGTAGTCCAGGCCCCACTCGATCTGGGTGGCCGGGTTCGTCTTCCAGTCCGCGCCGGCGGACGCCATCTTCGAGCCCGGGAGCGCCTGGACCAGGCCGTACGCGCCGGAGGAGGCGTTCGTGGCGGACGGGTTCCAGCCGGACTCGTGCTCCACGATCTTGCTGAAGCACTGGTACTGGCCCGCCGGGACCATCTTCTTGGCGATGTCCTGCGCGGAGGCGGCCGAAGCCGGAGCAGTCGTACCCAGCACCGCGCCGGTCGCGCCCAGCAGCACGGCTGCACCGGCGGCGACGGACTTCTTGCGGGCGGAAAAACGGCTGGCGATCGAGCGGAACACGTAAGGGACCTAACGTCGGGGACGGGGGCGTCGCCCGGGCACACCGGTACCGCGCCGGAAGGGCGGGGGAGTGGGATGCCTGGGCGCTGCGACCCGCTGCGATGCGAGCGGCGCCCGGCGACGTCCACCAGAGAAGCAGCCGGGGCGGGGCCGGTGCAACGCCCCCTTGTACTAGGCGGCACCGGACACGGGGGCCGGGCTCCCGGTCGGCGCGCGGAGCCGCCGCGCACGTCGCCACGGGGAAAAGCGCACCGGCCGACCCCCCGGATCCGTCCACTATCGCCCGTCGTAAGTGATCTGGGTCCTATGGGGCACCTCACCCGGCAAGGTCCCTTTTCTGCCGCTTTCGGGGCCTTCAGGGGCCTTCGAATGTGACCTGCGCCTCGAAGTTCGCCCGCCGGGTCGCGCGCCGCAGGGCCTTCAGGACCGTCGATCCGATGGTGACCGTCAGGACGACGGTGAGCACGGCCCGCCCCAGGTCCCAGCCGAGCGAGGTCGCCACGTAGTAGGCGAGGAACCGGACCAGGTTCTCGTGCAGCGGGTCACCGGCGTGGAAGGAGATCCCGCTGTGCATGCCCTGGAGGACGACCCAGCCCTGCAGATTCATGACCAGGCCGTACGCGTACGACGCCAGCGCCCCGTACCCGGCGAGCAGCGCCAGCTCGCCCCGGCCGCGCAGCCGGTCCGGGCCCGGCAGCAGTCCGGCGCCCATCGCGAACCAGCCCATCGACAGCATCTGGAACGGCATCCACGGGCCCACCCCGCCCGTGAGCAGCGCGGACGCGAAGATCGTCACCGCGCCCAGGACGAAGCCGAAGCCCGGGCCGAGGACCCGGCCGCTCAGCACCATCAGGAAGAACATGGGCTCCAGCCCCGCCGTCCCCGCGCCCAGCGGGCGCAGCGCCGCCCCCACGGCGGCCAGCACGCCGAGCATCGCCACCGCCTTGGCGTCCATGCCCTGGTCCGCGATCGTCGCCACGACGACCGCCATCAGCAGCGGGAGCAGCGCGGCGAAGAGCCACGGCGCGTCGTCGGCGCGGGTCGCCAGGCCCGAGGCGCCGTCCGCGAGCAGCGGCCAGCCCAGGGCGATCACGCCGATGACGGTGATCAGCGCGAGCGCGGCGGCGGAACGGACCCCGAGGCGCAGCGCGCGCTGCGGGCGGGGGCTCACAGCGCCGCCTCCACCTGCGCGACCGTCAGCCACTTCTGCGGGGCCAGGATCTTGGAGACCTGCGGCGCGAAGGCCGGCGACGACGTCACCACCTCGGCCGCCGGGCCGTCCGCGACGACCTCGCCGTCCGCGAGGATCACCACGCGGTGCGCCAGCTCGGCGGCGAGCTCCACGTCGTGGGTGGCGAGCACGATGCCGTGGCCGTCGGCGGCCAGCCCGCGCAGGATGGTGACCAGCCGCGCCTTGGCCGCGTAGTCGAGGCCCCGGGTCGGCTCGTCGAGCAGCAGCAGCGGCGGCCGCCCGGTGAGGACGACGGCCAGCGCGAGCGCGAGCCGCTGCCCCTCGGAGAGGTCGCGCGGATGCGTGTCGTCGCCCACGTCCGGCAGCAGCTCCGCCACCAGGGCCCGGCACGCCCCGGGCGCCGCGCCCGCGTCGGCGTCCGCGGCGGCGCACTCGGCGGCGACGGTGTCGGCGTACAGCAGGTCGCGCGGCTCCTGCGGTACGAGCCCGGCCTGCCGGACCAGCTCGCGCGGCGCCGTGCGGTGCGGTACGCGCCCGCCCACGAGCACCCGGCCGCCCGACGGCTCCACCATCCCGACGAGCGCCCCGAGGAGCGTGGACTTCCCGGCGCCGTTGCGCCCCATCAGCGCCACGGTCTCGCCGCCCCGCACGACCAGGTCCACGCCCCGCAGCACCTCCGCCTGGCCGCGCCGCACCCGCAGGCCCTCGGCGGCGGCGAGCCCGGCCGCCGCCGACTCGGCGGGTGCCTCCGGGGCACGGCGCCGCCCCCACCGGAAGCGAGAGTTCCGCGAGGCGCCGGCACCGGCACCGACCGGGGTCCGGGCGGCAGAGGCCCCGGCCGGCGCCTCCCCGGCCCGGGACTCCGCGGCCCGGGGCTCCGCGCCCGCCAGCCGCTCCCGCAGGTCCGCCGCGCGGCGCCGGGCGTCCCGTACCGACAGCGGCAGCGGCGACCAGCCCGCCACCCGCGCCAGCGAGACCACCGGCGGATGGACCGGCGACACCGCCATCACCTCCGCCGGAGGGCCGAGGAGCACCGGCTCGCCCGGCGCCCGCAGCAGCGCCACCCGGTCGGCGTACTGCACCACCCGCTCCAGCCGGTGCTCGGCCATCAGCACCGTCGTGCCCAGGTCGTGCACGAGGCGCTGCAGGACCGCGAGGACCTCCTCCGCGGCCGCCGGGTCCAGCGCCGACGTCGGCTCGTCGAGCACCAGCACCCGGGGGTGCGGGGTGAGCACGGACCCGATCGCGACGCGCTGGCGCTGCCCGCCCGACAGCGTGGCGATCGGGCGGTCCCGCAGCTCCGCCAGGCCCAGCAGGTCGAGCGTCTCCTCCACGCGGCGGCGCATCACGGCGGGCGGCAGGCCCAGCGACTCCATGCCGTACGCGAGCTCGTCCTCGACCGTGTCGGTGACGAAGTGCGCCAGCGGGTCCTGGCCCACCGTGCCGACGACGTCGGCCAGTTCGCGCGGCCGGTGCGTGCGCGTGTCGCGGCCGTCGACGGTGACCCGGCCGCGCAGGGTGCCGCCCGTGAAGTGCGGCACGAGCCCGGACACGGCGTTCAGCAGCGTCGACTTGCCGACACCGGACGGGCCCACCAGCAGCACCAGTTCGCCCTCGGGGACGGTGAGGTCCACGTCCCGCAGGGTGGCGTCCGGGGCGCCGTCGTACGTCACGGAGACGTTCTCGAAGCGGATCACGAGCGCATCACGACATCCTCTTGGGAAGGGGGGCTACGAAAGCGGGCAGCAGGCCCAGCAGGACGACCAGCGCCGGCCACACCGGCAGCTCCGGCGCAACGAGCGGGACGACCCCGGGGCGCAGGACCGTCTCGTCCCACACGGCCAGCAGACCGCCGACCGCGGCGCCCGAACCGGCCACCAGCCAGGCGCGCACCCCCCACCGGTCGGGCCGGTACCGGGTCCGTACCGAGCGCCGGCCCCCCAGGCGCAGACCCACGAGCGCCGCCGGCAGACCGGCGGCGACGAACGGCACGCCGTACGTGTCGCCTTCGGCGGTGAGCAAGCCGTACATGCCGACGCACACGCCCAGCAGCCCGCCCAGCGTCAGCACCGCCGTCACGCGGCGCACCGCGCGCGGCACCCGCGCCGTACGGCCGTACCCCCGCGCGTCCATCGACGCCGCGACGGCGACCGATCGCTCCAACGCGCCCTCCAGGACCGGCAGCCCGATCTGGAGCAGCGCCTTCACCCCGCCCGTCGGCCGCCCGCGCAGCCGCCGCGCCGTGCGCAGCCGGGCCACGTCGGCGACCATGTTCGGCGCGAACGTCATCGCGACGACCACCGCGACCCCCGCCTCGTACAGCGCGCCCGGCAGCGACTTCAGCAGCCGGGAGGGGTTGGCGAGCGCGTTCGCCGCGCCCACGCAGATGAGCAGTGTGGCGAGCCTGGCCCCGTCGTACAGCGCGAAGACGAGCTGCTCGGCCGTCACCCGGCCGCCGACGCGGATGCCCCGCGCCCAGTCGGGCAGCGGCACCTCGGGCAGCGTGAGCAGCACGTGCGTCCCCGGGATCGGCGAGCCGAGCAGCACCGAGAAGAGCAGGCGGATGGCCAGCACGCCCAGGCCGAGCTTGACGAAGGCGCCGTACGAGCGGGCCCACGGCGCGTCGGTGCGGCGGGCCGCCACCACATAGCCGGCCACGCCGACGAGCAGGCCCAGCAGCAGCGGGTTGGTGGTGCGCGAGGCGGCGGTGGCCAGGCCCAGGGCCCACAGCCACCAGGCCCCGGCGTGCAGCGCGTTGCTCCGGTGCGCCTCGGGTGCGCGGAGCGTCATCGGCGACGCCTCACCGGCGCCGGCGGCGGGCCTGTACGACGGCGGCGGCGCCCAGCGCCAGCACGGCGGCGGCCCCGGCGACCAGCCCGAGGGAGGGCCCGCCGTCCTCCGCCTCGTCCTGCTGCTTCGCTTCCGGCTTCGGGCGGGCGGACGCGGTCACGTCCCCGCGCGCCGTCCGGTCCGGTGCGACCTGCTCGCCGCAGCCCGTCCTCGGATACCCGGAGATCGCGCACAGCAGCCCGTCGCCGCTGTACCGCAGCGGCTTGGCGACCGCCGCCAGCGCCTCCGCGCTCGTCGCGTCCTCGGGCACCCGCGCGCACACCGCCCGCTGGTCGGGGGACGGCGGACGGGAGCCCTCCGGTGCGTCCGCCGCCGTGCCGAAGTCGACGACGACGGCGACCCGCTTGGTGCCCTCCTCGCGGGGCGTGTCACCGCAGACGGCGGCGAAGTCGGGCGCGTGGCGCGGGGTCGCGGAGGTCGCGGAGTCGGAGCTCACCGCGAAGCGGAAGCCGTTCACCTCGCCGTCGACGGGCCGGGCGGTGGCCGGTCCCTCGGTCGCGAACGACCAGCCGGCGCCCGGGCCGCTCCGCCAGAACGACCAGTAGCGGTAGTCGGCCGCGTGGGCGGGAGCGGCGGCGAGGCTCAGCGCCACGACCGCGAGCAACAGCCGTGCGACGGTGCGCATCACAGCTGCCGGTTCTTGTTGCGGCCGCTGATCAGGAAGCCGATGCCCATACCGGCGAAGAGGAAGACGCCGACGACGAGCCAGACGCCGAAGCCGGTGTTCTCGCCCGACTCCTTGTTCTCGTGCTCCTGCTCGGCCCGCGTCTCGACGGTCGAATCCGGCTTCGGCCCGGTGGCGTTGAGCCGCTGCACGAGGTCGACACCGCCGAAGTCGCGGGTGTCGGCGCCGACCGTGTGCGCGGCGAGTATCAGCTGCGCCCAGGCGGCGGGGCCGTTCTCGGCGGCCCAGGCGGGACCGTTCTTCTTCAGCCACGTCACCGCGCCGGCGGCCTTGTCGCCGTGCCCGGCGGCGCCGAGGGCGACGACCGCGTCCGCGGTGTTGCCGAAGTCGGGGGCGGGCGCGGTGGTCTCGGCGCCCGGCATCGGCGGCAGGTCCAGGTGCCCGGTCTTGGCGAGGGCGGTGGCGAGGTAGGCGGCGCCGTTGCGGGCGACCCGCTCGGCGGTCGGCTTGGCCGAGGCCTCGCAGGTCGGCGGCTGGCCCGGCTCGGCGCCCCGCGTCCGGGCCTGCTTGCCGAGCCCGGCGAGCACGGCGGCGGCGGTGGCGTCGGCGTTGGCGACGAGCGTGCCGTTCCGGTCGGGCTGGTAGGCGAAGGCGCCCGCACCCGCGTCCTTGGCGGAGCACGGGATCGCGAAGCCGATCAGCGCGTCGTACGGGCTCCTGCCGTCCGCCGACTTCACGGCGCCGGGCTTCTCGCCCGCCGCGGCGAGGGCGCCGATGACGATCGAGGTGGAGTTGGCGTCACTGGCCCCGCCCGGGTTGTAGCTCCAGCCGCCGTCCTTGTTCTGTACGCCCTTCAGCCAGTGGACGCCCGCCCGCATGGCCTTGGTGACCGGGTCGGTGCCGCCGTCCGCCGCCTCCGGCTTGTCGAGTCCGGCGAGCGCCTGCACGGCGGCGGCGGTGGCGTTGGTGTCCAGCGTGGTCGAGGCGTCGCAGGGCTTGCCGGGCTCCGGGCGGTACGCGGCGAAGCCGCCGTTGTCGCACTGCTGCCGCAGCAGCCAGTCCACGGCCTGGTCGGCCGGCTCGACGCCGCTCGTCTCCTGGGCCAGGAAGGCGAAGGACTGCCGCCAGACGCCGTCGTAGGTCGGGTCCTTCGTGCCGTACAGCCCGGCGGGCAGAGCGGGGGCGGACGGCGACGGCGACGGCGCCGCCTGCGCGGCGGGGGCCACGGCGACAGCCCCGGCACCACCCCCGCACAGCACGGCGGTGGCGGCGAGCGCTGCGGCGATGCTGCGGCGGCGAACGGTGGTCATGGCGGGGTGGCCTCTCCTGCGCGGTCTGGTCCGGGACGGGCGGGGCGGGGGACCGGCGCACACGGAAGGGCACCAGGCTCCGGCTCCGCATTCCTCGACGGTGCCGGCCATCGGGGCGGTCGCTCCCGGTGGCACGAGCCGAACACGTACGCGTACGGGGCAATCCGGCTCACCGCCGGTGACGGCGGTTCACGGCTGCGGGTCAGCGCCGGATTCGCACCGGCTTCCCCCCGTACGGGCGTGATGACGACGCGCCCACTTTACCGGGGTGCCCGTCTGCGAGCATCGGGGGATGACGGACACGCGCCCGAAGATCAAGGACCTCGTCGTCGACTGCCGCGACCCCGAACGGCTCGCCTCCTTCTGGTCCCGGCTCCTGGGCCGACCGATCGTGGCCAGGACCGGCCCGTACGTCTGGCTCGACCGGGGCGACGGACCCGGCATGGGCTTCCAGCGTGTCGACGGACCGAAGACGGGCAAGAACCGCATCCACTTCGACATCGCCTCACCGGACCCGGCCGCCGAGCGGGAGCGCATCGAGGCGCTGGGCGGCCGGCGGCTCGACGCGTACGCGGACGGCGGCTTCCTCGTCATGGCCGATCCGGAGGGGAACGAGTTCTGCGTCATCCCGGAGGGCTCCTTCGACGTGGACGACGACGGCCGGGCGAGCTACCTGCGGGACGGTGACGGGGACAGGGGCGGGGACGGGGACGGGGACGGCTCGTCTGCGAGACTGCCTTCTTGATCACGGGGGCGATCGGGCCCACGTGCACGCTTCATAGGGAGATTTGTGCGCAAGGCGAAGTGGGTGGCCGTGGCCGCGGCCACCAGTGCGGTGCTGCTGGTCGCGGGCTGCGGCGGCGAGGGCGGCAAGAAGACGGACGCGGGCAAGGTCGGCGCGAGCGGCAGCAGCGCCGGCAGCGGCGACAGTGGCGGCAGCCTCGACGCGGCGGCGGTGACCAAGGAGATCGAGACCGCGGCGACGGCGGCGGGCTTCGCCAAGAAGGCCGGCGACGACATGGTCCCCGCGGCCCTCAAGGCCTGCATGGTCGACTGGAGCCCGGACGCCAAGAAGGCCACCGACTCCAAGGGGTCCTACGACGCCACGGTGACGGCCCTCACCACGGGTGGCTGGAAGGAGTCGCAGAAGTTCGAGCAGCAGGGCTCGGTCGTCACGTCGCTCGACAAGAGCGGCTGGACCCTCAAGGCGAGCTACCACGGCCAGCAGAAGGCCTTCGTGTCGGTCTCCTTCGTGGCCGTGGACAACGGGCCGGTGTGCGCGAAGCTCTTCGCGGAGGACCTGGAGAAGGGCAAGGAGACGGGCCAGTAGGAGCCCCCGCCCGGTCAGCCGCCCGGCCAGGCGGCCTTGTCAGCCCGCGTCGGGTGAGGTCACGTCGATCAGGCGGCACGCCGTCTCGATGTCCAGCCTCACCTGCGCGATCGACGCCCGCCCCGCCAGCCAGGTGATCAGGGCCGAGTGCCAGGTATGCGCGATGACCCGCACCGCCGAGAGCTGCTCCGGGGTCGGGCGCTCCAGGCCCGTCGCGTCCAGGATGATCGCGGTCGTCTGCCGCGAGACCGTGTCCACCTCGCGGTTCACGCCCCGGTCCGCGAACGTCAGCGCCCGCACCATCGCGTCCGCGAGCTGCGGCTCGCGCTGCAGGGCCCGGAAGGCGCGCAGCAGGGTCTCGGCGACCCGCGCGGACGGGGTCTCGCCGGCCGGCGGGCGCTTGCGCAGGGTCGCGTGCAGGTGCTCCAGCTGGTCCTGCATGGTGGCGACCAGCAGATGGATCTTGGACGGGAAGTAGCGGTACAGCGTGCCCAGCGCGACCCCGGCGGCCTCGGCGACCTCGCGCATCTGAACGGCGTCGAAGCCGCCCCGGCTGGCCAGCTGCGTGCTGGCCTGCAGGATCCGGCGGCGGCGCGCCTCCTGGCGCTGGGTCAGCGGCGCCCGGCGCTCGGCCGGCGGCGTCGACGCCGGTCGTCTGTCTTCCGCTGTCATGTGTCCCCGTGGCCCCGTTTCGTGAGGGTGGTGCGCGTCAGTATGGCCGGGCTTCGCGCCGTGGCGCGAATCACCTGTTCCGGCTCTTACGGCGGCGCTACCTGCGGGTAGATTCGAGGCTCCCGCAGCGATGCACTTGTAACTTGTTCTAGATCAGCGCGAGCGGTTACGCTCCGGCGAAACGCAGCCAGAAGGGGGCCCGAGTGACCGCTGAGGCCATAGAGGCAGGTCCCCGCGCCGGTGCCCTCGACGGGACCGCCCCGCGCGCCGACGGCGACGGCGACGGTCCGCTCCGGATCGCCCTCCTCACGTACAAGGGGAACCCCTTCTGCGGCGGCCAGGGCGTCTACGTACGGCACCTCTCGCGGGAGCTCGCCCGCCTCGGGCACACCGTCGAGGTGATCGGCTCCCAGCCTTACCCCGTCCTCGACGAGGGCGACGACCTGACCGGTCTGACCCTCACCGAGCTGCCGAGCCTCGACCTGTACCGGCAGCCCGACCCCTTCCGTACGCCGAAGCGCGACGAGTACCGCGACTGGATCGACGCCCTCGAAGTCGCCACCATGTGGACCGGGGGCTTCCCCGAGCCGCTCACCTTCTCGCTGCGCGCCCGCCGGCACCTCGCCGCCCGCCGCGGCGACTTCGACGTCGTCCACGACAACCAGACCCTCGGCTACGGCCTCCTCGGCGACCTCGGCGCGCCCCTCGTCACCACCATCCACCACCCCATCACGGTGGACCGGCAGCTGGAGCTGGACGCCGCACAGGACTGGAAGCGCCGGGCCTCCGTGCGCCGCTGGTACGCCTTCACACGCATGCAGAAGCGCGTCGCCCGCCGCCTCCCCGCCGTCCTCACCGTCTCCGGCTCCTCGCGCGACGAGATCGTGGAGCACCTCGGCGTGCGCGAGGACCGCATCCGGGTCGTGCACATCGGCGCCGACACCGACCTGTGGTCGCCCGACCCGTCCGTCCCCGAGGTCGCGGGCCGGATCGTCACCACCTCCAGCGCGGACGTCCCCCTCAAGGGCCTGGTCCACCTCGTGGAGGCGCTCGCCAAGCTCCGTACCGAGCAGCCGGACGCCCACCTCGTCGTCGTCGGCAAGCGCGCCGAGGACGGCCCCGTCGCGCGGGCCATCGAGCGGTACGGCCTCGACGGCGCGGTGCGCTTCGTCAAGGGCGTCACCGACGCCGAGCTCGTCGACCTCTACCGGGGCGCCCAGGTGGCGTGCGTGCCCTCCCTGTACGAGGGCTTCTCGCTGCCCGCCGCCGAGGCCATGGCCACCGGCACCCCGCTGGTCGCCACCACGGGCGGGGCCATCCCCGAGGTCGCGGGCCCCGACGGCGAGACCTGCCTGGCCGTGCCGCCCGGCGACGCGGGCGCGCTCGCCGCCGCCCTCGGCCGGCTCCTCGGCGACGACGCGCTGCGCACCCGCCTCGGCGCGGCGGGCCGGGCGCGGGTCCTGGACCGCTTCACCTGGGCCCGCGCCGCCCAGGGCACGGCGGAGCTGTACCGCGAGGCGATCGCCGCGCGCGGAGCCCGCCGATGACTTCGCAGTCCTCCCGTACACCTTCCCCTCACTTCCGTGAAAGCAGGCCGTCCCCGTGCTGACCGTCGACTTCACCCGCTTCCCGCTCGCCCCCGGCGACCGCGTGCTCGACCTGGGCTGCGGGGCGGGGCGGCATGCGTTCGAGTGCTACCGGCGCGGGGCGCGGGTCGTGGCCCTCGACCAGAACGGCGACGAGATCCGCGAGGTCGCCAAGTGGTTCGCGGCGATGAAAGAGGCCGGCGAGGCGCCCGCCGGGGCCACCGCCACCGCCATGGAGGGCGACGCCCTCAACCTGCCCTTCCCCGACGAGTCCTTCGACGTCGTCATCATCTCCGAGGTGATGGAGCACATCCCCGACGACAAGGGCGTGCTCGCCGAGATGGTCCGCGTGCTCAAGCCCGGCGGCCGCATCGCCGTCACCGTCCCCCGCTACGGCCCCGAGAAGGTCTGCTGGGCGCTCTCGGACGAGTACCACGAGGTCGAGGGCGGCCACATCCGCATCTACAAGGCCGACGAGCTGCTCGCCAAGATCCGCGAGGCCGGGCTCAGGCCGTACGGCACCCACCACGCGCACGCGCTGCACTCGCCGTACTGGTGGCTGAAGTGCGCGTTCGGCGTCGACAACGACAAGGCGCTGCCCGTCCGCGCGTACCACAAGCTGCTGGTCTGGGACATCATGAAGAAGCCGCTGGCCACCCGCCTCGCCGAGCAGGCGCTCAACCCCATCCTCGGCAAGAGCTTCGTGGCGTACGCGACCAAGCCCCACCTCCCGGCGGCGGACGCCAAGTGACCTCACCGGAAAGGGTCGCCGAACACCTCGTCCTGCCCGGCGTCCTCACCGCCGAGCAGGCCGCCGAGACCGTCGCCGGGATCCTCGCCGCCCAGCGCGAGGACGGCGCCATCCCGTGGTTCCGCGGCCACCACCTCGACCCCTGGGACCACACCGAGGCGGCCATGGCCCTGGACGCGGCCGGCGAACACGCCGCCGCCGCCCAGGCCTACGCGTGGCTCGCCCGGCACCAGAACGACGACGGTTCCTGGTACGCCGCGTACCACGACGGCGACCACACCCAGGTCACCGACGCGAGCCGCGAGTCCAACTTCGTCGCGTACATCGCCGTCGGCGTCTGGCACCACTACCTCGCCACCGGCGACGACACCTTCCTCGACCGCATGTGGCCGACCGTCTACGCGGCGGTCGAGTTCGTGCTGCGCCTCCAGCAGCCCGGCGGCCAGATCGGCTGGAAGCGCGAGGCGGACGGCACGCCCGTCACCGACGCGCTGCTGACCGGGTCCTCCTCCATCCACCAGGCGCTGCGCTGCGCCCTGGCCATCGCCGAGGAGCGCGAGGAGCCGCAGCCCGACTGGGAGCTCGCGGCGGGCGCGCTGGGCCACGCCATCCGCAGCCACCCGGAGCGGTTCCTCGACAAGAGCCGCTACTCCATGGACTGGTACTACCCCGTGCTCGGCGGCGCCGTCACGGGCCCGGCCGCCAAGGAGCGCATCGAGAACGGCTGGGACGCCTTCGTGGTCCCCGGCCTCGGTGTGCGCTGCGTCGTGCCGAACCCCTGGGTCACGGGCGGCGAGAGCTGCGAACTGGCCCTCGCCCTCTGGGCGATCGGCGAGTCCGACCGGGCCCTGGAGATCCTCCAGTCCATCGGCCACCTGCGGGCCGAGGGCGGCATGTACTGGACGGGGTACGTCTTCGAGGGCGAGCGCGCGGTCTGGCCGGAGGAACTCACCACCTGGACGGCGGGCTCCCTGCTGCTCGCGGTGGCCGCCCTGGGCGGCGACGAGGCGACGACCGCCGTCTTCGGCGGCGAACGCCTGCCGCGCGGCCTGGAACCGGACTGCTGCGGGTAGGCCCCATCGCCACGGCCGGGCGGCCTTCGGTGCGGCGGCTACGGAAGGGCGGCGCTCGGCCGGTCCCGTACGGGATCATCGGGCGCGAGTGCCGTCCGCAACCAGGACGTAGTCGTAATAGAGGGGGTCGCCCTCCTCGTCGGTGGGGTATTCGTAGCTGCTTTCGTTGGCGAAGATGATGTCGAGGTCGGGCACGGCGTCGAAGCCGAGGTCGTTCTCCTCCACCGGGTGTCCCCGGTCCACGAGGCGCTGCTGCAACTCCTCATGCGGTGTGCGGAAAACGTCGATGGCCTCCAGCGTGACGCGCACGTCAGCGTCCTCGTCGCGGAACCGCCATAGTTCTACGTGACTCCGGAGCCCTTTGGTGAATCCGAGCACGAGATCGAACCCGGATTCCTCGTGCGTGAAGACGATCTGTCCCGGCTCGGCCTTCCCCTCCCCGCGGGGCGTGAGATGGCCGACATCCTGTGCCGCCTGCCGCGCCTCTCCGACTGGCATACCGAGCCGGAACGGCCCCGCTCCGACGTGCGGCAGAAGTTCGATGTCCATCCGTGTCGCCCCCTTCATGACGTATCTGACGACAGCCGTGACGCTCGCGAGGAGTTCAGGCGCCGGTACGCCAGCGCCGGACGGTATCGCCCTCCACCGTCAGCCACGTGCCATCGCCCAGCGCCAGCGGGTCGAAGCAGTCCGTGCCGGGGTAATTCAGTTCGGCGACCGGCTGCAGGGTGCGGCCGTCCAGCACCAGGTGCCTGTTCTCGTCGGAATCCTGTTCCTCGGCGACGGCCACCAGGACGCGGTCCTTGTCGAGGAAACCGGGACGGTAACCGACGAAGATCAGATCCTCGGGAAGAACGTCCTCGGCATCGACGCTGACGTCGGCCTGGCCCGCTTCGTACCGACTGAGCCATGCCCCGCCCACGTCGAGCTTGAGAACGGCCCCGTTCATGCCGACTCCGGCGAACAGTTCGTCGTCCAGGCCCAGCGGCTGCGCGCGCAGATCGTCCTGTGTGGAGGTGACCACAAGAGAGAAGAACGTGTCCCCCTGCGCCGCGTTCAGGAGGAGGTGTCCCGGATCGGTGAGGGACTGCTGGAAGACGTAGCCCGCCGAGGCCGACGGCAGCACGGTCTCCCTCAGCCGCCGGCCGTCGGACAGGTCCAGGGCCACACACAGATCACCGCCGTAGGGCTCTCCGGCCTCCATGGGACCGGCCACGGTGGCGATGAGCCGGTGCCCTGACGCATCAGCGGTGCAGGCGGCGGAGGCGGTGCGCTGATCCGCCCAGGGCCGGTGCTCGTACGTCCAGCGCACCCGTCCGCTCGCCTCGTACACCGTGATGGCGTCGCTGCCGCTCACCGCGAGACCGCCGTCCGGCAGCGGGGAGGCGAAACCACGGCCCCGCCCCGGGCGGGGAACCGGCCAGCGGCGCCGCTCGACGAAGACGCGGGCCGGGTCCTCGTCGACACGTCCCACGACGATCTCGTCATCGGCTTCTGCCACGAGCCAGATCGCGCCGTCGCGCACCAGCCAGGCGTCATGGGCGTAGAGGTCGATTCCGGGGAATTCCTCTTCGGCGACGAGTTCGGCGGCAAGGGGTGTGTAGTCCATGCGTCTTGTTTACAACGGCGAGTGCCGTGCGGGCCAATAGAACTGTTTCTGCTGCGTCCCCTGAGTGCCCGGGTACACCTTGCCGAACATGGCTCCGGCGCTGCCCCGGATGACGGGTGAGCAGAACTTGTCACAAACGACGTTCGAGGCCGCGCCGTGCGTGGGAAGCCAGGTGGGCACCTCCTTCCCCTTGTTCATACGGGAGAGGAAGGCAAGGATGTTCTGCTCGGCGTGACCGCCGTTGTCGCCCTTGGGAACCTTCATGTACTCGGTGTTGGGCAGTGGAGTGAGGCCCAGGGACTGAGCGAGCTTCACCTGCTCCTTGGTGAGCTTCGATTTGCTCGTTCCCGCGACGAACGTCACCGGTCCTTCCGGCGTCAGGGCGTGGATGACGGCGACGGTCTGCTTCTCCCGGGAGATTCCCTGCTTGACGTTGTTGATCTGGGTGGCCAGGTCCTGGAGCTGCTGCATGCACGGCGCCAGCCCCATGGGATCGGAGATGGTCGCCGGGTTGGTCACGTACCCGACGGGGTTGGGTGCCGGGGCCAGACCCAGCGGGTCGGGGGTGACGTAGCGGCCTGGCTCGGGGTCGTAGTGGCGGAAGTGGTTGTAGTGGAGTCCGGTCTCCGGGTCGGCGTACTGGCCGGGGAAACGCAGCGGTGTGTAGGCGGTCGCGTCGCGGTTCCAGGTGGTGGCGCCCCACTGGGTGGCGCGGCTGTGCCAGGCGATGTCGCCGGTCTCGTCGACGAGCTCGGTGGGAGTGCCGATCAGGTCGGTGACGATGGCGAAGAAGCGTGCGTCGATGTCCCGCTGGTCGTCGCCCGCGCCGTCACCGCCTGTGCCGCCGTCACCGCCTGTGCCGCCGTCGCCCTGGCCGGGCGGCGGCACCGTGGGCGTGCGCTTCTCGGCCTGCGCCAACGGCCGGTACCCGTCGTACTCCCACGTCAGCGTGATGCCCGTGTGCTGGTCCGTCTGTTCGGCGAGCTGCCCGCCGTCCCAGCTGAAGACGGTCTCCTCGACGACCTGTCCGTCGGGTCCGTGCCTGCGCTTGGCGGTGCGCCGGGCGAAGGCGTCGTACGCGTACGTCCACAGCACACCGTCGGGTGTGGTGCACGAGACCAGCCTGTCCTCGGCGTCCCACTCGTAGCGCCATACGTCGGGCTTGCGGGACAGCCGCTTCTTACGGCGCTCGACGACGCGACCGGCCGCGTCGTAGGTGTACGTCAAGCCACCGGCGGAGTGCAGGCGTGTCCCGCCGTAGGCGCGTGCGCCACGGGACTCGCGGTGCGGCGACGCGTCCGGCCACGCCGCCTCGGTCTGGTTCCCCTCGCTGTCGTAGAGGTACCGCTCGCTCCAGCCACGTGCCTCCACGCCGAGCGGTCGCCCGTCCGGGTCCAGCCTGAACTGCCGGGTCCGGCCCGTCAGACGGTCGGTGACGGCCTGGAGGTGGTGGTCGGCCCGGTAGGTGTACGCCCTGGAGCGCAGCGTCCGGCTCTGGGCGACGAGCGACTGCTCGCTGATCCTGCCGAGCGCATCGCGGGTCGTGGTGAGCGTGACGGGGCGGTCCGGCAGTCCGAAGACGCGGGCCACCTCCTGCCCCCGCGCGTCATGGCCGAACGTCAGCGCATGGCCGGCGAGGTCCAGGCGGGTGCGGTTGCCGGCCGCGTCGTACACCTCGGAGGTCGTCACTCCGCTCGGGGTGACACGCCCGGTGCAGCGCCCGACGGCGTCGTACGTGTAGCGGGTGGTGCGGCCGTCGACGGTCTCGGCGACGAGGCGGCCCAGGACGTCCCATTCCCTCGTCATGGTGGACTGCGGCGAACGGGCGCCGGTGAGCCGCCCCGCGCGGTCGTAGGTGAAGGTGGTGGCGGCTCCGTCCACCTCCTTCGCCACCAGTCGGCCCATGGCGTCCATGTGGTGCGTGACGGTCTGCCCCAGCGGGTTGGTACGGCTCAGGAGCCGGCGGGCGTCGTCGTGCGTGTAGGTGAGGACCCTGCCGTCGAAGTCCGTTTCGCGTACGACCCGGCCGGCCCTGTCGTATTCGTACCGCCAGGTGAGGCCGGCGGAGTTGCGCACCTCCGTCAGGCGCCGCTCGGTGTCATAGCCGAACTCGTAGCGGGCGCCCCCCGGGTCGGTGCGGGCGGCCACCAGGTCGAAGTGCGTGTAGGCGAAGCGGGTCTCCCCGCCGTTGGCGTCCGTCTCCGTCAGACAGTTGCCTTCCCCGTCGTACGTCCACGTCTGCTCGGTTCCGTCCGGGTCGACGCGCCGCAGCAGCCGTCCCTCGACACTCCACTCGAACGTGGTGACGGCGCCCAGGGGATCGGTCATGGTGAGGGGCCGCCCGAAGGCGTCCCGGGTGAAGGTGTGGGTATGGCCCAGGGCGTCGGTGCACGCCATGGGCAGTCCCGCCGGATTGGGTTCGAACGTCTCGGTGGCGCCGGTGGCGTCCGTGATCGCCACGATGCCGCCGCGGGCGTTGTGCTCGTAGCGGGTCGTGGTGCCGTCCGGAGCGATGAGTGCGGTGTTGTTGCCCGCGGCGTCGTACTCGCGCCTCCACACTGCGCCGTCGTAGTCGATGACGACGGTGGGCATGCCGAACTCGTCGTACTCGGCGGTGGAGACGGTGCCGTCCGCCTCCTGTACGGCGATCAGGTTGCCCCGGTCGTCCCAGGTCCACGTGGTGGTCCCGCCCTCGGCGTCCGTACGGCTGAGGAGGCGGTCGTACCGGTCCCAGGTCTGCGTGACCGTGCGGCCCAGGGGGTCGGTCTCCGCGACGACCTGGAGCAGCGCGTTGAGGCGGAAGACGGTGGTGGCCCCGGTGGAGTCGGTGAAGTGGGTGAGGCGCGCCTCGGTGTCGTACGCGAACGTCGAGGAGAGGAAGCCGTCGGGGCCGATCGTGCGGACGACCCGGCCCGCGGTGTCGTAGACGTACTGGTAGGTGGAGTCGTTGCGATCGGTCCAGGAGGTGATGCGGCCCTCGCTGTCGTAGGTGAACCGCAGGGGCAGCCCGGAGGAGTTCGTGACGGCGTCCAGGTTCCCGTCGGCGTCGTAGCCGAAGGAGACGATCTGCACGGGGCCACCAGACGTCTGCAGGGCGAGCCCCGTCACGCGGCCCAGCTCGGGGTCCGACGACACAAGAACGCGGTAACCACCCTCGTGGACCACCGTGGAGGGCAGGCCGTCCTCCATACGCCCGATGTGGAAGGCGTTGCCGTTGCGGTCCTCCACCTCCGACAGCCAGTACAGGCCCCCGCCGGAGTACGGGCTGCCGGTGAAGTGGCGCGTCCGGCCCGGCGCGGGGTCACTGACGGCATAGGTGACGCGGCCCAGCTCGTTCCGCTCGACGAAGACGAGCGGAACGCGGTCGCCCTCGAGGGGCAGTACCTCCGCGCCGTCGTCGCCCGGCAACCCCGGATAGACGAGTACCGAGCCGTCCTCACGTGCCCAGGCGACGCCGGTGCCGGTCAGTTCCAGACGCTCGTCCAGCGTCGATGCCCAGCTGGCCCCGAAGCAGTGGCCGTGGCGATAACCCGAGATGTGCGTCCGCCGCAGTACCAGTGGCAGCACCGCCGCGAGTTCCAGGTCCGTCTGCGGCAGCACCATCTCGCCGCTCGCGACGTCGACGGGGTCGGTCGCGCAGCGGCGCGCGGCCAGAGAGATGCCTTTCTCACGGGGGCTGTCCTGCGCCTTGCGCATCGATTCGGGCCCCCGGTTGCGGCGTGCCGGCCCAGACTTCCCCCGCTGTCCGTCCAGCCCGCCGTCGTCCTTGCCGGTCGGTGACTTGACGCGCTTGGCGGCGTCGTGGACGCCCTGATCGGTGTCCCGGTGGGTCTTGGAGCCGCCCCTGATGGCGTCGGGCAGCTTCTTGCCGATGTGGTCACCGAGGTCGTCGAGGGCCTTGCCCAGCTTCTCGGTCACGCCCTCGATCGTGGTGTCCAGGACGGCGGTGAGGGAGTCCTTGCCCTTGGCGCGGCCATGGTGGGACTTGGCCTTGCCGAGCTTGCCGCGCGTCTTGCCCTGCATGGCGATCTGTACGTCGGTGAGGTTGCCCCCGGCCCTGCCGTGGGCGTCGTGGTCGATCACCGGGCCGCCGCCCGGGCCGCCGGCGGAGTTGATCTGGAGGCCGTCCTTGCCGGCCTGGACGGTCTGGCCGGTGTTGTAGCCGTCCTGGACGCCGGTGACGTTCAGCGCGGTCTGGATCGCCAGGTCCGCGACGACGTTCTCGATCGCGGCGACCGCGGGCTGGGTGAGCACCGCGACGATCTCGGCGACGGCCGCCTCGGCCATCTCCTTGAGGATCTTCTTGAACGCGATGCGCGTGGCGGCGATCTTCGCACCGGCGAGCAGCGTGGACAGACCGGCGGTGACCGGGGCGAAGGCGAGGGTGATGCCCACCGTGGCGCACAGGTCGGCGAGTTCGCCGACCGCGGCTATCTTGCGGGCGACGATGATGTCGGCCACCCGGTCCAGGGCGTCCGCGACGAGCCGGGCGGCCTTCGCCAGGTCCTGGTGCTTGCCCTGCACCTTGGACCAGTGCTTGTCGAGCGCGGTCAGCGACTCGCTCTGCCCGGAGGAGAGCAGCCGCTGGATGTGCTGGTGCGCCGCGTGACCGTCGTCGTCGGCGTCCTCGGCGAACTCCCGCAGGGCGGTCGCCATGTCGCGGTAGGCGTCCTCGTCGACGTTCGGCCAGCCCACGCCAACGATGTCGAGCATCGTGTCGACGCCTTCGGGAATGGTGTAACCCACAGCGCAAAGCCCCCGTTTCACGCACTGTCATGCCGCCGCCGATCGTTTCAGCATGCCATGTGACGTGCAAGGGACTCGAACCGGTTCCCTAAAGCGAAGAGGTCGATGGAGTCGTACGGGTGCTAGTACCGGCGCAGCCGGCCCGCCAGCAGGTGCCCGGCGAAGACGTACACGAGCGCCGCGAGGCCGTAGCCCGCGACGACGCGCAGCCAGGCCGCGTCGAAGGTGAACAGGTCATGGGACCAGCCGGCGAGCCAGCGGGCCGCGCCCTGGACGAACTGCACCAGGTCGTTGGCCCGGTTGGCCTCCAGCAGGTACATCAGGATCCACAGGCCGATGATGGCGGCCAGGACGTCCGCGAGGACCGCGATGGCGGTCGCCGCCTGCGTGCTTCCGTTCCGATGACGGGGAGACATGCGGTACGGGTTGCCGCTCGGCCCCGCCCCAAACGCGGCGGCAGCACAACGGCCCCCCGCCGCGAGGGCGAGGGGCCGTACGGGAGTCGAGGCGATCAGCCGCGCTGGATGCCCGTCGTGTCCTGGAGCACGCCGCGCCGGCCGTCCTGCGTCTGGGCCACCAGGCCCTGGCCACGCTGCTCCACCGCCAGGTACCAGGTGCCGGGCGCCAGTTCGGCGATCGGCGTGGGCGAGCCGTCCTCCGCGTACAGCGGGCGCGCGACCGGGACCGCGAACCAGAACGGGGAGAAGTTCGAGGGGGCCGCGGCCGCGGCCGCCGGCGCGGGAGCCGGAGTGTGCTGCTCGGCCTGCGGCTGCTGCGGCTGCTGGCCCTGCGCCGGCTGCGGCTGGCCCGGCTGCTGGGCGGCGGGGTAGCCGTAGCCGCCCTGCGGCTGCCCGGGCTGGCCACCGTACGGCGGCTGCTGCGCGCCCGGGTAGCCGTAACCGGCCTGCGGCTGGCCCGGCTGCCCGCCGTACGGCTGCGGGGGGCGCGGGGCGCCCAGGAGCGGGGCCTTGAGGGCGGGGACGAGCGGCGCGGCGACGGCGGCGGCGGCGAGCACGATGGCGGCCAGCAGGCCGAGGATCATGCCCGGGCCGGCGTCGGCCTCCATGTCGATGATGGTCCAGAAGGCCGTCCACAGCGCGAAGATGGCGAAGGCGACACCGAACTGGCCCAGGTCGAGGCCCGCGATCTTGCGGCCCGGCATGGCCCGTCCGACGACGATGAGGGCCGCACCGATGACACCGGAGAGGAACATGCTCATCAGAAGGCCCAGGGAGTCCCAGGCGTTGGGCGCGTCGTAATCCGGGCAGGCGGTGGAGCCGGCCGGGCAGTCGATGCCCGGGGTCAGGCCGAGGAACGAGGCGACGAACAGCACCACCGCTGCTCCGATCACCACGCCATCGCCTCGAGTGAGGGAGCGGATGTTCACGTGTAGAAGTCCTTCGTCGGTTGTGTCGTCGGGATGCGGGGGTGGCGCGAAGCACACGGGGGCGGCCCCATCGTACGGATGAATCTATCGTCCGCCCGGCCTAGTCCCGTAGGTAGGTGCTGATCCCGTCCGCGATCCCCCGGGCCGCTTTCTGCCGCCACGCGGCATCCGTCAGCAATGCGGCGTCCTTCGGGTCACGCATGTTGCCGCATTCGATGAACACTTTGGGCACGGTCGACAGATTCAGTCCACCGAGATCTTTCCGTACGTCCAAACCGTCGCCGCCGCCCACGTAGTTGGCGGGCGCGCTGCCGGTGGCCGCCGCGAAGCGCGCGGCGAGGCGCTCGCCGAGGGCGCGGGAGGGGCCGACGATCCGTGCCGTGTCCGCCGTACCGCTCTTGACCAGGGCGGGAAGGATGACGTGGAAGCCGCGGTCGCCGACGGCGGCCCCGTCCGCGTGGACGGAGACGACGGCGTCGGCCTTCGCGTCGTTGCCGATCCGGGCGCGTTCGTCGATGCAGGGGCCGAAGGGCCGGTCGGCGTCGTGGGTGAAGCGCACCGTGGCGCCCTGCTCCTGGAGGAGGGTGCGGAGACGGTGTGAAACATCCAGGGTGAATGCGGCTTCGGTGTAACCGGAGTTCGTGGAGGTGCCGGTGGTGTCGCATTCCTTGCGGTTCGTACCGATGTTCACCTGCTCGGCGATCTCCCGGGTGTGGGAGAAGTTCCCGGGGTTGTGCCCGGGGTCGATCACGACGACCTTCCCCGCGAGGGGAGCGGCCGTCGTCGCGGACGCGGTCGCGGAGGCCGTCGCCGTCGGCCCGAGCGCCTTTGGTACGGGCTCGGCCGCGCGGCTCGTCGTCTGCCACGCCAGCCACCCCGCCGACGCGGCCCCGGCGACCGCGACGGCGGTCACAGCGAGGAGCGCGGCCTTGCGGCGGTGGGCGCGTGGGGTGGAGCTGCCGGTCGAACTGTGGTCGTCGTGCACGCACCGATGCTAGGGCGTGTCTGATAATTGATCTTGTAGTGGGTCGTGGCGAGTTGACGGATGCGGCGTGGGAGCGGATAGCGCCTGTGCTGCCGGGCGTTGGCGGGCAGGTAGAACCCGGGCACGAAGAGCGCCGGGGCACTTTCCTCGCTGGGTGAACGGTTGGCGGCGGAGCGGACAGCTCCTCTGAATATCTTCGAGTCGGCCATCCTGCATTCCCTGGCGAAGCCACCGTGCTCGCCAGGGAAACCCTCCCGACGGGCCGGGGCGTCGCCGGGTTCGCCCTGGAGAAGGCCTCCTGCCGGCGAAGCGCATCGCGGAAGTCCTCCCCCGGAACGCCTGCCCAGCGCCAATCGACGCCCGGGCGGATGAGCCGCGCACGAAGGACCGTCCGCCCTGTCGGGGTTCGCGCCTCTGGCCGAAAGGGCCACCGGTCCCGGGAGCCTGGTGGAGACTCGTAAGAAGAGGATCACCTGGGTGATCAGGAGGGAAGGGGCGTCCGCCGATGGAACCGTTCGTGTACCGGCCCGTCGACGACCCACTCTTCGGCGCGGTCGGTATCGAACTCGACCACGAGGCCGGGACGCTGTTCGTCAACGGTGGCGGGCTGCGGCCGGTCGAGATCCGGCGTGCTCCGGGAACGGCTCTGGAAAGCCACGTGCCGATCGGTACGCGCGACCCCGAGCGGCTCACCCTGGTCATCAGCGGCGCCGAGGAGACCCTGCGCCCCGCCAAGGGGTTCCTGACCAGGCGGTCGTACCGGGTGGAAGTCGTCTCCGCGGCGCGAGGGTGCGGGTACCTGCTGGTGCCGGATTCCCTCGGCACCAGTCGGCTGCTGAGGGACGGCCGACTGCTCGGCGTCTTCACGTCGACCGGAGACGGGCGCGTGTCGGCAGAGTGGACGGCGGAGCGCGACTCCAGGCGCGCTCTGGAGCCCTACGACGCGTCCGTGGGGTACGCGCTCGCCGCCGGCTTCGGTACGGGCGCCGAGCCGATGTGGAAGCTCTCCTTGAACGCTGTGCTCGAACTGTGGCCCTGAGGCCGCCCTCGCTAGGGAGAGCCTCAGCTGTGCGTCCGTGGCAGCGGGTGGGAGCAGGTGGAGCGGGCGACGAAGGCGATGCCGTCGTAGTCCTTCGCCGGGACGAGCGGGGCTATGTGGAAGCGGTAGACGAACCGCGGCACGTTGGCGCCGAAACTGCGCTGTACCTGCGGCGTGTGCAGCCAGGGCGCGGCGTCGGCGCGCAGGTCCGCGTAGTAGTCGCCGCGTACGGCGCTGGCGAACGTGGCCTCCAGGGAGCGGAAGCCGGTGCCGATGCGGTGGCGTACCGGCGGGCCTTGGAGGTCGTCGCCGCGCCGGGCCAGGAAGGATCCCTTGCCGAAGAGCAAGGCCAGCGCGTAGTAGGCGTCGCCGTACCGCTCCCAGAGCCAGCTGCCGAGTGCGGGCACCTGTTCGCCGTACGTGCCCTTGGCGATGTGCCCGTTGTGCGCCCAGACCATGACGCGCGCCTCCGGGGCGTTGTCCACGAGCCGCGCCACGGCCTCGGCCATGTACCGGTCGCGGACGGCGAGCACACTGTCCTCACCGGCCAAGGGGGTGAAGGAGCGCGTCACCAGATCGGCGGCGCGGACGAGGATCTGCGCGTGTTCCAGGGCCTCGTCGACCTCGTCCTCCGGTCCCGACGCCTCGCGGTGGTCCGCCAGGAAGCCGGCGACCTCCTCGGCCCGCCGCAGTAGGGCCTGGTCGGGGTCGGGGCGCGAGCCGGGGCGGGCCTGGGCCAGCACCTCGAGCGCGCGGGCGTCCTCGGCCCGCTCGGGCGCTCTCCGGCGCAGGAAGGCGGTGACCGTCTCAACCGAGTCGGCGCAGCGCTGGGGGTCAGTGCCCGCGAAGCGGATCCGGCGCTCCTCGGGGAGGTCGCGGTTGTAGGCACGCAGCCACTCGACGAGATCCACCATTTCCCGCGTACGCCAGGTCCAAAAGCCCAGCCGGGCGACGAGCCGTTCGGGGTCTCCGATGCCGTGCCGCACATAGGCGTCGAGCGCGCGGCCGGCGGACTGGCTGGCCTCCATAGCGAGGGTGGTGAACCCCTCCTCGCGTACCAGGAACTCCACAATGCGGTGCTTGAGCCGGAAGAACTCGCATGTGCCGTGAGTGGATTCGCCCAGACCGACGATCCGCGTGCCGCGCAGGGCCTCGCCCAGGGGTTTCAGGTCCTCGGTGGGAGCGCCGGGTGTCAGAGTGTCCAGGGGGCGGGCGTGCTCGATCAGCCAGCGGGCGATGTCATCGGGCAACGCGGTGCCTCTCCTCCTTGCGTGCGACCGGGTGCCCGTCGGCACGCCCGTGCTGTCGCACCCGATCGTGGTCAGTTCTATAGCTCGCGGCAGGCCGCGAGGATCTCCTGGAGGTCTCGCACGGCGTCCGGTCGGCCATGCTCGGAATACACGCCCGCGACATTGACGACAACTTCGTCCACCCCCGCCCGACCGTATTCGGCCAGTCGTACGGCGATGTCCGCGGGCGTGCCGTACACAAAGACGCCCGAGTCGACCAGGGCGCGGGCACCGAGGTTGGGCCGGCTGTGGTGGACGCGCAGTCCGGCACGGCGCAGCATGTCGGCGTAGTGCGGCCCGGCGAGGTGGACGTGGGCCGCGACGAAGGCGAGCCGGTAGGCGTTGCGCCCTGGGCGGTCGACGGCGGCGTGCACGACGGTGACGGTACGGGGCACGCGGCGGCCCGCCTCGGCCGCACCCTTCGCCATGGCGGGCAGCAGTGTGTCGCGGACGTAGCCGGGCGGGGTCATCCAGCTGATCGCCGCGTCCGCCACCCGGCCCGCGGCCCGCGCGAGCGTCGGCCGGAGCACGCCGAGCCCGATCTCCACGCCCGGATGCGGCATGCCCGGCAGGCTGACGGCACCGTCCACCGCTCCCGCTCCCCCCTCCTCCGTGCCGATCAGGCGCCTGACCTCGGTCAGGTACTCCACGCAGGCGTCGCGCGGACTGTCGTACGGCTTCCCGTGCAGCCCAGCGACGAAGTCCGGTGTGGCCGGCCCGAGTCCGAGGACCGCGCAGTGCCCGGTGAGCACGGCCAGGGAACGGGCCTGGATCGCCGCATCCAGCGGGTGGCGAAGCGGCATCAGGGCAACGCTGGTCCCGACCGGGACGCGGTAGCCCATGCCGGCCAAGTAGGCGAAAACCTGCTGGGTGTCCGCGCTCAGCGACTGGCCCTGCCACAGGCGGTCCGCCCATCCGTCCCGGATGAGCGCGGCGAAGGGGACCACGGTCCGGGGGTCCGTCGGCATCAGGGGATACAGGACGGATACACGCATCACTCGACCTCTAGGGGGAAGCGGCTTCGGTCAGATAGCCCGAAGCCTGGAGACGGAAGAGACGGGCGTAGAGACCGTCGGCCCTCAGGAGCTCCTGGGGCCGCATCCTCCCCGGCCTGCGTGCGGACCTCCTGGTCGTCGAAGGGGATCCGCTGCGCGATCTGCAGGCGCTTCGGCGCGTCCGGCTGGTGATGGCGGACGGCCGGCTGCACGCGTGAGGACAGGCGTCCTGGCCGACCGTGCTTGACCGGGGACCGTCGTATGTGGTCATGCGACGGCCCTGCCCCCGGCGTACCGTTACCGCCGGTGACCTCGCCGCCCACGCTGTACATCTGCGCGGTGACGTGCCAGCCGCCCGTGTTGCCGGCGCTGTACTGGCTGAAGTCGGCGTGGCCTGCCTACGCCGGCGTACGGCTCCGGCGGCGGGCACCCGGGTGGTGGCGAGGGTCGTCTCAACCGGTGAGGTGTCGTCGGAGGGCGGGCGCCGTGCCGAGGACGAGCACTCCGAAGGCGGCGAGACGCTGCAGCCCCGGCTGTGAGGCGAAGTCGCTGTGCTGGAGGCCGTAGCACGCGTACCAGTTGGCGGGGATGTCGTCGCCATGATGACGCAGGCGAGGTCCACGCCTCGGCGCTTGCCGTTGATCAGGAGTGCGGCCGCGAGCGGGTTGAAGAGGGCGAGCGAGGACCAGTAGAGGTTGAGCCAGCCCGGTGCCCAGGCGTAAGGGCGCAAGCCGTGCTGCAGGAGGTCGACGCCGTGGGAGACGGCACCGACGAACAGCAGGCCGGCGGCGACGGCAAGGGTCAGCACCACCACCCACCAACCCGCGCCCGGCAATGCGCCCCCGCCACACGCTGACGTCCGCCGGGGCCTCCCCCCGGAAGCCCTGGAGTCTCAGATGCCCGGGCCCGTGCGCCGCAGGACGCGCAGCGAGTCCGTCACCGAGACCTCCGTGAACGCGCCCGATTCCAGCGCCCGCAGGTAGATCCGGTACGGCGCCTGCCCGCCGTCCGCCGGGTCCGGGAAGACGTCGTGGATGACCAGCAGCCCGCCGGGCGCCACGCGCGGCGCCCAGCCCTCGTAGTCGGCGGTCGCGTGCTCGTCGGTGTGGCCGCCGTCGATGAAGACCAGCCCCACCTCGCCCGCCCACACCTTCGCCACCTGCGGCGACCGCCCGACGACGGCGACCACGTACTCCTCCAGGCCCGCCTTGTGCAGCGTCCGGCGGAACGTCGGCAGCGTGTCCATCAGCCCGACCTCCGGGTCCACCACCGTCGGGTCGTGGTACTCCCACCCCGGCTGCTGCTCCTCGCTGCCCCGGTGGTGGTCGACCGTCACGACCACCGTGCCCGCCGCCCGTGCCGCGTCCGCCAGCAGGATCGTGGAGCGCCCGCAGTACGTGCCGACCTCCAGCAGCGGCAGCCCCAGCCCCGCCGCCTCGGCTGCCGCCGCGTACAGCGCCAGCCCTTCCCGTACGGGCATGAAGCCCTTGGCCGCCTCGAACGCGGCGAGCGTCTCCGGCTTGGGCGTAGCGGCCACGGCTTCCTCCTGGACTGGTGTGGACTGGTGTGCTGGGCGATGTGCCTACTGAGCGGTCACATCGTAGGCGCGGCCGCCCACCCCCCGGCCGGGCGCCTCCCCCTGCGCCGGAGTGTGCTCCCGGGCGGGAGAGCGGCGGTGCGCGCTTACCGGATGGAGTGATTCCGACCGGGTGGCGTTGGTGTGCCTATGTCATCGGGCACGCCCCCTACCAGCGGTTCTCACCGTTGGGAGGGACACGTATGACGAGTCACACCATGGAAACCGCCACGACGGCCGCGACGGACGCCGAACCGGAAACCGAGCTGGAAGCCCTCCTCCACCGAGCGCTGCGCGCCACGGGCACAGCCGAGCGCTGGACCGCCTCCACGGACGAGACATGGTGCCACGTCGCCCCCGGATCCGGGACGCGCCGCGAACAGGGCTGGAAGCTGCACCTGTCGGCCACGGCCGCCTCCGCGCCGATGGTCCTCGAAAAGGCCCTGGACGTCCTGCTGCGCGAGGAGTCGGCGTTCAAGTTCGCCCGCTCGCGCGACCAGGTGGGCGCTCTCAACTCCCGTGCCACGCCCCGGGGAAGCGCGGGCAAGTTCCTCACCGTCTACCCGCGCTCCGACGCCGACGCCGTCCGGCTCGCCGAAGAGCTGCACCGGGCCACGGCGGGGCTGCCCGGCCCCCGGATCCTGTCCGACCGGCCCTACGCCCCGCACAGCCTGGTGCACTACCGCTACGGCGCCTTCGTCGGCAGACGGCGGCTCTCGGAGGACGGCCTGCTGGTCTGGGTCATCGAGGACCCCGACGGCAACCCCGTGGAGGACGAGCGCACCGGCCGGTACGCCCCGCCCCCTTGGGTGGTCTGCCCGTTCCCCGCCACGGTGCCCGTCCCGCCGCGCGGCGAGGACGAGGCGCCGAGCGGCCCGGTGGTGCTCGGCGGCCGCTTCGCCGTACGGGAGGCGATCCGGCACACCAACAAGGGCGGCGTCTACCGGGGTACCGACGTCCGAACCGGCGCGCCCGTGGTGATCAAGGAGGCCCGGCCGCACGTCGAGGCCGACACCTCCGGCCGCGACGTCCGCGACTGGCTGCGCGCCGAGGCCCGGGCACTGGAGCGGCTCAAGGGCCTGGGGCTGGCACCGGAACCGCTGGCACTCTTCGAGCACGGCGGGCACCTGTTCCTGGCCGAGGAGCAGGTGCCGGGGGTCAGCCTGCGTACCTGGGCCGCCGAACACTTCCGCGACGTCGGCGCGGAGCGCTACCACGCCGACGCGCGGGCCCTGGTCGCGCGCCTGGTGGAGCTCGTCGCGGCGGCCCACGCCCACGGCTGTGTCCTGCGGGACCTCTCGCCCGGCAATGTCATGGTCCGCCCGGACGGTGAACTGCGCCTGATCGACCTGGAACTCGCCGTACCGAGGGGTGACGACCCCCTGCCGACCCGCGTGGGAACCCCTGGCTTCAGCGCCCCCGAGCGCCTGGCCGACGCACCCGTCTCCCCGACAGCCGACCTCTACAGTCTCGGTGCCACCGCCCTCTTCGCCCTGGCCGGGAAGGTGCCGCAACTGCTGGACGACGAGCCCGCCGCCCGGCCCGCCGAACAGCGGCTCGCCACCTGGCTGGCCGCCTGCGCCGGACCGCTGCGCCTGCCGGACACGCTGGCCGAGGCGATCCTCGGCCTGATGCGGGACGACCCCGCCGAACGCTGGGACCTGCCCCGGGCCCGCGCGGCCCTCAGCAAGCCGAGCCCGGCGCCCGCGGTGGGTGACGCCGCATCCCGCCCGGCGTCGGGGGACGACCACACTGATGATGCGGTGGCCGGGCTCGTCGCCCACCTCATCGACTCCATGACCCCGGCGGACGACGGACGGCTGTGGCCCGTGTCCACCAGGGCCGGAGAGAGCGACCCCTGCGTCGTGCAGCAGGGCGCGGCCGGCGTCCTGGCCGTACTGACGCGGTACTTCGAGCTCACCGGCGACCCCCGCCTGCCCGAGGTGCTCTCCACGGCGGGCCACTGGATCGCCCGCCGCACCGACACCAACTCCCCACGCCCCGGCCTGCACTTCGGGGGTCGCGGAACCGCCTGGGCCCTGTACGACGCCGGACGCGCCCTCGACGACCGCCGACTCACCGACCGCGCGGTGGCCCTGGCCCTGGCGCCGCAGCGGACCACGCCCAGCCACGACATCACCCACGGCACGGCGGGCAGCGGCCTCGCCGCCCTCCACCTCTGGCACCGCACCGGCGATGCGCGCTTCGCCGAACTGGCCGTCGACGCCGCCGACCGACTGACCGCCGCCGTAAGCCGCGAGAAACCCGGAGTGAGCTGGGCGGTCCCCGCCGAGGCCGTCTCCCGGGCGGCCGGCAAGCGCTACCTCGGCTTCGCCCACGGCACGGCCGGCATCGGCTGCTTCCTCCTTGCCGCCGCGGTCGTCTCGCACAGCCCCGCGCACCTGGAGCTCGCCGTGGAGGCGGGCGAGGACCTGCTGGCCCACGCCGTACGCGTCGGCGCGGCGACCCGCTGGCCCGCGCAGTACGGGGACCAGCCCACGGCCCCGTACTGGTGCCACGGCGCCTCGGGCATCGGCACCTTCCTCGTCCGGCTGTGGCGGGCCACCGGCGACGACCGGTACGGCGAGCCCGCCCGCCGCGCCACGCACGCGGTGGCGGAACAGGCCTCCCGTGCCCCGCTCACCCAGTGCCACGGACTGGCGGGCAACGGCGACTTCCTCCTCGACATGGCCGACGCCACGGGCGACCCCGCCTACCGCGCCATGGCCGAGGACCTGGCCCGCCTCATCCTCGCCGAACGGGCCCACCGAGACGGCCACGTGGTCTTCCCCAACGAGTACGGGGACGTCTCCACCAGCTGGAGCGACGGGAGCGCCGGAATCCTGGCCTTCCTCATCCGGCTCCGCCACCCCTCGCCCCGGCACTGGATGGTCCAGCCGCCGGTCTGAGAAAGGAGAAACCCATGGATAACCAGGACCTCGAACTGCTGGCCCGGCTCCACGCCCTTCCCGAGACGGAGCCCGTCGGCATCGGCGGAGACCCGTTCGCCGCGACGTGCGAGTGCATGGACCTGCTGACCATCATGCAGTCCATCTGCGTGGGCGTCACCTGCTAGGCGGACGGCGCTACCACCCGTCCGGCGGCTGCCCCCGACAGCCGCCGGACGGAGCGACGGTCACATCGAGGACGCGGCCCCGCGCGGCGGCTTGGCGTCGCACTCGAACCACACCGTTTTCCCGGCGGCCAACGGCACCGCGCCCCAGCGATCCGTCACCGCCTCCACCAGGAGCAGCCCCCGCCCGCCCTCATCCAGCGCGTCCCCGCCGCCCACCGCGAGCGGCGGGCGCTCAGACCCGTCCGAGACCTCCACCCGCAGCCCGTCGGGCTGCCGCAGGAACAGCACCGTGCAGCGCCTCCCCGGCACATGCCGTACGACGTTGGCGACGAGCTCCGTCATGGCCAGCTCGGCGGCGTCGGTCAGTTCGGCCAGCCCCCACCGGATGAGGTAGGTGCGCAGGATGCGCCGCATGTGACCGGCGGAGTGCTCACCCACGGTGAAGCCCATGCGATAGCCCGCCTCAATGCCCCCTGGTGAGGGGTGGATTGCGTGATTCATGTCACCAGAGTGCGGCGGCATGGTTACGCTCGGCTACAGAACGAATTGAACGCCGCAAGGCGTGAACTTGGGGGTGGCCGCCGCATGGTCAACATCCGCGACCTCGATCCCAGCGCCTCACCGCTGGACTACTACGGCTCCGAACTCCGCCGCCTGAGAGAGGCGGCCGGGCTCAAGCAGGGAGAGCTCGGCGCCATCATCTTCTGTACGGGCTCGCTCATCGGCCAGATCGAAACGGCGAGGAAGGTCCCGACCCGGGAGTTCTCCGAGCGCGTGGACGCCGCGCTGGGCACGGGTGGGACGTTCTCGCGGCTGGTGGGGTTGGTGTTGCGAAGCCAACTGCCGCATTGGTTTCAGCCGTACGCGGAGATGGAGGCGAAGGCGGCGTACATCTCGACGTACCAGGCGCAGGTCGTCTACGGCCTGCTCCAGACGGAGGAGTACGCGCGGGCTTTGCTGGCTGTCGACTACGCGGATCGGCTCGACGAAATGGTGGCGGCGCGAATGGAGCGCCAGCGCATACTGGCGCGGGAGACTCCGCCCGCGCTGTGGGTGGTGCTGGACGAGGCTTTGTTGCACAGGGAAGTCGGCAGCCGCAAGGTCATGCGGGACCAACTCGCCCAGTTGTTGACCTTTGTGGACCGTCAGTGGATCCACGTTCAAGTGCTGCCATTCTCGGCTGGCCAGCACAGCGGGATGGTCGGTTCCTTCACCCTTCTGCGCTTCGAGGACGACCCGGACATTTTCTACGCCGAGGGCTACGACTCCGCCCACATGACGGCCAATCCGCAAGTAATCAGGGAGCGTTCCGTCGGATACGCTCGCTTGCAAGCCACAGCCCTCTCCCCAGAGGAGTCGGCGGCGCTGATCGCTCGCGTAATGGAGGAACGTTATGGGCATCAACCAGGACCTGACGGGCGCAGAGTGGCGTAAGTCGTCCTACAGCAGCACGAACGGTGGCGAGTGCGTCGAGATCGCCGCCCAGCCCTGCCGCGTGGCCGTCCGGGACTCCAAGAACCCCGAAGGCCCGGCCTTCACCGTCGCGCCTGCGGCCTTCACCGCGTTCGTCGCGGCGGCGGCCGAAGGGGACTTCTGACGTAGGGCGGGTCGTACGTCGAAGGCCCGATGTACGACCCGCACCGCAGCTGCGACCATGACACGCATGGTCCAGCCGCGTTCCGACACCCAGATACCCGAGTCCGCCACCACCACCGCACCGCCCCCTGCCCGCACCTGGCCGGTCCTACTGGCCGCCTGCGCCGGGCAGTTCCTCGTCGTGCTCGACGTATCCGTCGTGAACGTGGCGCTGCCGTCCATGCGGACGGACCTGGGCCTGTCGGCGCTGGGCCTCCAGTGGGTGCTCAACGCGTACACCATCGCCTTCGCCGGGTTCATGCTGCTCGGCGGGCGGGCGGCGGACCTCTTCGGGCACAAGCGGGTGTTCCTGATCGGGCTCGGGCTGTTCACGGCCGCGTCCGTGGCGGGCGGGCTCGCGGTGGAGGGATGGCAGCTGCTCGCCGCCCGCGCGGTGCAGGGCCTCGGGGCGGCGGTGCTGGCGCCCGCGACGCTGACCATCGTCACCGGGGCCGTACCGGCCGGGGCCGCGCGGACGCGGGCGATAGGTACCTGGTCGGCGGTGGGCGCGGCCGGCGGAGCCGCCGGGGGACTGGTCGGCGGCGTGCTGACGGACCTGCTGTCGTGGCGCTGGGTGCTGCTCATCAACGTCCCCGTCGGGGCCCTGGTGCTGGTCGGCGCCGCGCTGTGGGTGCGCGAGAGCCAGGGCGGCGGCGCGCGGCGCCTCGACCTGCCGGGCGCGGTGCTCGTCACGGGCGGCCTGGCGGCGGTCGCGTACGGCATCGTGCAGACGGAGGAGGCCGGCTGGGGCGCCGCCGAGACACTGGTGCCGCTGCTGGGCGGAGTCGCGCTGCTGGCGGCGTTCGTGGCGGTGGAGGCGCGTACGGCGGCGCCGCTCATGCCGCTGAAGCTCTTCCGCTCGCGGGCGGTGTCGGCGGCCAACGTGTCGATGATCGTGAACGGTTCCGCGTCGTTCGCCATGTGGTTCTTCATGACGATGTACGCGCAGAACGTGCTCGGCTACACCCCGCTGGAGGCGGGCCTCGCTCTCGTACCGAGCTCCCTCAGCGTCTTCGCCGGTGCCAAGCTGGCGCCGCGCCTGATGGCGGTGACCGGCGCGCGGAACCTCGCGGTGCTCGGCACGCTCATCGCGGCCACCGGCTTCGGCTGGCAGTCGCTGATGGACGCGCACAGCGCGTACCTGACGATGATCATGGGCCCGGGCATCCTGATGATGCTCGGCATCGGCCTGGTGATCACCCCGCTGGCCTCGCTGGCCACCTCGGGCGCGGCGAGTGGCGACGCCGGGCTGGTCTCGGGCCTGGTCAACACGTCCCGCACGATGGGCGGGGCGCTGGGCCTGGCTGTGTTGTCGACCGCCGCCGCGGCCCGCACCTCGGGTGGCACCAGCCCGGAGGCCCTGACCGCCGGTTACGCGCTCGCCTTCCGCGCGGGCGCCGCGATCCTGCTGGCGGGAGCGGTGTTGATGGTGCTGTGGCTGCCGCGCCGTACGACGGACCAGTGAGGGCCTGAGGGGCTGAGGGGTCTAGGGGTCGGCCGGCTTCTTGCCTGAGAGCCCGGTACATGAGAAGGAGGGCCGCCCCAGGGGGTTTCCCCGGGGCGGCCCTCCTCGCGTGCGACGGGTCGTCAGGCCGCGGTGCCCTGGTTCGGGACCTTGCGGTGACGGCCGTGCGGCTGGGAGGACAGGTCCTCGGTCGTAGCCGCGCCCCCTCGGTGCTTTCCGGAGCCGCCGGCGTCCCCCTGCGGTCGCGTCGCGTGGGTCGTGTCGGTCATGGCCTCAGACATGTGGGAAGTTCACCCCGTAGTGATCGCTGACATATGCGGCCCGTGAGTCTAGCCGCGGGCCGTCGGGCCGGTCAGAGGTGTCCGCTTCAGCAGCGTCGCCCCTTGCAGCGCCACTCCTCGCGGCGGTGTCTGGTGCAACGGTGCCTGTTGCAGTGGAACCGGCTTGCACACACCAGGAGTCGCCTCGCGCCCCGGTGGTTCCCCCTCCGCGCACTCCGGTTGTGGCGGTTGTGTGAGCGCCTCCGGATCCGGTGCGATCCGCGCCAGCCCGCACCGTACGGACCCGGCGACGTACGGCAGGTGCAGCACGCCGTCCCGCGTCCACAGGCCCGTGCCCGTCAACCAGCCGGCCGGCGCCGGGAGCTGGAGCAGCCGCCGTCCGGACGGCCGCCACACGCCCACCCAGCTGCCGGCCGCCGCGTCGATGCGCAGCGCCACCGAGCAGGTCTCCGGCGTCAGCATCTGCCCCGGCTGGACGGCGAACGGCGTCACGGCGGCGTCGGCCAGGCGCAGGCACTCCGGGAAGCGGACCGGCAGCGTGGAGCCGAGGACGCCCCAGCCCAGGCGGGCGTGCCCCGGTGACGGCGCGTCGGAACGGATCAGCAGCAGCCCGCTGTCCGCGTCCGCCAGCAGCAGCCGGTCCTCGCTCCCCTCCGTGATCTGGAGCAGCGGGGTCACCTCCCCGCCCCGCTCCAGGTCGACCGCGACCGCTTTGACCGGCCCGCCGTCGAGCTGCCGGTCCAGGGCCAGGAGCCGCCCCGTACGGTCCAGCCAGACCCCGCCCGTGCAGCGGCCCTTGACCTCCGCGACGTGCTCCGGGCCGAAGGCGCCGCCCGCCACCAGCCAGACGCTGGAGGAGTACTCGCCCACCGTCAGGGCGTACGCGTGCGTCCCGCCCGGTGGCGGCGGGAGCAGCCGCAGGGACGGTGATTCCACCGCGCCGAGCGGCAGTTGCCCGGTGCCCGGTCCGGTCGGGTACAGCAGGGAAAAGATGTGCCGTTCGCCCGTGCGGCGACCGATCAGCACCCGTCCGTCCGCGAGCGGCAGCAACTGCGCGTGCGGGTCCTCCGGCTGGGCGAGCGGCAGCGGCACCGCGTACGGCTCCGGGCCGTCCAGGGTCCACCGCTCCGGGTACAGCGCCTCGCCGTCACCCGCCAGCCGCGCCGCGTAGGTACCGTCCGCCGCGATCGTGAATCCCGTACGCCCGGTGGTATCGATGGCACAGACAGTCATCGACTCGTCACCTCCGGCGACTGAAAGTAGTTTTCGTACGCCGGACCGAACCGCGCGTGTCGCGCTGCTTCACCTATAAGGGTGGCGATGTCCCGGTTCGCCTGAGAAAGCGGGGTCGGTTGTGCTGGGGGAGCAGGGGGTGCCGTGCGTCACGTAGGCGCTGAACCCCCGAAGCCGGCGCCGTCCCGCCCGCGAGCGGGGTTGTCCACAGGCCAGGGCGGCGGGGCGCGTGGGGCAGGTAGCCTTTCCTACGTGCCCCGTCTGTCTGAAGTCATCGCCGAGCTCGACGCCCTGTGGCCCCCCGAGCGGGCCGAGCAGTGGGACGCCGTCGGCACGGTCTGCGGCGACCCCGACGCCGAGGTCACGCGCGTCCTGATCGCCGTCGACCCCGTCCAGTCGATCGCCGACGAGGCGATCGCCCTGGGCGCGGACCTGATCATCACGCACCACCCCCTCTACCTGCGCGGTACGACGACGGTCGCGGCCGGCCACTTCAAGGGCCGCGTCGTCCACACGCTGATCAAGAACGACATCGCGCTGCACGTCGCGCACACCAACGCCGACACCGCCGAGCCCGGCGTCTCCGACGCCCTCGCCGGCGCGCTCGACCTGCGCGTCACCGGGCCGCTCGTCCCGGAGACCGGCCTCGGCCGGATCTGCGAGGTCGACCCGCCGGAGACCCTGCGCGACTTCGCGGCCCGCGCCGCCAAGCGGCTCCCCGCCACCGCGCAGGGCATCCGCGTCGCGGGCGACCTCGACGCCCCGGTCCGTACCGTCGCGGTCAGCGGCGGCTCCGGCGACAGCCTCTTCGACGCCGTGCGCGCCGCCGGGGTCGACGCGTTCCTCACCGCCGACCTGCGCCACCACCCGGCCTCCGAGGCCACGCAGCACACGCCGCTCGGGCTGGTCGACGCCGCCCACTGGGCCACCGAATGGCCCTGGTGCGAGCTGGCCGCAGCCCAGCTCGACGAGATTTCCGACCGCCACGGCTGGGACCTGCGGGTCCACGTCTCGAAGACGGTCACCGACCCCTGGTCCCACCACTCTTCCTCTGGAGCCCCCAACTGAACGCCGCGCCCGCCGACCAGATTCGCCTCCTCGACGTCCAGGCCCTCGACACGCGCCTGTCGCAGCTCGCGCACAAGCGCGAGTCGCTGCCCGAGCACGCCGAGATCGAATCGCTGACCAAGGACCTCACGCAGCTGCGTGACCTGCTCGTCGCCGCGCAGACGGAGGAGAGCGACTGCGCCCGCGAGCAGACCAAGGCGGAACAGGACGTCGACCAGGTGCGCCAGCGCGCCGTCCGGGACCAGCAGCGGCTGGACTCCGGGGCCATCACCTCCCCCAAGGACCTGGAGAACCTCCAGAAGGAGATCGTCTCCCTCGCCAAGCGCCAGGCCGACCTGGAGGACGTCGTCCTCGAGGTCATGGAGCGCCGCGAGTCCGCCCAGGAGCGGGTCGCCGAGCTCACCGAGCGGGTCGCCTCCGTCCAGGCCAAGGTCGACGACGCCACCGCGCGGCGCGACGCGGCGCTGCAGGAGCTGGAGGGCGAGGCCACGTCCGTCGCCAAGGAGCGCGAGGTCGTGGCCGCGTCCGTGCCCGCCGACCTGATGAAGCTGTACCAGAAGATCCGCGAGCAGCAGGGCGGCGTCGGCGCGGCCCGCCTGTACCAGCGCCGCTGCGAGGGCTGCCACATCGAGCTCAACATCACCGAGGTGAACGAGGTGCGGGCGGCCGCCCCGGACACTGTCCTGCGGTGCGAGAACTGCCGCCGCATCCTGGTCCGCACGGCGGAGTCCGGCGTCTGATGCCCGCCGCCGAGCTGCGCGAGCTGATCGTCGAGGCGGACGGCGGCTCCCGGGGCAACCCGGGCCCGGCCGGGTACGGGGCGGTCGTCCTGGACCCGGTCTCGGGGGAGCCCCTGGTCGAGGCCGCCGAGTACATCGGCGTCGCCACGAACAACGTCGCCGAGTACCGCGGCCTGGTGGCCGGGCTCAAGGCGGCGCGGGAGCTGGCGCCCGACGCCAAGATCCGCGTACGGATGGACTCCAAGCTCGTCGTGGAGCAGATGTCCGGCCGCTGGAAGATCAAGCACCCGGACATGAAGCCGCTCGCGGCGGAGGCCGCCCGCGTCTTCCCCGCGTCGCAGGTGACGTACGAGTGGATCCCGCGCGAGAAGAACAAGCACGCGGACCGGCTCGCGAACGAGGCGATGGACGCGGGCAAGCGCGGCAAGCAGTGGCAGCCGTCGGCGTCGGTCGCCGCCCTCGACGCGGGCGCGGCCCGCGTGGTCGGCGACGCGGCGGCGGGCGCGGCGAAGGCGCGGGCCGCGCTGGCGGGAGCTCCGGTCCCGGCGCAGCCGACGAGCGTCTCGGCGGTGGCGTCGGCGGCCGCCGCGGAGGTCGCGGCGCGCTCCACACCGCCGGTCGGCTGGGGGCCGGCGGCAGACCTCGGCACACCGGCCACCTTCGTGCTCCTGCGCCACGGCGAGACGGCGCTCACCCCCGAGAAGCGCTTCTCGGGCAGCGGCGGCAGCGACCCCGAGCTGTCGGCCGTCGGCCTGCGCCAGGCCGAAGCGGTCGCCTCCGCGCTGGCGGCCCGCGGCACGATCCAGGACATCGTCTCCTCCCCGCTGCGGCGCTGCCGCCAGACGGCCGAGGCGGTCGCGGCGCGGCTGGGCCTCGACGTCCGCATCGAGGACGGCCTGCGCGAGACGGACTTCGGCGCCTGGGAGGGCCTGACCTTCGCGGAGGTCCGCGAGCGGTACCCCGACGACCTGAACGCCTGGCTGTCCTCCGCCAAGTCGGCCCCCACGGGCGGCGAGTCCTTCGCGGCGACCGCACGCCGGGTCGCGGCGACCCGCGACGAGCTGACCGCCCGCCACGCGGGCCGCACGGTCCTGCTGGTCACGCACGTCACCCCGATCAAGACCCTCATCCGCCTGGCCCTGGGCGCCCCGCCGGAGTCCCTGTTCCGGATGGAACTCTCGGCGGCCTCCCTCTCGGCGGTGGCGTACTACAAGGACGGCAACGCCTCGGTCCGGCTGCTGAACGATACGTCGCACCTGCGCTGAGGCCGGCGGCTCGCGCGGTTGCTTGCTGCCCGGTGGGCGTGGGGCGGGTGCCGGGGGCTCCGGTGGGGGGCGGTCGGACTCTCGTTCACCGCGCTTCGCGCGAGTTCAGTCGTTTTACGTCCGACCACCCCCCACGCTCCGCCCCCGTCCCCCTCACGTGAGTGGTCGTCCCCGCCGCCGGTGCGCGCATCCCCGGTGGGCACCGCCCCGCGGTCGGGGGACGGCCTCGGGGTGGGGCCGTGCAGGGTTGTCCCCGCAGCGGATGGGGGTACCTCCCGTGCCCGAAGGGCTACGGGGGAGGCGCCGAGACCGTTCTGCGTACGTGGGTGCCAAGGCCGCCGGCGTCGAGGAGTCGAGCCCGGAGGGGCCCCGCACCGCCACCCACCGGCGACAGCCGCCCCGCGGGCGCCCGCACGGCACGGCACCGCAAGCCACCGGCGACAGCCGAATCCGCGACCGCCCGCCCGGCGCAAGCATTCGCCGACGCGTGGACCGGCGGCCCCGGCGGCACTGGAGCCGCCGGCCGGTGGTCCGTCGCACGGCGTACCCGGATGTTCCGGCTCGGCGACCTGACGCCGCCGGACCCGGTGCCACCCGGCTCGGCCCGGCGCGCGACGGCCGCGGACACCGCGCTCGCCACCGCGTGGATGCGTGCCTTCGCCGCCGCCATCGGCGAGGACCCGGACGCCGACTACGCGCCCGCCATCGCGCGCCGCATCGCCCATGGCGGTCTCCACCTCTGGGAGACCGGGGGCCGGCCCGTGGCCATGGCCGGTCACTCGCCGCTCGTGGCCGGCCAGTCCCGCGTCTCGCTCGTCTACACCCCGCCCGGCCTCCGGGGCCGTGGCTACGCCGGAGCCGTCACCACGGCCGCGAGCCGCGCCGCGCAGGCCGACGGAGCGCGGCAGGTGCTGCTCTTCACCGACCTCGCCAACCCCACCAGCAACGCCCTCTACCAGCGCCTCGGTTACCGCCCACTCGACGACCACGTCGAGCTGGTCTTCGGTCCCCGCAACGACGCCGCCTCGCGCGCCAGGGACTCCACCCGCCCCCAGTCCCGCGCCGCGAGGGCGTCGGGCGGGAGCATCCAGCTGCCGCCGACGCAGGCGACGTTCGGCAGGGCGAGGTAGGCGGGCGCCGAGGCGGCCGAGATGCCGCCCGTCGGGCAGAAGCGCGCACCCGGCAAGGGGCCGGCGAGCGAGCGGAGGTACGCCGTGCCGCCCGCCGCCTCCGCCGGGAAGAACTTCATCGCGCGCACCCCGCGCTCCAGCAGCGCGACGACCTCCGACGCCGTCGACACCCCCGGCAGGTAGGGCACGCCGGACGCCTGCATCGCGCCCAGCAGGCCGTCCGTCCAGCCCGGGCTCACCAGGAACCGGGCCCCCGCCGCCACCGCGTCCGCCACGCTGCCCGCCGACAGCACCGTGCCCGCGCCCACCACCGCGTCCGGTACGCCGTCGGCGATGGCGCGGATGGCGTCGAGCGCCGCCGGCGTGCGCAGCGTCACCTCGATCGCGGCCAGCCCGCCGGCGACCAGCGCACGCGCCAGCGGTACGGCGTCAGCCGCGTCGTCGAGGACGACGACGGGTACGACGGGGGCGGCGACGACATCCAGGACGGAAGCGGCGGGGTTCACCCCGGCAGTCTCCCGAGGACAGACGCGTTCCGCAACGACCGTTGCACAGCCTGCAACAGCGCTAGTGGACCTCGTCCACCAGCACGTCCAGCTGCCACGCCTTCCCCGCCTTCGCCGGCGCCTCCGCCTCCACCACGTACCCCAGGTCCCGCAGCGCCTCCACCAGCTCGGCCGGTGAGCCGGGTGCGGCCCCGTTCTCCAGCAGGCTCCGTACGATCCGGCCCTTCGTCGCCTTGTTGAAGTGGCTCACCACCTTGCGCGTCGGCGCGTGCAGCACCCGCACCGTGGCCGTCCGCCCCGCCACCTCGCCCTTCGGCTTCCACGCCGCCGCGTACGCCGCCGACCGCAGGTCCAGGACCAGCCCGTCCCCGGCGGCCTCGGGCATCACCGCAGCCATCGGCGTACGCCAGTACGCGCCCAGCGCCCCGAGCCCCGGCAGCTTCACGCCCATCGAGCAGCGGTACGACGGGATCCGGTCGTCCACCCGCACCGCGCCCCACAGCCCCGAGAACACCAGCAGCCACGCCCGCGCCCGCTCGCGCGCCGCCGCGTCCAGCGTGGCCAGCCCCAGCGCGTCGTACAGCACGCCCGTGTAGATCTCTCGGGCCGGCCGCGCCCCCGCCGTCCGCAGCCCGGCGTTCTTGGCGACCTCGCCGCGCAGCCCCTCGCTCAGTCCGAGCACCTCGCGGGCCTTGTCCTCGTCGCCGGCGCACAGCTCCACCAGCTCGTCGAGCACGGTGGCCCGCGCCCCGGCGAGCCCCGGCAGCGACAGCGCGCCCGGCTCCAGCGGCGCGCCGCTCCCCGAAGCGGCCTTGCCCTCGGAGGGCGGCAACAGCACGAGCACGGTGGTTCTCCTTCGTCACGTACGAAAAGGGGGTGCGGCCCCCGCGCCAGCGTACGAGACGACGGCGAGGAGCCACCGACGTGCCGCCCCCCGCCCCGCGGCCTACGCTCGGTCCATGCCCCGCCGCCAGATCCGCGTCACCGGCGCCGCCGAGGCTCCCCTCCGGGCCGCGCTGGGGGCGCTGCGCGCCCGGCTCGACGTCCCCGGCGCCTTCCCGGCCGCCGTCCTCGCCGAGGCGGAGGCCGCCGCCAAGGCGCCGCGCCTCCCCGCCCGGGACGCGACCGACATCCCGTTCTTCACGGTCGACCCGCCCGGCTCCACCGACCTCGACCAGGCCCTGCACCTCGCCCACCGCCCCGACGGCGGCTACCGCGTCCACTACGCCATCGCCGACGTCGCCGCCTTCGTCACCCCCGGCGGCGCGCTCGACGCCGAGGCCCACCGCCGCGTCCTGACCCTGTACTTCCCGGACGCCCGCGTCCCCCTCCACCCGCCCGTCCTCTCCGAGGGCGCCGCCAGCCTCCTCCCCGGCCGCCCGGTCCCCGCCCTCCTCTGGCGCATCGACCTCGACGCGTACGGCCGCCGCGTCGCCACCGACGTCGAACGCGCCCTCGTCCGCAGCCGCGCCCGCCTCGACTACGCCGAGGTCCAGGAACAGATCGACACCGGCACCGCCGAGGAGCCCGTCGCCCTCCTGCGCGACATCGGGATCCTGCGCGAACGCCTGGAGGCGGAGCGCGGCGGGATCTCCCTCAACGTCCCGGAGCAGGAGATCACCGCGAGCGACCACGACCGGACCTACACGCTGGAGTACCGCGCCCCGCGCCCCGCCGACGGCTGGAACGCCCAGATCTCCCTCCTCACCGGCATGGCCGCCGCCGACCTCATGACCGCCGCCGGCACCGGCATCCTGCGCACCCTGCCCACCGCACCCTCCGGCGCCGTCGCCCGGCTGCGGCACTCGGCGAAGGCGCTGGGCATCGACTGGCCGCACCACGTGTCGTACGCCGCCCTCATCCGCGCGCTCGACCCGCGCGACACACGCCACGCCGCCTTCCTCCAGGACTGCACCACGCTGCTGCGCGGCGCCGGCTACACCGTCTTCGACGGCGGGAAGCTGCCCGACCCGGCCGTCCACGCGGCCGTCGCCGACGCGTACACGCACTGCACCGCGCCCCTGCGCCGGCTCGTCGACCGCTACGCAGGCGAACTCTGCCTCGCGGCCGCCGCGGGCCGTGAGCCCCCCGAGTGGGTACGCACCGCCCTGCCCGCCCTGCCCGACGAGATGGCCGCGGGCACGCGCCGCGCGGGCACCGTGGAGCGCGAGTGTGTCGACCTCGTCGAGGCGGCCCTGCTCCAGGACCACGTCGGCGAGGTCTTCGACGCGTACGTCATCGACGTCCACGACCGCGACCCGGCCATCGGCACGGTCCACCTGGAGGACCCGGCGGTCGTCGCCCGCGTCGAAGGCGGCACGCACCCCCTGCCGCTGGGCGAGCGGCTGCGCGTACGGCTCACGCAGGCCGACCCGGGCCGGGCGAAAGCGCTGTTCGCGCCCGCCTGACCGCGTCCACCAGCGCCCGCGCGTCGTCCGCGTGGCAGCGCACCGTACGCACCGGATACCGCCCGCCCAGCAGCCGTACGGCGGTGACGGGCTCGGCAAGCTCGATCGTGACGGACGTCTGCGAGGCGACCGCCAACTGGAGCGCCCCCTCCTCCGCCGGGTGCGAGAAGCGCAGCTCATGCCGTACGGACGCGATCCGCTCCAGCGGTATCACCACATCGACGTGCCCCGCCTGCCGCACCCGCAGCGCGTCCCGGCTCAGCACATGCGGCCGGGTCACCGAGGCGGCGTGCAGCCCCAGCACGAAGAGGACGGTGTACACGTCCAGGACGAGGACCACCTGGTGCGCCACCGGCCAGGGCGCCAGCAGGTAGGACATGCCGACCGTCTCGACGACGCACACGAAGGCGAAGCCGTACATGTACGCCGCCTGGTCGCGTGCGTGCCCGAAGACGCCGACCACATCCGCCCCGCCGACTCCGTGCGGCCGCCGCGCCAGCCACCGCACCAGGCTCGCCATGAGCCGCGCCTCACGCGCGACGAGGTGCCTCACCCACCTCATCGGTCCCGCTCCCTTGCGATCCGCAGCGCCCGCCGGACGGCCTCGGCCTGCGCGGGTGCGAAGTCCGCGAAGAACACCTCCATGAGCGCCCGGTCCTCGGTCTCCTCCGCTCGCGGCACCATGCCGTCCGGCACAAGCCCGGCCAGCGCCTGCGCGGCCTCCTCCACCCGTACGTCGTCGGGCGCGGCGTCCGCGAGCGCGTCGAGCCGCTCGTACACCGCGTACGCCCGGTCCATCGCCCCCGGCGCCAGCGTCATCGCCCGCATGGCCTCCATCAGCCGCTCCCCCTCCTCCTCCGGCACCACGGTCTCCAGCAGCGCCAGCACCTCCCGGTCCCGCGCGGCCATCACCGGCTCGGGCCCCGGTCGCGCGGCCGACGCCCGGGCCATGTCCCCGAACAGCTCGGCGAGCCCCGGCGACACCGGCCCCTCGGCCGGCAGCCGCCCCACCCGCGCCTGCTCCAGCAACACCCGCAGCCGCTCCCGCCGCGCCCCGATCTCCGCCTGCTGCCGCGCCAGATCGGCGTCCAGCTCCTCCAGTACGTCGACGAGCTCGCGCCCCGCGTCGTCGGCGAGCACGTCCCGCACCTCCTCCAGCCCGAGCCCGAGCTCGGTCAACCGCCTGACCCGCGCGAGCAGCACGGCGTCACGCAGCCCGTACTCCCGGTAGCCGTTGGCCCGCCGCGGGGGCTCGGGCAGGAGCCCCACATGGTGGTAGTGCCGCACCGCACGCGTGGTGATCCCGACGAGGGCGGCGATCTCTCCGATCCGCATGGGACCAGTAGAAACGTTGACGCTGCGGCAAGGTCAAGGCGTCCGGTCTTGCCGTCGCGGCAGCCGGGTACCATGGTCGACACGGCAGACGAGCCGGGCGGACGGCCGCGTGGGGATCCTCGGATCCTCCCGAGGAACGTCCGGGCTCCACAGGGCAGGGTGGTGGGTAACGCCCACCCGGGGTGACCCGCGGGACAGTGCCACAGAAAACAGACCGCCGGGGACCTCGGTCCTCGGTAAGGGTGAAACGGTGGTGTAAGAGACCACCAGCGCCTGGGGTGACCCAGGCGGCTAGGTAAACCCCACCTGGAGCAAGGTCAAGAGGAGACACCCCGGTGTCTCTGCGCGGACGTTCGAGGGCTGCCCGCCCGAGTCCGCGGGTAGACCGCACGAGGCCGGCGGCAACGCCGGTCCTAGATGGATGGCCGTCGCCCCGACGACCGCGAGGTCCCGGGGCACAGAACCCGGCGTACAGCCCGACTCGTCTGCCTCCAAGGGCCTCTGACCAGCATAATTGCAGGTCGGTGGCTCTTTTTCGTGGGGCGGTGGGCCTCGCCTCACCCCGTTCCGCACCGGCTCGAACCGGACCTCACGGCTACGAACGTAGCCACGAAAGTAGCCACCAAGGGAGCCACGCGTCGTCGGATCGGAGGCTGCGTCGGGGCTGTCGCGGCGCCTGAGGTTCCGGTGCTAGCCGGTCCCGGGGCCAAGCTTCGGCGCCAGCTCCGAGGAAAGGGCGACTTCGGTGGGGGAGAGAACGCGCTCCGCCTCCGTGAGGTGGGTAAAGGACGTGGCTGAAGCGTCGTCGCATGACCGCAAGGGCTTGCTACGGTCCGGGCATGAAGCTGCCTGCTGCTCAAACTGTTGACCTCCGCCGCGAACCGGTCGATGCCATCCTGGAGCGGGTGGAGCAGTCGCTTCAGGTGCGGATTGACCGCGACACGGTGGTGTATAAGCGCCGGTCGGTCGGAGGCCGGACAGATCGCGGTACGTGGGTGCGGATCGAGCGGCGCGGGCTTGACCGGATCGGGATCCAGGGCGGTGACGGCACCCCCTCCGCTGAGGCGCTGCACGGAATCGCGAAACCCGCCTGGTACGCCGGCGTTTCCTGGCTGGACGAGAACGAGCGGGTGATGTGGCGGGCGGACGAGACCGACCTTCTCCCTGGGAGGCCCGTCGGTGGCGCCATCGTGGCCAAGGCCCCGGAGCTGTCCGAGGAGTGGTGGGCGGCGCTGAACGTCTCCCTCGACGCGCTCGCCGCCCAGCGCACCAACCGCATCGCCACCCCCGACACCGAGACGATCACGCAGGAGCTCGTCACCGAGACGACCCAGCGCCTCTTCCCCGACGTCGACACCACCATCACCCAATGGGTACCTGCGCACGCGGATCTGAACTGGGCGAACATGACCGCGCCGGAGTTCTGCATCTTCGACTGGGAGGACTGGGGCATGGCCCCGCGCGGCTTGGACGCCGCGACCCTGTGGGGAGCCTCGCTTGCCGTCCCGTCCCTGGCTGACCGCGTTCGCCAGGAGCGACGAGACGACGTCGAGAGCCGGGACGGCAAACTGATGACACTGTTCGTGGCCGCGAAGATCCTGGGGCCGTACGCTCACCCCGAGGACCCTCGCCTTGACCCGGCCCGCGCCGTCGCGGATCAGGTCGCAAAGGAGCTTCAGGCGGATTGACGCCAGGTCCGGAGGAGTTGCCGGTACTTGCTGACCACCTGGTCATCGACCTCGAATTCCAATGACTTGTCCCACACCGCCTCTGCCGTGATGCCACCGAAGGGGCTCATGCCCAGCCCTCGAACCACTGGACGCTCAAGGTCTGTCGGCCAGGTGGTACGCGATCATCCCGTCTCGGATTCCGAGCCGAGTGAAACCCGCCTTGGTCAGCACCCGGCCCGAGGCGGGGTTTTCGGCGTGGTGCTTACCCCCGAGGGATTCGAGGCCGAAGCTGGTGAAGGCGAAGACGACGAGTTCCTGGACGGCGCTCGTCGCATAGCCCCGGCCCCAGCAGTCTTCGCGCAGGACGTAGCCCAGCCGTCCGTGCCCGTTGGGACGGCGGCCGAGTTTGACGACGCCGATCAGTTCTCCGGCGACGTCCACACCAAGGATGTATTGCTCGACGGGTTCGGCGGCGGCCCATTCCTGCACGCGCACTACGTACTCCTCGGCCTCCTTGTCGGTCATCGCGGGGCGTCCCAGGAACCTGACGGCGGCCCCGCTGTAGATACGGCGGATGGCCGGGGCATCGGAGTAAATGAGCGGTCGGAGGGTGATCATGACGTGGTGAGGAGGGCGGCCAGATCGGTGGCGGACGGCCGGTCCTCCGGGGCCGGGGTCAGGCATGCGCGGATTGCTTCCTCGAACTCGGGGAACGCCCAGGGGCGGACGTCGTTGAGCGGCAGCGTGGCTGTCTTCACGATGGCCCTGAGCTTGTCCTCGCGCGGGGTGTCGTCCTCGTAGGAGAACGGCCGACGACCGGTCCAGCACCAGAACAGCGAAGCGCCCAGTCCCCAGATGTCGGCCGGTGGCTGTGCATGGATGTGGGTGTCGGCAGTGGTGGCGAGGATGGCGTCCGCGACCTCAGGGGCGGTGGTGTGGGTGAGCGCGCCACGGTAGGGCAGACGTGCCCCGTCGCCGGGGCCGCAGGCGAGGGCGTAGTCGATGAGCTGGGCGCGGCCGTCGTTCGCGATCAGGGCGTTAGTGGGCTGGACATCGGCGTGAGTCCACCCGGCGGCGTGCATCCGCGTCAAGCGCTCGGCCCACGTCCGGGCGATCCCCAGGAGCCAGGGGCGCACTGAGGGGCGGTCAGCCTCGGGTCCACGTGCCAGGGCGAACGCCCGCCACACCGGGATGCCGTCGACCCACCGCACCGCGAGCCACCGGCCGCCCTCCCAGGCTCCGGCGTCGATCCGGTAGCCGGGGTTCAGCGCGCCCGCACCGATGAGGCGCACAAGGTTACTGTCCTCCTGCGCCAGCTCGGCGGCCTTGTCGCGGGCAGCGTCGCCGTCGGGACTGTTCGCCTTCAACGCGACGGCACCCCGGGGACCCGCGATCTTCCAGGCCCGTGAACCGCGCCTGTCGCTCAGGAGTCGGGTCGTGAAGGGCTCGCCGACGTGGTCTCTGAGGGGACCGACTACTTCACCGGGGGGAGGAAGCGCTTCGTCCATGTGCGGATCTCCGTCCAGTCATCGGGGATGTGCTCGAAGACGTCGTGGCCGTCGTCGTCGGCCAAGGCGAGCGCGGCGGCCAGCTCGGGGGTTGCGTGGAGGAACTGGGGGTCTCGTCGGCGGATCGCGGCTCTCACGGGGAGGAACGAGACCGGGGCGGCTGGGATGTGTTCGCCGGCCCGCGTGTTCTCCTCCTCGCCCGCGTGGAACTTGCCGAACATGATCCCGACGGGGCCGTACAGGTTCTTGAGGGCCCAGTGCGGCCACGCCAGCAGGTCGCGGTGCCGGGCGCCGGGGACCTCGCCCAGGATCACAACGTTTTCGCACCGCAGGAACCCGTGCGGCCGGTGGATCAGGGGCCGCAGCCACTCGGCGGCTTGTGCACCGGCATGGAACAGCTCGGCTTCCACGGCGTCCGCGTTTCCTTCGGCACGGTAGACGGTCCAGGTGGTCAGCCCGCGCTCGACAGAGGGAGAAAGGTAGGGGCAGTGGGCCGTCATCTGTTCCACATACTCAGTGATGCCGATGGACCGCGGCCTGGTGGTGCTGGCCTCAACGAGGCGGAGCGCCCCAGCGGTCGGCCGGGACGCTCCGTCGATGCGAGGCAGGGTCACCGGTTGCCCGGCGCGGCGTCGTCGCCGTCACCGGTGGTGGGGCCGCAGTCCCACTCGGCCACGACCCTGCCGGTCTCCTCGTAGCGGGCGAGCGCGGCCTCGTTGAGGATGCCGTCGGCGCCGGTGAACCAGATCTCGGGCAGCGGGCCGTACGCCTCCTCGTACGCGGCCACCCAGGCGATTGGTCCGGAGCCGTTCATCTCGCGGTGCCCGAGGACGGCGCCTGCGTGCTCGGTGCTGAACGCCGCGTACTCGGGGGTGGCGAGCAGCTGATGCCACATGGTGTCCACGGCCGGCGAGAACATTTCGGCGGGGCTCTTGCCGCTACGGAATCGCTGCCCGGAGATGGCCAGGAAGCGGCCGAGCTCGCGGCGTGCGATGGTGGTGGTGCTCATGGTGGTGCTCCTTTCGACGGTCTTGCGAGTGGTGCGGGATGGTGCATCCGCTTCGTCCGATGGGCCGGCGGGCGGAAGTCCGGGAGCCATCCGTCGGGCGTACCGCGATGTCCAGTGCGACCACGGCGATGGCGAGGCACCCCAGAACGGCGAGGTGCTGGCGCCATGCGGCCAGAGACGCCCTCGGGTCAGGGCACGAGCTGGATGTTGTCCGCTGCGGTCGTCCACTCGACGCCGTCCTCGGGCCGGATGTGCGCGACTCGGACGGTGCCGTGGCTGTGGAGCTCGTGGGTAACGGCGACGAGAACACCTTGCCCGCGCGAGGCGATGTCGCGGACGTTCATGTTCAGGAGCGGGTGCAGCTCGTAGCCGTCGGGGCCGACCGGGTTCATGTTTCCGTCTCCTGCCAGGTCTCGCCGCGACGCATGAACTTCTCCCAGCCGATGGACGCCCGTTTCCGCAGAGCCCGGCTCGGTTCACCCGGCCGGGGCTCCGGTGGCGTGCCCGTACGGCCGCCGGCGCCAGGGTTCCTGCGGGGTAGTTCGGAAATCGTCACGCGGTCGCTCCTCTCGGGCGGGGCAGCAGCAGGCCGTGGTCCGTAAGGGCCACGGCGCGACTGTGCCTCAGCGAGCCGCCCGGAGGATCCCTCAACCATCCGAGCGGTGTGTGACCAGTGAACGACGATCCGTTACCGTCTCCCAGAGCGAACCCCACGCATCGCCCAGGCGTTTTCCGGGCATCGGTGGCGCGAGCTGGGAAGGTGCTCCTCGTGAGGGGAAACCAATGGCGTTAAGGCGTAGGCGTTTTGCCGACCGGCGAGCCTCACAGGGCTACTCTCAGGAGGAGTTCGCCGAAGCACTTGCGGTGGCCACGTCCACCGTGATCCGTTGGGAGGGCGGCCGTGCCACACCACAGCCGCACCAACGGCCCAGAATCGCAAGCCTGCTAGGAGTCACCCTCTCCGAGCTGGAAGGGCTACTTGCCGAAGAACAGCCGGCCGAATCTGCCGTGCCCTCTGACCTCCCCCTCCTTCCCCACGGTGATGATGACGATATGAAGCGCCGCGATGTCCTGGGCCTGCTCGCCGTCACCGGCGCGCTGGTCACCCTGCCCGGTTCGGACGAGGCATCCCGAGGACACGCGGCGACAGCTCTCGTGGAGACGGGGGAGGATCTGCACCGCAGCCTGTGGCAGGTCTACACCCTCTCGGACTCCAAGCAGACCGTCCTCCCGGCGGTCCGCAAGCAGCTCGATGCCCTGACGAAGGGCCTGGCCGAGGCGCGCACCGCAGCGGACCGGACCCGGCTGTGCACGATGACGGCTGACATCTACCAGCTCGCCGGCGAACTCTTCTTCGACGCCAACCGGTACACCGACGCCGCCCAGTGCTACACGCTGGCCGCCCAAGCGGCCCATACCGGTGGGGACCACGACCTCTGGGCCTGCGCCATGACCCGCCACGCCTACGTCGAGCTGTACGCCCGCCGCGCGTTCGCCGCCCAGCCGTTGCTGGCGGCGGCCTCTGGGATTGCCCGACGTGGGGACAGCGCACTGTCCACCCGCTATTGGGTCGCAGCCGTCCAGGCACAGGCGTACGCGGCCATGGGTGACATCGACGGCTGCACCCGGGCCCTCGACGACGCCGAGAAGGTTCTCTTCCTCGGCGGCCACTCCCACAACGGCGGCTGGCTCCGCTTCGACGGCTCCCGCCTCGCCGAGGAACGAGGAGCCTGCTACCTCCAGCTCGGACGCCCCGACCTGGCGGAAGACGCCCTCACCGCAGCCCTCGCCCAACCTCTGTCGCTGCGCCGCCGCGCTGCCGTACTAAGTGACCTTGCCGCCCTCGGAGTCCACCGGCGCGACATCGACCAGGTCGTGCACTACGCGGAGACAGTGATCGGCCTGGCCGGCCAGTCGAACTCGGGATTCATCGGTAAGAAGCTGGACGGACTCCGAGGGAGTCTTGCCCCGCTCATGTCCGATGGCCGAGTCTCGAATCTGGATCAACGAATTGCGGCGCTTCAGCGCACCGCATGACGAGAGGGACACGCGCATGAGCGACGGTCGGATCTTCCGCGAGGCGTGGATCGCCGGTGTGACCAAGCACTATCCCGGTGAGCCGAAGCCCGGCTATATCACGCCGTGGGACGAGACGCCCGAGTGGGAGCGCGAGGCCGCCGCGGCCGTGTACGGACAGGTTCGCGACTTCATCAAGGTCAGCGAAGGGCACGCCACTCGGCTCACCCGCGAGCAGAAGGGGCGCTTCGTCGCGATCTGCTGGACCGCCCAGATGTTCAGGCACTTCGAGGACCCGAAGCCCGGATACGTCGCCGACTGGGCCGAGCTGCCGGCGTGGCAGCGGGAGACGGACGCGGACATCTTCGAACACATCGAGCGGACCGTCTGACCTCCGGAACGACGACGCGCTCGTCCGGGGAATCCGGACGGGCGCGTATCCTTACGTAGCCATGTAGGTAGCCACGGAAGTGCCCTTCCTGCATGTTCGTGCAGGTCGTAGCATTGCGGTGACTCTCCCCGGCGTACAGCCCGACTCGTCTGCCTCCAAGGGCTGCTCCGGCCACCAACTCTCGGAGGCCAAGGCGCCATGACCCTCTCCGATCCCGACGACGCGTTGAGCTCGGCCCTTCGGGACGCCCGCTCGCCATCCTGGTCCGCCCGAGCGGAAGCCGGCCGACGACTGGCGGGCGCGGCAGAGGATGCCGAGGTGGCTGCGGTACTGCATCGACTGCTGCTGGACGGGCAGGACACCGCAGTGACTCAAGAGACGGCGGAGGCCCTGCTCGAGCGCGGAGACGTCCTCGGTTTGCGGATGGTCCTGTGCGCGCTCGCGAGCGCGGACGACGACACCGGTGATCACCTCGACGCCGCCCTCACCAACGTCTGCTGCCAGTCCGACGAGGGCCTCGCACGGCTCAAGGAGCTGTGCTCCGCGTTGGTGTCGGATGCCGACGCCTCGATCGGCGAGGAAGCCGGCAGGATCCTGAGCGGGTGGGCTTTCCCCTGACCGGCTTCCCCGGCGTACTGCCGTACTCAGCCCCGCCTAGGTACGCCTACTCATCCCCCGCGTGCGCCCCGGCGGCACGGTGGGGGCATGAGCGAAGCACCTTCGTCCCCGCCCCGGCCCGGGCTGCGCAACTTCGGGCTCTTCCTGGCCGCGTTTCCCTTCAACCTGCTGATCTGCGTGTACGCGCTCCTCGACGTCGGCATGGGGGAGTGGGCGGCGGCCGGTGAGGAGGTCGAGCCGCCGGTGGAGGACCTGCTCGTCTGCGCGGGGCTGATCGTCGGGCTGGGGGTGCTGCAGTGGCTGGGGAAGGGGCGCGTCGCCGCGCTGTTCCAGGTGCTGCCGCTGTTCTTCGTCGTGCTGCTCATCGGAGGGTGGGAGATCCCCGAGGTGCCTCGCTAGCCCGCGATCCGGCACCGCGCGATCCGCTAACCCGCGATCCGCGCCCCCGCGCCGCTCACGCGGACGCGCCCCTCGCCCGCGCGGAGTTCGACCGTCAGGACGCCCGGGCGGCCCATGTCCTCGCCCTGGTGGAGGGTGAGCACCGCCGCCTCGGGCACCAGGCCCAACTCGCGGGCGTACGCGCCGAAGGCGGCGGCCGCCGCGCCCGTCGCCGGGTCCTCGACGACGCCGCCCACCGGGAACGGGTCGCGGACGTGGAACACCGTCGGCGCGGCGCGCCACACCAGTTGGACCGTCGTCAGGTCCAGGCGGCGCATCAGCGTCGCGAGGCGGTCGAAGTCGTACGCCAGGTCCGCGAGGCGTGCCCGGGTCGCGGCGGCCAGCACCAGGTGGCGGGCGCCCGCGAAGGCGATCCGGGGCGGCAGGGCCGCGTCCAGGTCGGCGGGCGCCCAGCCCAGCGCGTCCAGGGCCTCGCGGACGTCGGCCGCCGGGACGTCCTCGACGTGCGGCTCCACGCTGGTGAGCGTGGCCCGCAGCGCGCCGCCGTCCTCGGCCACCGTCACCGGCACGGTCCCGACGGGCGTGGCGAACACCAGGTCGCCCGGCCCGAGGCGCTCGCCGAGCGCGACGGCCGTCGCGACGGTGGCGTGCCCGCAGAACGGCACCTCCGCCTTGGGGCTGAAGTAGCGGATGGTGAACGCCCGCCCCGCGCCGGCTCCGTCCAGCCCCTCCGGCGGCGGCGTCAGGAACGCGGTCTCGCTGTATCCGAGCTCGGCGGCGATCGCCAGCATGTCCTCGTCACCGAGCCCGGCGGCGTCGAGGACGACCCCGGCCGGGTTTCCCCCGTCGGGGTCGGCGGAGAACGCCGTGTAGCGCAGGACCTCGGCGGAGTGGGAAGTGGTCGTCATGTCCGTCCCAACGTGCCCGTCGCGGGTACTTGTTCCAGGGTGGTCTAGCCGCGGCCGATGTACGGCATCGCCGTGGCCATGACCGTGGCGAACTGGACGTTCGCCTCCAGCGGCAGCGCCGCCATGTGCGCCACCGTCCGCGCCACGTCCGCCGCGTCCATCACCGGCTCGGGGGCGAGGGTGCCGTTCGCCTGGAGGATGCCCGCCTGCATGCGCTCGGTCATCTCCGTCGCCGCGTTGCCGATGTCGATCTGGCCGCAGGCGATGCGGTACGGGCGGCCGTCCAGCGAGAGGGACTTCGTCAGGCCTGTCATGGCGTGCTTGGTCGCCGTGTACGCGATCGAGTGCGGGCGCGGCACGTGCGCCGAGATGGAGCCGTTGTTGATGATCCGCCCGCCCTGCGGCGCCTGCTCCTTCATCTGGCGGTACGCCGCCTGCGCGCACAGGAACGCGCCCGTCAGGTTGGTGTCGACGACCGACCGCCAGGTGTCGTAGTCCAGGTCCTCGACCGGCGTGCCGCCGCCCGCGAAGCTGCCCGCGTTGTTGAAGAGCAGGTCGACGCGGCCGAACCGGTCCCGTACGGCGGCGAAGAGGGCCGCCACCGCGTCGGGGGACGTGACGTCCGTCGGGACGCACAGCGCCTCCGCGCCCGCGCCGCCGCGTGCCGCCGCCAGCGCCGCCGTCTCCTCCAGGGGCTCGGCCCGCCGGCCCGCCAGCGCCAGCGACCAGCCGTCCTCCGCCAGCGCCAGCGCCACGCTCCGGCCGATGCCCGAGCCCGCGCCCGTCACCACCGCGATCCTCCGTACAGCGTTCATGGGGCCGCAGCGTACGGGAGGGTCCGGCACCTGAAACTCATATGGCCGACATGTGGATGTTGTGGACGCGACAACCAAGCCCCGTCCAATGAGCCCATGACAGCCGAACTGCGCGCCGCCGCCCGCCATTTCGACCGCCGCCGCTTCCTCACCACGACCGGTGCCGCCGCCGCTCTCGCGTTCGCCGTGAACCTGCCGGCCGCGGGCGCGGCGAGCGCCGCCGAGCTCGACGCCCGGAAGATCACCGAGGACCCCTTCACCCTGGGCGTCGCCTCCGGCGACCCGCTGCCCGGCTCGGTCCTGCTGTGGACGCGCCTCGCGCCCCGCCCGTACGAGCCCGGCGGCGGCCTGCCGCGAGGGCGCGTACAGGTGCGCTGGGAGCTCGCGCACGACGAGGCGTTCACCCGGATCGCCAGACGCGGCCACGCCACCGCGCACCCGGAGTTCGACCACACCGTGCACGCGGAGGTGAGCGGCCTGGCCCCCGGGCGCGCGTACTACTACCGGTTCCGCGCGGGCGGCTGGCTGAGCCCCGCCGGGCGCACCAGGACCGCGCCGCACGCCGCCGCCCGCGTCGGGGAGCTGCGGCTCGCGGCCGCGTCCTGCCAGGCGTACCACGACGGGTACTTCACGGCGTACCGGCACCTCGCCGAGGAGGACGTCCACGCCGTCTTCCACCTCGGGGACTACCTGTACGAGTACGCCGTCGACGCGGCGGGCGGCCACCGCCGCTACACCGACCGGCAGCTTCCCGCGCACTTCAACCGGGAGACGGTCACGCTGGAGGACTACCGGATGCGGTACGCCCTCTACAAGACGGACCCGGACCTCCAGGCAGCGCACGCCGCGCATCCCTTCGTCGTCACCTGGGACGACCACGAGACCGAGAACAACTACGCGGGCGGCACCCCGGAGAACGGCGTACCGCCGGAGGAGTTCCTGGTGCGCCGGGCCGCCGCCTACCGCGCGTACTGGGAGAACCAGCCGCTGCGGGCCCCGCAGCGGCCCGCCGGCGCCGACATGCGGCTGTACCGGCGTGGGGGCG
>NZ_JBEXNO010000004.1:0-129907 GCF_040611175.1 Streptomyces sp. NPDC003036 | reverse complement strand
CCGTGCGCCCCCGCCCCCCCCCCCCCCGCCCCCCCCCCCCCCCCCCCCCCCGCCCCCCCCCCCCCCCCCCGCCGGCGCCGACATGCGGCTGTACCGGCGTCTGCGCTTCGGCGACCTCGCGCAGTTCGACGTCCTCGACACCCGCCAGTACCGCTCCGATCAGGCCTACGGCGACGGCTGGCAGACCCCGGGCCCGGAGTCGGAGGACCCGGCCCGCACCATGACCGGCGCGGAGCAGGAGCGCTGGCTCCTCGACGGCTGGAAGGACTCCGGCGCCGTGTGGAACGTCGTCCCCCAGCAGGTCACCTTCGCCCAGCGTCGCAACGCCCCGGGGCCCGACTTCAAGCTGTCCATGGACGCCTGGGACGGCTACCCCGCCTCCCGCAAGCGCATCCTCGACGGGGCCCGGGCCGCCGGGGTGGAGAACCTCGTCGTGCTGACGGGCGACGTGCACGTCGGGTACGCCTTCGACCTCAAGGCCGACTTCGACGATCCCGCCTCCCGCACCGTCGGCACCGAGCTCGTCGCCACTTCCATCAGCAGCGGCCGGGACGGCGCCGACAAGCCCGCCAACTGGGACAACCTCACCCGCGCCAATCCCCACCTGCGGTTCTACAACGGCCGCCGCGGCTACCTCAGGGTCACGCTGACGCCCGAGCGTGCCCGCGCCGACTTCCGTACCGTCGCCGCGGTCACGACCCCGGGCGCCCCCGTCACCACCGCCGCGTCGTTCGTGACGGAGGCGGGAAACCCGGGCCTCACGCCCGCGTGAGCGCCTCCGCCGGGTAGCGGACGCCGATCCGGTCCCGCACCGCGTCGAGCGTCCGCATCACCGCCAGCGTCCCGTCCAGCGGCACCAGCGGCGACTCCGTCTCGCCCGCCCGCAGGCACCGCATCACCTCCGCCGCCTCGTGCTGGAAGGTGTCGCGACGCCCGGGCACCGTGAACTCCTCCGGCTCCCGCCCGTCCCGGTGCAGGACGAACCCCTCGGGGTGGAAGAAGCCGCGCGCGAACTCGATCCGGCCCGCCGTGCCCGACACCGACGCCGTCAGCGGCGTATCGGACACGATCGAGCAGGACAGCAGCGCCGTGGCACCGGAGTCCCAGCCGAGCAGCATCCCCGTGTTCAGGTCGACGCCCTCCGGCGAGAGCAGGGCGTCGGCCTGTACGCGGTCGGGCTCGCCGAGCAGCAGCTGCGCGAACGACACCGGGTAGACGCCGAGGTCCAGCAGCGCGCCGCCGCCCGCGGCCGGGTCCCGCAGCCGGTGGCCGGGGTCGGCCGGGCCCACCAGCCCGAAGTCCGCCTGCACGGAGCGGATCTCGCCGATCGCGCCGTCCCGGACCAGTTCCACCATGCGCCGGACGACCGGGCCGCAGTACATCCACATGGCCTCCATCAGGAAGACCCCGCGCCGCCGGGCGATCCCAGCGAGCTCCGCCGCCTCGCGCGCGTTGAGCGTGAACGGCTTCTCGCACAGCACCGCCCGCCCCGCCTCCAGGCACAGCCCGGCGGCCGCGCGGTGCGCCGCGTGCGGCGTCGCCACGTACACCACGTCGACGTCCTCGTCCGCGGCGAGGGACGCCCAGTCCCCGTACGCCCGCGGAATGCCGAACCGCTCGGCGAACGCCGTCGCGGACGCGGCCGAACGCGACGCCACCGCCACCACCTCCGCGTCCGGCAGCTGAAGCAGATCGGTGGTGAACGACGCGGCGATCCCGCCCGTCGCCAGCACGCCCCACCGCACGGTCCCGCCCATCCCCATGCCCCCCTCGATTTCACCCTTGAGTTTTCAACTATTCCGGTCGAGCTGCGAGCATAGGGCGCCGAGCCCCAGGAGAGGAGACGAGATGCCGGAGAGCGGCCCCCGTCACATACGCACCGACAGCGCCCCCGAGGCAGCTCCACCCACGAGAGCCGTGGCCACCGCCACCGCCGCCGCGCGCAGGGCGAGCCTCCTCGTCACCCTCGTCCTCGGCGGGCTCACCGCCCTCCCGCCGCTCTCCATGGACATGTACCTCCCCGCCCTGCCGGAGGTCACCAAGGTCCTGGGCGCGCCCGCCGCCACCGTGCAGCTCACCCTCACCGGCTGTCTCGCCGGCCTCGCGCTCGGCCAGCTCGTCGCCGGGCCCATGAGCGACAAGTGGGGCCGCCGCCGCCCGCTGCTCATCGGCATGATCGTGTACGTCGCCGCCACCGCCGTCTGCGCCTTCGCGCCCGGCATCGAGCTGCTCATCGCCTTCCGGCTGCTCCAGGGCCTCGCGGGCGCCGCCGGCATCGTGATCGCCCGGGCGGTGGTGCGGGACCTGTACGACGGGGTCGAGATGGCCCGGTTCTTCTCCACGCTCATGCTGATCTCGGGGGTCGCGCCGATCGTCGCCCCGCTGATCGGCGGACAGGTGCTCCGGCTCACCGACTGGCGCGGCGTGTTCCACGTCCTGACCGCCGTCGGCGTACTGCTCACGCTCGTGGTGTGGAAGTGGCTCGGCGAGACGCTGCCCCCCGAGCGGCGGCACGGCGGCGGCGTCGGCGAGGCGCTGCGCACCATGCGCGGGCTGCTCGCCGACCGGGTCTTCACCGGCTACATGCTGGCCGGATCGCTCTCCTTCGCCGCGCTGTTCGCGTACATCGCGGCCTCGCCCTTCGTCGTACAGGATCTGTACGGCGCGTCCCCGCAGACCTTCAGCCTGCTCTTCGGGCTGAACTCCGTCGGCCTTGTCGCGGTCGGGCAGATCAACGGCAAGCTGCTGGTGGGCCGGGTCAGCATGGACAAGGTGCTGGCCTTCGGCCTGGTGGTGATCGTGCTGGCCGCCGTGGCGCTGCTCCTCATGACCAGCGGGGTCTTCGGGCCCGTCGGCCTGGTGCCGGTGGCCGCCGGGCTGTTCGTCCTGATGTCGGCGATGGGCCTGGCGATGCCCAACACCAACTCCCAGGCGCTGATGCGCACCCCGCACGCCGCGGGCTCCGCCTCCGCGCTGCTCGGTACGTCGTCGTTCCTGATCGGCGCGGTCGCCTCGCCGCTGGTGGGCATCGCGGGGGAGCGGACCGCCGTTCCGATGGCCGTGGTCCAGCTGGTGTGCGCGGTCGGCGCGGTGGGCTGCTTCCTGGGGCTCTGCCGGCCGTGGAGCGTCAACCGCGCCTGACGTACGCGATGAGGTGCACCCGGTCCGCCGGGTCCGTCCAGCGGAACAGCCCCACGCCCGCCACCTCCGCCTCCGGCAGCCGTACGCTCGGCGCGAGCGCCTCCGGCACCCCGGTGGCCAGGTCGATACGGACCGGGGTGCCGCGGCCCGCGAGGGCGTCGGACGGGCTGCGCGCGCTGCTCGCGCCGTAGACCACGCCGTCGTCGGTGGCCGTGGTCAAGGTGAGCGGGCTGGTGCCGTCGGGGTTCTCGAAGCAGCGGCCCGTGCGGGCGTCCAGGTCGAAGGCGAGGCTTCCGGCGATCAGGTACCGCCCGCCGGGCGAGGTCACGGCCCTGGGGTGCTCGCCCGGTTCGATCGCGGGCTTGCGGCACTCGGTCTGCACCAGCGGCACGCCGGTGGTCACGTCGTGCACGGCCCAGATGTCGTGCGTGGCCGCCCGGCGGGCGCCCTTCTTGTGCTGCCAGCGGGCCAGGACGTGCCCCGGGGTCAGCGAGGTCGGCACCCCGCTCGCCACATCGGCGCCCGACGGAGCGCGGCCGCGGCTCGACCAGCCGCCGCGCACCCAGAAGCTGCGGGCGCCGCTGACCAGCAGGCCCTTGGGGGTCATCCCGCGCACCTCGGTGAGCGTGCGGCACTCCGGGCAGCCCTTCGGTGGGCCGAGCGCCTCCGGCGCGACGGTGGTGACCTCGCCGGTGTCGGGCGCGACGACCGCGCTCCTCGCCTTGCCGTCGCTGATGACGACACCCGGCCCGGTGGCGGTCACTATCGGCGCGTCCGGCCACGGCACCTCCACCCGCTGCCGGGCGCCGTCGGCGGCGTCGTACAGGTCGAGCGAGACGAAGCTGCTCGCCGGTGTCAGCGGATCGCCGCGGAGCGAGCCGTACGACCAGGTCACGACGTAACTCCGGCCGTCCTTGGCCAGGATGAGGAGACGCGGTACGTCGCCGGGGCCGCCCAGCGGGTGCCACGGGCGGCCCGTCCAGCGGGGCTTGCCGGTCGTGGCGTCGACGGTACGCACGCGGTACCGCGCCTCACCCACGGGTTCCAGGTAGGCGACCAGGCCGGTGGCGGGGTCCACGACGTAGCCGGCGGAGACGTCGGGGAGCTCCCAGCCGCGGCGGGTGTCGTACGCGGCGGGGGCGGTGAGCCGGGTGGCCGGGGCGGCGCTGCCGGTGGCGGTCCGCGTCGGCTTCGGGGCGCCCTTCGGATCGTCGGCGCCGCCACCGCAGGTGGCGAGGAGGAGCAGCAGGGCCAGGACGGTCACACCGGCCACCAGGGCCAGGCGCACGATCCTCTGTCTCATGGTCCCCCCGCTGGGTCGTGTCCGCCAAGTCCCGTCTGCCTGGCGGCGATTGGCACGCACTCCCCCAGAGCTTCGCCTGGGGGTGCCCCCAGCCGCGTTGTCGTCAGTCGCCAATGCTCCGCAGTGGCTCCCTCCTCCGCCTTGCGATCGCACGCACCAGACGCCGCCAGGCCCGCCCTGCGGGCGGACGACGCTACTGTGCGGACACTCCCCGGCCCGCCCACCGGATCAGGGCGGCCAGCCTAGCAACGCCGGGCACCTCCGGGGGCCGCCTACGATGGGTCGGTGAATGTCTCCCTGTCCCCCTCCGACCCCGTCTCGGCCTCCGCGTCGGGCTCCGTCTCGGGCGCTCTGCGCGACGCGCTGGCCGGGCTGCTCGACGGGCTGCCGCCGACGAAGGCCGCGCAGGCCGTCGAGCGGCTCATCGCCAGCTACCGGGGGACGACCCCGACCGACGCGCCCGTGCTGCGCGACCGGTCCGACGTCGTCGCGTACGCCGCGTACCGCATGCCCGCGACCTTCGAGGCGGTGCGGTCCGCGCTGGACGCGCTGCGCGGCGCGGCGCCGGAGTGGGTGCCGGGCACGCACACCGACATCGGTGGCGGGACGGGCGCGGCGAGCTGGGCCGTCGCGGAGGCGTGGGACTCGGCGGCGCGCACCGCGGTGCTGGACTGGGCCGAGCCGGCGCTGGCGCTGGGGCGCGAGCTGGCGGCCGCGTCCGGGGTGCCGGGGCTGGCGGGCGCGGCGTGGCGGCGCGCCCGGATCAGCGCGGCGCTCCGCGTGGAGAGCAGCGACCTCGTCACGGTCTCGTACGTCCTCAAGGAGCTCACCGAAGCCGACCGCGCGGCCGTCGTCACGGAGGCGGCCCGCGCCGCCCAGGCCGTCGTGATCGTCGAGCCCGGCACCCCCGACGGCTACGCGCGGATCATCGAGGCGCGCGACCGGCTGATCGCCGCCGGGCTGCGCATCGCCGCGCCCTGCCCGCACAGCGCCGCCTGCCCGATCGAGCCGGGCACCGACTGGTGCCACTTCGCGGCGCGCGTCAGCCGCTCGTCGCTGCACCGCCAGGTGAAGGGCGGGTCGCTGGCGTACGAGGACGAGAAGTTCAGCTACGTCGTCGCGACCCGCTTCCCCGTCGCGCCGGCGCCCGCGCGCGTCACCCGCAAGCCGCAGATCCGCAAGGGGCAGGTGCTGCTCGACCTGTGCACCGAGGACGACGGGCTGCGGCGCGACACGGTCACCAAGCGGCACGGCGCGCTCTACAAGGCGGCGCGGGACGCGGCGTGGGGCGACGCGTGGCCCCCGCAGGCATGAGCCGACCGGTCGATGAGCCGACCGTCCGATGAGGTGACAAGCGGCAACCGCCCGGGTGAGGGGGCGCTGCTGCCGGTTGCCGGGCGGCCGGGGCCGGGGTGAGCTGGGGTCGCTGCCGTCCCCTCACCTCATCTCAGGAGGCCCCATGCTCCGCTCCCTCGCCACCGCCGCGCTCGCCGCCGCCGCCCTCGGTCTCACCGCCGCCACCCCGGCGGCGTCGGCGCCCGTACCGGCCAAGGACGAGACGAAAGTGCTCGACTGGCTGGCGGTGAAGCAGTCGGACACCAAGCCGTTCGGCCCGCTGCTGCGCCCGGGCGCGGACTGGACCGTCTTCGCGCATCTGCACGAGAACGACAAGGGCAAGCCCGGCAAGAAGATCGGCGACGCCACCGCGCAGTGCACCGCCATCAAGGTGGACCGCAAGGGATATGTGACGCAGTGCCAGCGCGTCCTGCGCACCGACAAGGGCAGCATCACCCTCACCGACATCATCGACCGCTATGGCCGGGGCCCGCACGGCGGCGACTCGGCGATCACCGGCGGCAGCGGTGAGTACGGGGACGCCGAGGGCAAGGCCGAGGTCGTCCTCCACGGCCACCACGCCTTCTTCAAGCTGACGTTGGAGGACTGACCCGGGAGAAGGCTCCGGGTGCGGACCCGGTCCGGGCGGGAGTCCCCGCGCCCGGACCGGGTCCGTCCGTTCCCGGCTCGCGCCCTTAGGTCGTGTCGTCAAAGTCCCGTCTGCCCGGCGACGCCCGGCACGCGCATCTGCCGCGTTGTCGTCGGTCGCCAATGCTCCGCAGTGGCTCCCTCCTCCGCCTTGCATCTGCACGCACCAGCCGCCGCCGGGCCCGCCCTTCGGGCGGACGACGCTACTTTGACGACACTCCCTACTCCCGCAGCTCCTGCGTGCAGCACTTCACACTGCCGCCGCTCTTGAGCAGCTCGCCCAGGTCCATCCCGATCGGCTCGAAGCCGCGCTCCCGCAGCGGCCGGAAGAGCCCCACCGCCGTCTGCGGCAGCAGGACGTGTCTGCCGTCGCTCACGGCGTTCAGTCCGAGGGCCGCCGCGTCCTCCTCCTCGGCGATCAGCGCGTCGGGGAAGAGCCGCCGGAGCACCGCGCGGCTGCCGGGGGAGAAGGCGCCGGGGTAGTACATGATCTCGTCGCGCGCCTCGTCCAGGACGCACAGCGCCGTGTCGAGGTGGTAGTAGCGCGGGTTCACCAGCTCCAGGCCGATCACGGGGCGGCCGAAGAACTCCTGTGCCTCGTCGTGCGACAGGGGGCTGGAGCGGAAGCCGCGCCCGGCGAGGAGGTAGGTGGAGGTGACGGCGAAGTCGCCCTCGCCCTCGTTGATGTGGTCGGGTTCGTGGATGTCGGTGAAGCCGTGCGCCAGGAACCACTCGCGGTGCACCGCGGCCTCGGGCACGCGCTCGGCGTGGGCGAACCGGGCCAGCAGCACCCGGCCGTCGATGACGGTGGCGCCGTTGGCGGCGAACACCATGTCGGGCAGGCCGGGGCGGGGGTCGAGCAGCTCGACGGTGTGGCCGAGCGAGCGGTAGCGGTCGCGCAGATCTTCCCATTGGGTGAGGGCGAGCGGCAGGTCGACCGGTTTCGCCGGGTCCATCCACGGGTTGATGGAGTAGGTCACCCTGAAGTGCGCGGGTGGGCACATCAGGTAGCGGCGGGGTGTTGCGTCACGAGGCAAGGAAGGCTCCTCACGGACGGCTGGCGTCGCACGGTGTGTGCGTGCAAGCCATGGTGCGCCGTGAGGAGCCTTCGCGCAGTGGACCGTACGGGTGAGTTGGCGGGTGGTTCACCCGGGACTCACGAAGCGTCGCGCGCCGTACGTCCCTGCTTCACCTCCGGTGTCTCCCGCCCCTCTCGCAACGTGCGCAGCAACTCGCGCTTCTGCGCGGCCGGATCGGCACCCCGGCCGGCCCGGCCGCCGCCGCTGCCGCGCAGCGCCGCGCGGGAGAGGTTCTTGCGGGTGCCGCCGACACCGAGCATGTTTCCGGTTCCGCCACGCGTCATGGTGGGCTCCTTCCGCTGTCGTCCGTCTTCTGACATCACCAGAGTGAACGAGACGTATCGTCTTGTCAAGCTTATTGAGACGATACGTCTCGCCTCGCGCGGCTGCTAGATTGGGACGCATGGCAGACACCAAGGCACCCGACTCCACGCGCCGCAGCGAACGCTCCCGCCGCGCCATCTACGACGCCGCCCTCGCCCTCGTCGGCGAGGTCGGCTACGCCAAGACCACCATCGAGGGCATCGCCGCCCGTGCCGGGGTCGGCAAGCAGACCATCTACCGCTGGTGGCCCTCCAAGGCGGCCGTCCTCCTGGACGCCTTCCTCGACCTCGGCCGCCAGGCCAACGAGGCGCTCGGCGGCGACGCCGACAGTGAGATCCCCGACACCGGGGACCTGGAGGCCGACCTCAAGTTCGTCCTGCGCGCCACGGTCGACGAGATGAACGACCCCACTTTCGAGGCCCCCTCCCGAGCGCTCGCCGCCGAGGGCGTGATCAACCCCGAGCTCGGCGCCCAGTTCGTCGAGCTGCTCCTGGAACCGCAGCTCCAGCTGTACGTCAAGCGGCTGCGCGCCGCCCAGGAGGCCGGGGACGTCCGGGCGGACATCGACCCGCGCATCGCCCTGGAGCTCTTCGTCGGCCCGCTCGCCCACCGCTGGCTGCTGCGCACCCTCCCGCTCACCCACGAGTACGCCGACCGGCTCGTCGAGTACGCCCTGTACGGGCTGGCGCCTCGCCCGACGGGCTGACCAATTCCGGGCGTATCCACCCATCACGCCCAGCTGCTCCACCCCGGTTGGGGACTCCGGTCACCCGGGGCGCAGGATGGTGGGACCATGGCAGGGACCGCAGGGCTTGCATGACCAGGTGTGAGGGGATAGATGGGCGACGGTATCGGCCGCTACCGCGGCACGGAGAGCAAACTCGCGCACTGGCTGCGCCGGCGTCCGAGGAAGTCCGCCGCCGACGTACCGAGCCGTGAGGACCTGCTCCTCGCCATCGCCGCCGCCGGACTCCCCCTCGCCCCCGCCGCGTATCCCGTCGGCTACCGCTGTTCCTGCGAGCGCATCGGCTGTCCGACCCCGGCCCGCCATCCCGTTTCCTTCGCCTGGCAGACGCAGTCCACCACCGACAGCGCGCAGATCCAGCGGTGGGCCGAGGGCCAGCCGCAGGCCAACTTCATCACCGCGACCGGCATGGTCCACGACGTCCTCGACGTTCCGCTGGAGGCCGGTCGCGCCGCGTTGGAGCGGCTGCTCGGCGAGGGCGTCGACGTGGGGCCGGTCGCCGAGTCCGGAGACGGCCGGATGCTGTTCTTCACCGCCACCCGCGGCACCCCCGAGGACGAGGACGAGTGGTGGCCGTGCGAGCTGGACTGCCACCCCGAGACCATGGACGAGCACCCCGGCCTGCGCTGGCACTGCCGCGGCTCCTACGTCCTCGTCCCGCCCGCCCGGCTCCCCGGTGACCTGGGCGTCGGCTGGGTACGCGGCCCCGAGCACCCGCTGCCCGACCCGCTGACGCTGCTCGAAGCCCTCACCGACGCCTGCGCCCGCCACGCCGACCAGCTCGACGACGACCACGACCACCACTCGGTGGCCTGGCCCCTCAGCCGCTAGGTCGTGTCCGGGCCGGAGTGCTACGAGCCCGTCGCCGACGTCACACCCTGGAGCCGGCCCACCACCGCGACCTGGTCCGAGGTGGTGCCGGACGGCTTCACCTGGGCCACCAGGCCCGCCACCCACTCCTTGGTGAGGGTGGTCTTCACCTCACCGGTCATCAGCGCCTTCACGTCCGGGTTCACCTTGGGCCGGTAGCCCGCCGCCGCCGTCTGCCGGTCGTAGAAGCGCGTCGAGAAGAAGACGAACGCCCCGCCGTCCTCGGTCATCAGCCCGAGCGGCGCGTAGTCGCCCGTGTCCAGCGGCTGGTCGACGAACTGCGTGGACAGCCCGGGCCGCCGTGCGAGGTTCTGGCGCTCGGTCCGCCACACCGAGGTGTGCGGGCCCGCCGCGAAGTGCGCGGGCTTCCCGGAGTGGAGGTAGGAGGTGTACTCCTCGCTCAGGTTCTTCGGCGCGACCGCCAGCGCCGCGGAGTCCGGCGCGACCGGCTCCGCGTACCCCTCGGCGTCCGTCTTGAACGCCGGGATCTCGTTCGGCGCGAGGATCGACAGGTACGCGACCTCCCACAGCTGCTGGGAGCTGTTGCGCACGAAGACGAGCACCCAGCGGCTGTCGCCCGTGCCCTGGTCGGTGTCCCGGTTCGAGTCCACGTTCGCGACGAACCAGCGCGGCCAGCCCGCCTTCTTCGGGATGGCGAAGGCGGCGTCCGACAGCACCAGCGGCCGGTGGTTGGGGTTGCCGCCGGGGCTGGTGATGGAGCGCGACTTCAGCCCCGCCTGGTTGACCGCGCCGAGCGCGCCGGTGACCCGGCCCGCGTCCAGCGCCGGGTCGTACGCCTTGTCGGCCGCGTTGTACGCGTCCGTGAAGTCCTTCAGCGCCCGCGCGGCCTCAGTCTTGCTCGCCGCCGGGACGACCTCCAGCTCGCCGTGCACCGTCACGCACCCGCTCGCGGTCAGCGCCAGCACCACGGTCGCCGTCACCGTCGCCGCGAGCCTCGCCGCCCGACCCCGACCCAGCCTTCTCATCGGTTGCCTTCTGCTCCTCGACCCCCACTGACCGTCCGAACCCTACCGGGGTCCGCAACAGCGCGAGCGCCGGGACCGGATACAGCGCCCACACCGCGGACTGGAGGACCGTCGGATCGGGCTGGAAGGTGAAGACGCCCCTCAACACCGCCCCGTACCAGCTGTCTGGCCGCACCACGGCGGAGACGTCGAACGCCACCGCGCCGCCCGGAGCGACCACTTCCTGGAGGCCGCGTACGCCTCCGGCCAGGACGCCCGCCGCCACGACCACCAGGAGCGGACCGCACCGCAGGGCGCACCGGAAGAACAGCCACCCCACCGCGGCCGCCGTCGCGAGGCCCACCAGCACCCACGTCAGCGGCTCCGCCGAGCCCGCCTCGTCGGCCGCCGCTCGTACCGTCGCCCAGACGAACAGCGCGGTCTCCAGGCCCTCCCGGCCCACCGCCAGGAACGCCGTGCCGGCCACCAGCCCCGCACCCGGCCGCTCCGCGACGACCAGCCACGTCAGCAGGCCCGCCGCGCCCACCGCGAGCACGCCGCCCAGCAGCTTCCGCGCCTCCGGCGTCAGTTCGTACGCGCCGAACTCGAGGAGCGCGCCGAGCGCGAGCGACAGACCCGCCGCCGCGGCGGCGCCCGCCCCCACCGGCCGGAGCGCGTCCCGCCGGCCCGTCCTCACCAGGTACGCCACGAGGACGCAGAGAACCGCGGCCGCCGCCAAGCCCTCGCGCAGGCCGAAGAGATAGGTGCCGTACATGCGGCCATCCTGCCGTGCCGGGCCGCGTGCTTGAATGCCGGGATGAACTCCGCACGCGACGTCGTGGACGTCCTGGCCGTCTTCTGCGCCGCCGACGGCCGCCACGGGAACCTCCTCGGCGTCGTACGCGACGGACGCCTCCGCCCCGACGAGGCGTCACGGCAGGCGCTCGCCAAGCAACTCGGTTTCAGCGAGACCGTGTTCGTGGACGACCCCGAGCGCGGGGACGTCGACATCTACACGCCCGGCACGCGGCTCCCCTTCGCCGGGCACCCGCTGGTCGGTGTCGCGTGGCTGCTGGACCTGGAGGTGGTGAACCCTCCGGCGGGTGAGGTGTGGGTGCGCCAGGACGGCGAGTTCACCTGGATCACCGCCCGCGCGGAGTGGGCGCCGCCGCGCACGCTGCGGCAGTACGCGTCGGCCGCCGAGGTCGAGGCGCTCGACGTGCCGCCGCCGGGGGAGTGGCTCTACGCGTGGGCGTGGGAGGACGAGGCGGGCGGCCGCGTCCGGGCGCGGGCCTTCCCGGGGCGTATCGATGAGCGCGGCGCAAGCCGCTCCGGTGGAGCCGGTGCTTGCACCGGGGGGATCGACGAGGACGAGGCGACCGGCGCGGCGGCCCTGCTGCTCACGGCACGCCTCAACCGCGCGCTGAACATCATCCAGGGCCGGGGCTCGCAGCTGCTGACGGCCCCCGGCCCCGACGGCATCATCGAACTCGGCGGCCGCGTACGGGAGATCGGGCGCTGAGGCGCGGACCCGAAGCGCCGGACCTCAGGCGCTCAGCGGGAACTCGCGGTCCAGCTCCCGGAACACCGCGCCGTTGAAGTCGAACGCCCGCTTGCACTCGTCGACGATCCGCTGCTTCTCCAGGTCGTCGGCGTTCACCCGGTCCAGCAGCTCGCGGTACGTCCGCTTGAACGGCGCCGGGTTGGGGATCTGCTCGAAGACGTAGAACCGCACGCCGTCGCCCTTGCGCGCGAAACCCCACGTCCGCTCGGCCTTGTCCCGGATGATCTGGCCGCCGGAGAGGTCCCCGAGGTAGCGGGTGTAGTGGTGCGCCACATACCCCGCGGGCCAGGTGCGGGCGCACTCCTCGACGCGGGCGGCGTACGCGGTGGTCGCCGGCAGCGCGCTCACCCCGGCGCGCCAGTCCTCGCCGCGCAGATGGGCAAGGTCCCGCTCCAGCTCGGCGGTGCGCAGCAGCTCGGGCCGTATGAACGGGCCCGCCACCGGGTCGTCCGCCAGCGGGCCGGCGGCCTCCTCCAGGGCCCGGTAGACGAACCACAGCTGCTCGGTGTACCGGGCGTAGGCGTCCACGCCGAGCCGGCCACCGAGCAGGTGGCTCATGAAGGGCGAGCTCTCCGCCTCCGTGTGCTGCTGGTGCGAGGCGGTGCGGATGAGCGTCGAGAAGGGGGTGACGGTGGTGGCGCTGGCATCCAAGGCGGGCCTCCCGGGCCGAGTCAACGGGTCGCGGCGGCCGGGGCCGCCACTACCGTCGATCTTCCTGCTGAGGTTTACCTGAGTCAACGGGTTCCCGACAGTCCGTCGGAAAGAAGCCTACCCGCCCCGGGCGTCACGGCAACGTGAGGATCTCGGCCCCGGTCTCCGTCACGACGAGCGTGTGCTCGAACTGCGCCGTTCGCTTCCGGTCCTTCGTCACGACCGTCCAGCCGTCCTCCCACATGTCGTACTCGTGCGTCCCCAGCGTCAGCATCGGCTCGATGGTGAAGGTCATGCCGGGCTGCATGACCGTCGTGGCGTGGGGCGAGTCGTAGTGCGGGATGATCAGGCCGGAGTGGAAGGACGAGTTGATGCCGTGCCCGGTGAAGTCCCTGACCACCCCGTAGCCGAAGCGCTTGGCGTACGACTCGATGACGCGGCCGATGACGTTGATCTGGCGGCCCGGCTTGACGGCCTTGATGGCGCGGTTCAGCGACTCGCGGGTCCGCTCGACCAGGAGCCGCGACTCCTCGTCGACGTCACCGCACAGGTACGTGGCGTTGTTGTCGCCGTGGACGCCGTCGATGTACGCCGTGACGTCCAGGTTCACGATGTCGCCGTCGCGCAGGACGGTGGAGTCCGGGATGCCGTGGCAGATGACCTCGTTGATCGACGCGCACAGCGACTTGGGGAAGCCCCGGTAGCCGAGCGTCGACGGATAGGCCCCGTGGTCGCACATGTACTCGTGCGCGACCCGGTCCAGTTCGTCGGTCGTCACGCCCGGAGCGATGTGCTTGGCGGCCTCCTCCATCGCCTGCGCGGCGATGCGGCCCGCGACGCGCATCCGCTCGATGGTGTCGGAATCCTGCACCTCCGGTCCGGTGTACGGCGCCGGCATGGGCTTTCCGACGTACTCGGGGCGACGGATGGACCCGGGAACGGAACGAGGGGGAGACAGCTCCCCTGGTACGAGCAGCGACTGGCCAGACATGCAGCGAGTCTAACCAGGGCGCAGAGGGGCACCATGGCGTCAGAGGAAGGAGCCCGACGATGGCCCTGTTCAAGAAGCGCACGACCGGAAAACCGGGCGAGTGGTACTACTGCCTGAAGCACCAGAAGGTGGAGGAAGGCCCGGAATGCCCGGCCAAGAACCGCTTCGGCCCCTACACCACCCGCGAGGAGGCCGCCCACGCGATGGACACCGCCCAGGAGCGGAACCTCCAGTGGGAGACCGACCCGAAGTGGCATGACACCCCCCGCGACCAGGCTCCCTAGGGGGCCTGCGCCGCCGCCTCCCGGGCCGCGCGGCGGCGCAGCGCGTCCTCGTCCGTCGTGGCGTCGTACGTCAGCAGCTTCGGCAGCGCCGCCGCGAGCAGGCCCACCGCGGCCACGCACGCCAGCCCGCCGGTCCAGAACGCCGGGCGCGTACCGGTCCAGCCGGCCATCGCGCCCGCCCGGACCTGGCCGAGCTGGGGGCCCACGCTGTACGACAGGACCTCGATGCCCGCGAGTCGGCCGCGCAGCTCGTCGGGGATGGTCTGGTTCCAGATCGTCGAGCGGCCGAGCCCGCTCAGGGTGTCGCCCGCGCCCGCGACCGCCAGGCACACCAGCACCGGCCACACGCTGGAGAACCAGCCCGCCGCGGCGATGGCCAGCCCCCAGCAGGCCGCCCCGCACACCACGAGCAGCCCGTGCCGCCGCACCCGCGAGGTCCAGCCGCTGGTGAGGTTGAGCGCCAGCGAGCCGATCGCTCCAGCGGCATACATCAGCCCCAGCGACCACTCCGCGTCCAGCTCGTCCGCGAGGAACGGGAAGATCGCGTTCGGGAAGGCGAAGAACATCGCGGCCAGGTCGATCGCGTACGTGCCCAGCAGCACCGGCCGCGACCAGGCGTAGCGCGCGCCCTCCGCGATGCCCCGCAGCGACGGCCTCCCGCCCGAGCGGGCGGGCGGCGCGGGCGTGAGCCGCAGGCACAGCGCCACCGAGACGGTGAAGCAGACCACCGTGGTGCCGTACGCGGTGGCGAGGTTCCCGTACGCCACCAGCAGCCCGGCCAGCGCCGGACCGGCGATGGCGCCCAGCTCCCAGCGGATGGCGTTCAGCGAGGCCGCCGCCGTCAGCTTGTCGTGCGGCACGATCCGGGCGAGCAGCGCGTCCAGCGCCGGCCGCTGGAGCCCCGCCAGGCCCGCGACCCCGGCGGCCACCACGTACAGCGGCCACAGCAGCGGCGACGGCAGCAGGGCGTTGACCAGCAGCAGCACGGCCAGCAGGCCGAGCGCCGTCTCGGTGGAGAGGATCACCTTGCGGCGGTCGGCGGCGTCGGCGAGCGCCCCGCCGTACAGGCCGCAGACCACCAGCGGGACCAGCTCGACCGCGCCCATGACCCCCACCGCCAGCGGCGAACCGGTCAGCTCCTTGATCTGGAGCGGCAGCGCGACCATCGCCGCGAAGCTGCCGAAGTACGTGACCAGGCCCTGTATCCACAGCAGCCGGAAGTCCCGCGACGCGCGCAACGGCGACAGGTCGGGGAGGAGGGCGGAGAGTCGGGGGGCCACGAGACGCCATGGTCGGCGGCGGCCGTCACCCCGGGCAACCGAATTACCAGCGCGTCGGCGGCGGCGAGGTCAGATGGTCCGCCAGCCGCGACAGGCGGTCGCGGAAGCGGCGGCGGGCCCGGGGCAAGGGGGCCGAGCCGCCCGGCAGGGTGTTCTCGCCGGCCGCCGCGCTCACCAGGTGCTGGACCGTGTCCAGGTCCACGTCCTGCGCCTCCGCCACCGTCAGCGCCTCGTGCGCGAGCCCGTGCACCTCACGGTCGCCGCGGTCCAGCGACAGCACCGTCGCCCCCGCCCGCCGCGCGCCGTGCACCCGCTCCAGCAGGCCGCCGTCCGGCCGGTCCGGCGCCACCACCAGCAGCGTCGAGCCGCGCCCGGCCGCCTCCAGCCGCCCCAGGCCCACCGCCAGGTGCGCCGGATCGGAGGCCCGCACCCGGTGGCGTACCAGCGTCGGCGCCAGCTCCGGCTGCCCCGACCAGGCCGCCTCGTCCACCAGGTGCGCCGCCAGGTGCCACGGCTCGTACTCCGCCGTGCCCACCAGCAGCAGCCCGCCGCCGTGCGACACCACCGAGGAGCGCAGCACCCCGGCGAACCGGCGGGTCACCGCGGGCCACTCCGTACCGGCCAGGACCTCGCGCAGCAGCGCGACGCGTACGGCATCCATGGCGCCGCATCATGCCCCCGCACCGGGGCGCCGCGCGGGCTTTCGGCCAGGCGTCACCCGGACGGGGTGGTGGCGCGGCCGCCCCCGTACTGTCGGGCCATGACTACTGCTACTGATCCGTACGAGCTCCCCGACGTCTCCGGGCTCGTCGTCGGCGTCCTCGGCGGCACCGGCGACCAGGGGCGGGGCCTCGCGTACCGGCTCGCACGCGCCGGACAGAAGGTGATCATCGGGTCCCGGGCCGCCGAGCGCGCCGAGACCGCGGCGGCCGAGCTGGGCCTGGGCGTCGAGGGCGCCGACAACGCCGCGTGCGCGCGCCGCAGCGACATCGTGATCGTCGCCGTGCCGTGGGAGGGCCACGCCGCGACGCTCCAGGCGCTGCGCGAGGAACTGCGCGGCAAGCTCGTCGTGGACTGCGTCAACCCCCTCGGCTTCGACAAGCGCGGCGCCTACGCCCTCAAGCCCGAGGAGGGCAGCGCCGCCGAGCAGGCCGCCGCCCTGCTGCCCGACTCGCGGGTGACGGCCGCCTTCCACCACCTGTCCGCCGTGCTGCTCCAGGACGAGACGGTCGAGGAGATCGACACGGACGTGATGGTGCTCGGCGAGAAGCGCGCCGACACCGACGTCGTCCAGGCGCTCGCCGGCCGGATCCCCGGCATGCGCGGTGTCTTCGCGGGGCGACTGCGCAACGCCCACCAGGTGGAGGCGCTGGTCGCCAACCTGATCTCGGTCAACCGCCGCTACAAGGTCCACGCGGGCCTGCGCCTGACCGACGTCTGATCGGCAGGGGGGCATGGGGGACACTGGACGGGCAACACCCGCACCCGGACAGGAGCCGACCCCCATGCCCCGCCTCGCTCTGTACGCCCTCGTCGTCTGCGCCCTCGCCGTCACCGCGGCCGTGGTCTCCTTCGTCCAGGGCAGCTGGCTCGGCATCGTGTGGGTGCTGCTGTCCGGCGTCTCGTCCAACATGGCGTGGTACTACTGGCGCCGCCGCCCGCAGCGCGTCACCAGCTGACTGCCTCCTCGCAGACCGGGGTCTGCTCCTGCCACAGGCTGCTGAAGAGGTCCCGCCCGCAGTACGTCTCCAGGTCCGAGATGCAGAGCCCGTCGAGGACGGCGTGGATCACCCCGAAGAAGGCGGCGTTCACCTCGGGGATGAAGAGGAACACGAACACCGCGAGCAGCCCGAAGGGCGCGTACGGCTCCACCTTCCGCCGGACCCGGTAGGACAGCCACGGCTCGATCACGCCGTAGCCGTCCAGGCCGGGCACGGGCAGGAAGTTCAGGATCGCCGCCGTCACCTGGAGCAGCGCGATGAACGCGAGCGCGAAGCGGAAGGGGATCGGCACGCCGTCCAGGGCGCCCAGCCAGAAGGGCGCGGTGCACACGATTGCGAACAGGACGTTCGTCAGCGGGCCGGCCGCCGAAACCAGGCTCTGCTTCCAGCGGCTGCGGATGCGGTGCTGCTCGATGAAGACCGCGCCGCCGGGCAGACCGATACCGCCCATGATCACGAAGACGACCGGCAGCACGATGCTGAGCAGCACGTGCGTGTACTTCAGCGGGTTGAGGGTCAGATAGCCCTTCGCGCCGATGGAGATGTCACCGCCGTGCAGGGCCGTGCGGGCGTGCGCGTACTCGTGCAGGCAGAGCGAGACGATCCACGTCGACGTCACGAAGAGGAAGACGGCCAGGCCCAGGTTCGAGGAGAAACCCGTCCACACCGCCCACCCGGTGACCACCATGACGGCGGCGATACCGAGGAAGACGGGGCTGATCCTCCGCTCGCTGTGGCGGGACGTGACGGTGGCCATGGGCGGCGCTCCTGGGCTCGGGGACGTAGGAGACCGTACCCGACGACCCTCTGGGCACACGCCGCCCACTGGCCACCGCCCACCCTCACGTCCGCTTGCGGAACTTGGCGACCGCGAGCGGTGCCGTCACCAGCGTGATGCCCGCCGCCCACGCCAGCGTCGTCCACACCGACTCGGCGACCGGGCCGCCGTTGACGAGGTTGCGCGCCGCGTCGGCGAGGTTCGACAGGGGGTTGTACTCGGTGAACGCCCGCAGCCAGCCCGGCATCGACGAGGGCGGCGCGAAGATGGACGAACCGAACTGGAGGGGGAACAGCACCAGCATCGCCATCCCTTGGACGGCCTGCGCCGTCTTCATCGTGAGGCCGAGCAGGAGGAAGATCCACATCAGGGACGCGCCGAAGACCACGGACAGGCCGACGGCCGCGAGGAGGGAGAGCACCGAGGTGCTGATCTCCAGCCCCAGCAGGAAGCCCATGGCGAGCAGGATGGCCGAGGCGATCACCATCCGGCCGATCTCCACCACGATCTTGGCGATGAGGACGGACGACCGGGCGATGGGCAGCGTCCGGAACCGGTCCATGACGCCCGTGCGGAAGTCGTCGTTGATGCCGGTGCCGACGGCCATGGCGATGTTCAGGCCCATCATGCCCATCAGCCCGGGCACGACGTAGTTCACGTAGGAGTCCCGGTCGCCGCCCAGCACGAGCCCGACCGAGCCGCCGAAGACGAACACGAACAGCACCGTCAGGATGATGGGCGTCAGGACGACGTCGAACATCGACTGCGGATCCTGCTTCAGGTGCAGGGCGTTGCGCCGGACCAGCGCGCCGATGTGCCGCAGGTTGGCCCGCGCGGCCCGGGTGCCGACCGCGCTCACGCGGCCACCTCCTCGACGGCGGCCGTACCGGCGGCCGGTGACGACTTCTCGCCCGTGATGGCGAGGAACACCTCGTCCAGACTGGGCAGATGGGTGCCGATGTGCGTGATGCCGAAGCCGCGCGTGGCCAGGAGGCCGACGACCGCGGTCAGTTGCTCGTCACTGAGGATCGGTACGTACAGCAGGCCGTCCTCCGGCACGACCGTGGAGCCCGCGATGCCGTCCAGGCCGCTGTCGGCGAGCGCCCGCGCCATCGCGGGCAGGTCCGCCGGGTCCACCGGCCGCACCTGGAGCGTGCGGCCGCCGACCTTGGCCTTGAGCTCGTCCACCCGGCCGGTGGCGATGACGTGGCCCCGGTCGATGACGGTGAGCTCGTGCGCCAGCTGCTCGGCCTCCTCCATGTACTGGGTGGTGAGCAGGACCGTGGCGCCGTCGGTGACCAGGCGCTTGATCTCGTCCCACACCTCGTTGCGGGACCGGGGGTCCAGGCCCGTCGTCGGCTCGTCCAGGTACAGCACCGCCGGGCGGCCGATCATGGAGGCGGCCAGGTCGAGGCGGCGCCGCATGCCGCCGGAGTACGTCATCACCGCGCGCCCCGCGGCCTCGGCGAGCGAGAAGCGCTCCAGGAGCTCGTCGGCGCGCTGCCGGGCGTCCCTGCGCGACAGGTCGAGCAGGCGCCCGATCATGTACAGGTTCTCCCAGCCGGACAGCTTCTCGTCGACCGAGGCGTACTGGCCGGTGAGGCCGATGACGCGGCGCAGTGCGCGGGGCTCGCGCACCACGTCGTACCCGGCGACGGTCGCGGTGCCGGCGTCGGGCACGACGAGCGTGGACAGGCAGCGGACGAGCGTGGTCTTGCCGGCGCCGTTGGGGCCGAGGACTCCGAGGACGGTGCCCTCGCGGACGTCGAGGTCCACGCCGTCCAGCGCCCTGGTTTCGCCGTAGTGCTTCACGAGGCCGCGTACCTCGACGGCGTTGGTGTCGGATGGTCGTGTCATGTCACCCATGTCACCAGCCGTCACCGACACGTCACCGACACGGCACCGATACGCGGCCTACGGTCGGTCAGCGCTTGGCGTAGTCGCCGAAGCCGACCCAGTCGAGCATGACGCACGGCTCGTCGCCGAGCACCCAGGCGTCGTGGCCCGGCTCGATGGACGCGAAGTCGCCGGGGCCGACCTCGCCTTCCGTGCCGTCGTCCATGACGACCTTCATGCGGCCGCTGACGACGTAGCCGGCGTGGGCGGCCATGCAGCTGTCCGTGCCGGCGATGGGCTTGACGTGCTTGGACCACTGCCAGCCCGGTTCGAAGACCGCGCGCCCGACGGGGCCGCGGTCCGTGGTGATGAGGTCGAGCTTTCCCTTGCCCTCTTCGAAGGGGCGGGTCTCGTCGGCCGCGTCGAAGTTCTTCCGGACGATTCCGGCCATGGTGACCACCTCCTCCTTCGAGGCTATGCCCAATGCCGACAGCCCGCCGATGGGGGAAGTCGGCGGGCTGTCGTCCGTACCGGGAGTGGCTTGGTGGCCTGGTGGCTCAGTGGAAGGTGTGCTCCTCCGCCGGGAACGCCCCGCCGGCCACGTCCTCGGCGAAGGCCTTCGCCGCGTCGCCGAGCGTCTGCCGCAGGCTCGCGTACTGCTTGGTGAAGCGCGGCACCTTGCCGCCGGTCAGCCCGGCCATGTCGGTCCAGACCAGGACCTGCGCGTCCGTGTCCGGGCCGGCGCCGATGCCGATGGTCGGGATGTGCAGCGACCGGGTGACCTCGGCGGCCAGCTCCGCCGGGACCAGCTCCAGGACCACGGCGAAGGCGCCCGCGTCCTGCGCGGCCTTCGCGTCGTTCAGCAGCCGGTGGGCGGCCTCGTCGCCGCGGCCCTGCACCCGGTAGCCCATGGTGTTGACGGACTGCGGGGTCAGGCCGAGGTGCGACATGACGGGGATGCCGGCCTGGACCAGCATCTCGGTCTGCGGCAGCGAGCGCTCGCCGCCCTCCAGCTTGATCGCGCCGACGCCCGCCTCCTTGACCAGGCGCGTCGCGGAGCGCAGGGCCTGGACGGGGCCTTCCTGGTACGAGCCGAAGGGCAGGTCGCCGACGACCAGGGCGCGCTTGGTGCCCCGTACGACGGCGGCGGAGAGCAGGGCCATCTCGTCCATCGTGACGGGCACGGTGGTGTCGTAGCCGAGGTGGCAGTTGCCCATGGAGTCGCCGACGAGGATGACCGGGATGCCGGCCTCGTCGAAGACGGACGCGGTCATCGCGTCGTACGCGGTCAGCATGGGCCACTTCTCGCCGCGCTCCTTGGCGGCGGCGATGTCGTGGACGGTGATGCGGCGGGTGCCCTTGCCGCCGTACAGCGCCTTGCCGGTGTCGGCGGGCCGCTGCTGTTCCCGGGCAGCCTGAAGCGTCATGGAAAACGGCTCCTTCGTCATCTCGAGGCGCCCTGACGGCGTCCCCGGACCAGGTCCATGGTGGCACTTCGTGCCGCGTGGGGGGAAGTGGGGCCCCGGCCACTCCGACTGGCGTAAGGGCCCACGGCAGGGACGGGTGGGGCGGCAAATCCACCATTACGGTCGGAACATGCCCGTACCGGAACCCGTAGCCCCCGCAGACGCCCACGCCGCCGTACCGGAAGCGGTCCACCGCCGCCGCTGGCTCATCCTCGGCGTCCTGATGTTCAGCCTGCTCATCGTCGTGCTGGACAACTCCATCCTCAACGTCGCGGTCAGGACCATCGCCGCCCCCGCGCCCGTAGGCCTCGGCGCCGCCCAGAGCGAGCTGGAGTGGGCGATCAACGCGTACACGCTCGTCTTCGCCGGCCTGCTCTTCACCTCCGGGCTGCTCGGCGACCGGCTCGGCCGCAAGAAGGTCCTGCTCGTCGGCCTGGTCGTCTTCGGCACGGGCTCCGCGCTCGCCGCGCTGTCCGACGCGCCCGGCGAGCTGATCGCCTATCGGGCGCTCATGGGGGTGGGCGGCGCGCTGGTGATGCCCGCCACCCTCGCCATCCTGATGAACGTCTTCGAGCGCGACGAGCAGCCGAAGGCCATCGGCATCTGGGCCGGCAGCGTGGGCCTCGGCATCGCCATCGGGCCGGTCACCGGCGGGCTGCTCCTGGAGCACTTCTGGTGGGGCTCGATCTTCCTGGTCAACGTCCCCGTCGTGCTCGTCGCGCTGGTCGCCATGGTCCTGCTGGTGCCGGACTCCAAGGACCCGCGCCCCGGCCGGCTCGACCCGCCGGGCGTGGCCCTCTCCATCGTCGGCCTCGTCCTGCTGGTGTACGGCATCATCCGGGGCGGCGAGCTCGCCGACTTCACCCACCCCACCTCCCTGCTGCCGCTGCTCGGCGGGCTCGCGGTGCTGGCCGGTTTCGTCCTGCACGAGAAGCGCACCGACCACCCGGCCATCGACATGGCGCACTTCCGCAAGCCCGCGTTCTCCGGCGCTGTCGCCGCCATCTCGCTGGTGTTCTTCGCGCTGATGGGCGTGACCTTCGTCGCGGCGTTCTACCTCCAGAGCCTGCGCGGCTACAGCGCCCTCCAGGCCGGGCTGCTCCTGCTGCCGCTGGCCGTGGCGCAGCTGCTCTTCGCGCCCCGGGCGCGGCTGGCGGTGGCGCGGTTCGGGGCCCGGGCCGTGTGCACGGCGGGCATGCTCGTGATCGCCGGGTGCCTCGCCTCCTTCGCCTTCTACGACGCGTCCACGCCCGTGTGGGTCCTGGAGGTGGTGCTCTTCGCGCAGGGCGCCGGGATGGCACACGTCATGCCGCCGGTGACGGTCACCGTGATGCAGTCGCTGCCACGGGCGCGGGCCGGCGCCGGCTCGGCGATCAGCAACACCTTCCGGCAGGTCGGCGGGGCGCTGGGGGTCGCGGTCCTCGGCTCGGTGCTGTCGACCGCGTACCGCGACGGCGTCGAGGGCCGCCTGGGCGCGGTTCCGCCGGGCACGGCCCGGGACGCGGCGGGGGAGTCCATCGAGGGCACCCTCGCGGCCGCCGACCGCCTCGGCGCCGCGGGGCGGGACCTGGCCCCGGCCGCGTACGACGCCTTCCTCGCCGCCATGCACCTCACCGCCCTGGTGTCGACGGGCGCCGCACTGGTGGGCGCGGCGGTGGTGGCCACCGTGCTGCCGGCCCGCAAGCCTCCGCACGGCCACGGCGGCGGCCCAGCGCCGCAGGCGCCCCACGGGGACGCGCGGGAGGAGCCGGTACGCCGTTGACACGGTGACCGCACAGCGGTCGCAAATATGCGTGTTCTGTCACAGCTGCCGCCCCGACCGCAACCTTCGGAACCCTGCTGCGCCGCAATCTCGTCCTCGAGGCAGTACGGCCGTCACCCGATCCCCTAGGGTCGGGGGTCCGGGGGACGGTGAGCACGACAAGCAAGGCAGTGAGGACGACGGAAATGGCGCAGGTGGACGCGGTGGAGACGGGGAGCGGCGGCGGCGCGGAGCGCGAACGCACCGGATCCCGGGTCCGATCGGTGGCCGGCCGCTTGCGCCGCGATCCGGGGATCTGGCGCCGGGGCGTCCTGCTCGCCCTCTGCGCGGTGCTCCTGGCGCTGCTGATGGTCTTCCACGCCGAGATCCCGAACCGCGTCGGCAACATCGGCAGCCTCATGGAGACGTTCCTGCCGTGGCTCGGCGTCTTCCTGCCGGTCCTCCTCGTCGCCGGGCTGCTGCGCCGCTCGGCGACCGCGCTGGTCGCCCTGGTGCTGCCCGTCGCCGTCTGGCTCAACTTTTTCGGCGGCCTCGCCACCGACAAGTCCGGCCCCGGCGGCGACCTCATGGTCGTCTCGCACAACGTCAACGCCGACAACCCCGACCCCGAGGGCACCGCCCGCAGCGTCGCCGACTCCGGCGCCGACGTCGTGGCCCTGGAGGAGCTGAAGCCGGCCATGGTCCCGGTGTACGAGGCGGCGCTCGCCGACCGGTACCCGTACCACTCCGTCCAGGGCACGGTCGGCCTGTGGAGCACGTACCCGCTGAAGGACAGCGCCCCGGTCGACATCCGGCTGGGCTGGACGCGCGCCATGCGCGCCACCGTCTCCACGCCCAAGGGCGACTTCGCGGTGTACGTCGCCCACCTGCCGTCGGTCCGGGTCAAGCTCAACGCCGGCTTCACCGCCAACCAGCGCGACAACAGCGCCGACGCCCTCGGCGAGGCCATCGCCCGCGAGCGGCTCGACGACGTGATCCTCCTCGGCGACCTCAACGGCACGATGAACGACCGCTCGCTCAACGCGGTCACCTCGCAGCTGCGCTCCACGCAGGGCGCGGCGGGCGACGGCATGGGCTTCAGCTGGCCGGCCGCGTTCCCGATGGCGCGGATCGACCAGATCCTGGTGCGGGGCGTCGAGCCGGTCGCCTCCTGGACGCTCCCGGCGACGGACAGCGACCACCTGCCCATCGCGGCCCGCGTGACGCTCTGAAAACGTCTTCTGCGTCTTCTACGCCGTCGTCTCGCGCCAGCGGTTGGTGATCGGCAGGCGCCGGTCCTTGCCGAAGCCCTTGGCCGAGATCTTGGTGCCCGGCGGGTACTGGCGCCGCTTGTACTCGGCGACGTCCACCAGCCGCAGCGTCCTCGTCACCAGCTCCTCGTCGAAACCGGCCGCGACGATGGCGTCCTTGCCCCGGTCGCGGTCGACGTACAGCTCCAGGATCCGGTCCAGGACGTCGTAGTCGGGCAGCGAGTCCGTGTCGACCTGGCCGGGGCGCAGCTCGGCGCTCGGCGGCTTGGTGATGGACGCCTCCGGGATCGGCGGGGTCTGCCCGCGCTCCTCGGCCGCCCGGTTGCGCCACCGCGCCAGCCGGAAGACCGCCGTCTTGTACACGTCCTTGATCGGCCCGTACGCGCCGACCGAGTCGCCGTACAGCGTCGAGTAGCCGACCGCCAGCTCGGACTTGTTGCCGGGGGCCAGGACGATGTGGCCCTCCTGGTTGGAGAGCGCCATCAGCAGCGTGCCGCGCAGCCGCGACTGGAGATTCTCCTCCGCCAGGCCCGTGAGCCCCAGGGACCCCATGTACGCGTCGAACATCGGCTCGATCGGTACGGTGCGGAAGTTCAGCCCGGTGCGGCGGGCCAGCTCGGCCGCGTCGTCCCGCGAGTGCTGGGAGCTGTACTTGGACGGCATCGACACGCCGTACACGTTCCCCGCGCCCAGCGCGTCGCAGGCGATCGCCGCGACGAGCGCGGAGTCGATGCCGCCGGACAGGCCGACCAGCACGGAGCGGAAGCCGTTCTTCGCGGCGTACGCCCGCAGGCCCACGACCAGCGCGGTGTACACCTCCTCGTCGTCGTCGAGGCGCTCCGCGTACCCGCCCGTCAGCTCCGGCTCGTACGCCGGCAGCGGCTCCTCCGACAGCACCACCCGGTCGATGCGCAGCCCGTCGTCGACCACGCCCTCCGGCGCGTCCGCGGCAGCGGCCGGCAGGTCCAGGTCCAGGATCACGCTGCCCTCGGCGAACTGCGGCGCCCGCGCGACGACCTCGCCGTCCCGGTCCACGACGATCGAGTCGCCGTCGAAGACCAGCTCGTCCTGGCCGCCGATCATCGCCAGGTACGCCAGCGTGCAGCCGGCCTCCTGGGCCCGCTTGCGCACCAGCTCCAGGCGGACGTCGTCCTTGTTCTGCTCGTACGGCGAGGCGTTGATCGAGACCAGCAGCCCCGCCCGCGCGCTGCGGGCGGCCGGGACGCGCCCGCCGTCCTGCCACAGGTCCTCGCAGATCGCCAGCGCGACGTCCACGCCGTGGACGCGGACGACCGGCATGGTGTCACCCGGCACGAAGTACCGGAACTCGTCGAACACGCCGTAGTTGGGCAGGTGGTGCTTGGCGAACGACAGCACGACCTCACCGCCGTACAGCACGGCCGCGGCGTTCTGCGGCGCCCCGGCCGGCTGACCGTACCGGGGCTGGGCCTTCTCGGCCCGGTCCAGGTACCCGACGACGACCGGCAGCTCCCCGAACCCCTCGTCGGCCAGCCGCCGGGCGAGCTCCCGCAGCGCGCCGCGGGAGGCCTCCACGAACGACGACCGCAGGGCGAGGTCCTCGACGGGGTAGCCCGTCAGCACCATCTCGGGGAACGCGACGAGGTGCGCCCCCTGCTCGGCGGCGTGCCGGGTCCAGTGGACGACGGCCTCGGCGTTGGCTGTGAGATCGCCGACCGTCGAGTCGATCTGATTCAGGGCGAGGCGTAGTTGAGGCACCCGGCCAGTGTAATCGTCAAAGCGACGCAATGTCCGGAGAGGCACGGACGAAGGGCACGGACGAAGGGCACGGCCTGCCGGCCGTGCCCTTCGTGTGCGATGTCGATGTGGGTGCTACGGCGCGTAGACCCGCTCGGCGAACTCGGCCACCTGCTGGTCCGACAGGTGCCGGGCGAGGTCGGCCTCGCTGATCATGCCGACCAGGCGCTTGTTCTCGATGACCGGAAGCCGGCGGATCTGGTGGTCCTTCATCATCTTCAGGACCTCGCTGACGTCCGCGTTGGCGTCGATCCAGCGCGGCGTGCCCTTCGCCATGTCACCCGCCGTCACCCGTGCCGGGTCGTGGCCCTCGGCCACACAGCCGACGACGATGTCGCGGTCGGTGAGGATGCCGCAGAGGCGCTCGTTCTCATCCGCGATGGGCAGCGCGCCGACGTTCTCGTCGCGCATCATCTGCGCGGCGCGGTCGAGGGTCTCGGTGTGGGGGAGCCACCGTGCGCCGGGGTGCATGATGTCCTTGGCGGTGGTCATGGGGTGCGTACCTCCGTAATGCAGGGTCATAAGGCCGTACGTCCCCGAGCGCTTCCCATTCTCGTCCCGCCCGCGTGCCCCCGCGACCGCTGTGGGCCGTCACGGGGGCAGCACGGGTGGCACCGCCGGCGGAGGTCAGCCCCGCGGCTTCGCCCCGCGCGTGGCCAGCATGTCCGTCATCAGCCGGACCTCCGACTCCTGCGCGTCGACCATGCCCTGGGCGAGCCGCCGCTCGACCGGGGTCGTGCACTTCTCGACGCAGCCGCGCGCCATGTGCACGCCGCCCTTGTGGTGGTCGATCATCAGCTGGAGGTACAGGACCTCCGCGTCCTTGCCGCTCGCCGCCCGCAGCCGGTCGAGCTCGGCCCTGGTCGCCATGCCGGGCATGAGCGCCTGCGAGCCCTGGGCCGAGCCATCGGCCGAGCCGTGGGACGAGCCATGGGACGAGCCGTGGGACGAGCCATGGGATGGCATGCCCATCCAGGCCATCGGCTCCTGGTCCATGGCCACCTTCGGCAGCCCCCACAGGTCGAGCCAGCCCATCATCATGCCGCGCTGGTTGGCCTGGGTGTTGGCGATGTCGTACGCCAGCCGGCGCACCTCCTCGTCCGCCGTGCGGTCCCGCACGATGAACGACATCTCCACCGCCTGCTGGTGGTGGTCCGACATGTCGCGCGCGAACCCGGCGTCCGCCGAGTCCGCCGCGGGCGTACGCGCCTCCCCCTCGCCGCCCCGGCCGCCGGCCGTGGCGACCGTCGCCACCCCGGCGAAGAGCAGCGCGAGCACGACCGCCACGGCGGCGGCCACGTGCGTGCGGGTCAGCTTCACTGCGACGCGCCTATTCCGCCGGTGCACGCCGCGCCCGGCTCGGGGGTCTGCGGGCCCTTCACGTACTTGGTGAGGAACTGGTCCACCCGCGGGTCGTCGGCCCCGTCCACGGTGACCTGCTTGCCCCAGGCGCTCAGCATGATCGCCCCGGCCTGGTCCTTGACCGGGCTCATCAGCGTGTAGGGGGTCTTGCCGACCTTCTCCTCCAGCTTCTTCACGTCGGCGGCCGGGGCCTTGTCGTTGTACGTCACCCACACCGCGCCGTGCTCCAGCGAGTGGACGGCGTTCTCGTTGCGGACCGGCTCCTTGTAGACGTCGCCGTCGCAGTTCTGCCACACCGGGTGGTGGTCGCCGCCGACCGGCGGCTTCATCGGGTACGCGACCGGCGTGGTGGGGTGGTTGCGCCCGAGCTTCTTCGCGTCCCAGGACTTCTCGTCCTTGATGGGCGCCTTGGCCGCGGCCTCCTCCTGCCGCTGCTGCTCCTTCTCCTCGTTCAGCACGTACACGCCGAAGCCGACGAGGCCCGCGACCACCACCGTGCTCAGGGTGATGGTGATGATCCGGTTGCGGCGCTCGCGCGCCTTCTCGGCACGGCGCATCTCCTCTATTCGGGCACGGCGGTCGGCGCTGGAGGTGTTGCGGTTGGCAGCCATGATGTCGATGTCCTTCGTAGGTAGGGGGGTGGTGTTCCACATGCGGGGCGCTGGACACCCCCTAGGTCCGCAGCACCTGAAGGACATGGAGATCGGGGGCCCGCGCCCGCACCCCGGACCGGTCCGGCCGGTCGACGGCGTACGCCTCGGTGAGCGCCGCGAGACCGTCGGTCTGCCGCGGCGGATCGAGCGGCGGGGCGGTGAGGACGGCGGGGGAGAGGTGCGGGAACAGCGCGCAGTCGCCGTGGTCGTACGGACAGGTGTACTCGGTGGCGACGGCGGCGAGCGTGATCCGACGGGGCTCGTCCTGCCGGGCCTCGGGGCGGTCGCCCCCGCCCAGACAGACGAAGAGCGCGGCGAGCAGCGTCACCACGGCGCTCCCGAGCACCATGGGACGCGCGACGCGTATGAGCCCCAGGCCCCCCATGGGCGCTGATGGTAACGGCCGGGGGCCTACGGGGCCACGGCCGCCGCCCCGCTTCCGTCCGGCGCGCTCAGCGCCAGCAGCGCCACGTCGTCGGCGATCACGCCCGCGTACGCGGACAGGTCCCGCCACACCTCGCGCACCAGCTCCACCGGGGGGCCCGCGTGGCGCGGGACGCGCGAGGCGAGCGGGTAGAACGCGCCTGCGGAGTCCCGCGCCTCCGTCACGCCGTCGGTGTGCGCGAGGAGGATGTCCACCGGGCGCAGCGCCACGGTCGTCACGGGCGGCGGCCGGTACTCCGCGAGCCCCAGGCCCAGCGGCGACCCCGGTTCCACGGCCACCTCCCGCGCCCCCTCGCCGTTCACCAGCAGCGGCGCCGGGTGCCCGCAGCTGAGCACCCGCACGGTCGCCTCACCGCCCGCCCGCGGCGGCGCGAACTCCATCAGGACGGCGGTGGCGAACACCTCCGCCTCCGCGCCCTGGCGCCCCGCCGCGTCGACCACAAGCCGCCGGTCCAGCCGGGCCGCGACCCCGCCCAGCTCGGGCTCGTCGAGCACCGCCTCCCGGAAGGTGCCGAGCAGTGCCGCCACCGTCGCGACGGCCGCGAGCCCGTGCCCCTGGACGTCGGCGACGACGGCCCGTACGCCGTACGGACCGTCCTGCACGTCGTACAGGTCGCCGCCGACGAGCGTGCCGCGCTCGGCGGCCCGGTACAGCGCCCCGCACCGCACCGGCCCCACCCGCTCCGGCAGCGGCGGCAGCACCGCGAGCTGCGCGGCCTGCGCGACCGTCCGCACGGAGACCAGCTGGGCGTCCCGGCGCGCCCGCAGCCACGCCAGGAGCACGCTGACCGCGCCGATGAGCGAGAACGCCAGCAGGTCCCCCTGGGTGACGTCGTCGGCCCGGATGTCCGGCATGAGCAGCAGCCCGAAGAGCGTGCCGGAGACCAGGGCCGTGCCGAGCATCCCGTACACCAGGGACGTCAGCGGCGGCACGACGGCGAAGGCGAAGCCGAGCTGGACGGTGGCGGGCGTGGTCAGCTGGACGACCACCAGGAGGAGCAGCGCCAGCCACGGCAGCAGGCGCAGCCAGTCCGGCACGCGGGTGCCGGGCAGCTCCTGTGCGCCACGGTCCATAAGGCCCAGTCTGCGAGGCTGCCGTTACGTACGCCACAGCCCGGCATGCAGTATGGGTTCGCAACGTGCACGAAACCGTGTGGTGGCATGCTGGCCTGATCAGCGAGGATGGGTGTTGGAAATGGACAAGCAGCAGGAATTTGTGCTCCGCACGCTCGAGGAGCGCGACATCCGGTTCGTGCGCCTGTGGTTCACGGACGTGCTGGGCTTCCTGAAGTCGGTCGCCGTCGCACCCGCCGAGCTCGAACAGGCTTTCGATGAGGGGATCGGCTTCGACGGCTCGGCCATCGAGGGCTTCGCCCGGGTGTACGAATCCGACATGATCGCCAAGCCCGACCCGGGCACGTTCCAGATCCTCCCCTGGCGCGCCGAGGCCCCGGGCACCGCCCGCATGTTCTGCGACATCCTCATGCCCGACGGCTCGCCCTCCTTCGCCGACCCCCGCTACGTCCTCAAGCGCATCCTGGCCAAGACGTCCGACCTCGGGTTCACCTTCTACACCCACCCCGAGATCGAGTTCTTCCTGCTGAAGGACAAGCCGCTGGACGGCACCAAGCCGGTTCCCGCCGACAACTCCGGCTACTTCGACCACACCCCGCAGAACGTCGGCATGGACTTCCGCCGCCAGGCGATCACCATGCTCGAGTCGATGGGCATCTCCGTCGAGTTCAGCCACCACGAGGGCGCCCCCGGTCAGCAGGAGATCGACCTGCGGTACGCGGACGCGCTGTCGACGGCCGACAACATCATGACGTTCCGCCTGGTCATGAAGCAGGTCGCGCTGGAGCAGGGCGTCCAGGCCACCTTCATGCCGAAGCCGTTCTCCGAATACCCCGGCTCCGGGATGCACACCCACCTCTCCCTCTTCGAGGGCGACCGCAACGCGTTCTACGAGTCCGGCGCCGAGTACCAGCTGTCCAAGGTGGGACGTTCCTTCATCGCGGGCCTGCTGCGCCACGCGGCGGAGATCTCGGCCGTCACCAACCAGTGGGTCAACTCCTACAAGCGCATCTGGGGCGGCTCCGCCCGCACCGCCGGCTCCGGCGGCGAGGCCCCCTCCTACATCTGCTGGGGCCACAACAACCGCTCCGCCCTGATCCGCGTCCCCATGTACAAGCCCGGCAAGACCGGCTCCTCCCGCGTCGAGGTCCGCTCCGTCGACTCCGGCGCCAACCCCTACCTGGCGTACGCGGTCCTCCTCGCGGCCGGCCTCAAGGGCATCGAGGAGAACTACGAACTCGGCCCCGGCGCCGACGACGACGTCTGGGCCCTCTCCGACGCCGAACGCCGCGCGATGGGCATCGAACCGCTCCCGCAGAACCTCGGCGAGGCGATCTCCCTGATGGAGCGCAGCGAGCTGGTGGCCGAGACCCTCGGCGAGCACGTCTTCGACTTCTTCCTCCGCAACAAGAAGCAGGAGTGGGAGGAGTACCGCTCCGAGGTCACGGCCTTCGAGCTGCGGAAGAACCTGCCGGTTCTGTAACCGCAGGTCAGGCGCAGTGCCCAGCAGCAACGGCAACCCGGGTCAGCGGCACTCAGCCGCTGACCCGGAGCCGTCTCAACGGCCCACCTTCGCCGACCGGGTCCGGCCAGATGATCAATTCCAAGGGATGCCTGCGGAGGGTGTGGGGTGGGCGGCGGCCGAAGCCACCGCGAGACGGTCAGGCGGCGGGCTGCCGGCCCTGGTTGTCGAGGTGGCAGTGGGCGGTCAGGCGTCAGGGTCGACTTCGGGGTGCGTGAAACGCAAGGGCTTGCCCAGCGACCGGGCGTAGGCGATTTCGGCTCGGGTGCTGTCTCCGATGTAGTCGCCGACTACGAGTACCTCATCAGCGAGGCGGATCTTCGCCCGGTGCAGATCGTCGAGTCGAACTTTCAGCGCCTCCGCCTCGACAGGATCGGACCAAAGTTCGTGCGGCGACTTCATGTCACAACCCGGTTTGACGACAATCTTTCCGGCTTTGGTCTCCCGCAGATCGGCCTCGTTCATCTCGGTCATGAAGCGGGTGGAGCCGCAGATCACGACGATACGCGGGAGGCTCAACAGCTTCTTCGCGTCGGCGAGCTTCTCCTCGGGGGTGAGCAGGTGCGGGTATGACACTGGTTCCTCCTGGTGGTGTGGCCCAAGGGGTGCTGCGGAGACGAGAACGAGGGTGTCCAAGATCGTTGTGTGGCGAACGACGTGGACACCCTCGCGACAGCACTCTATGCGGCGACCGACGACATGCTGACGGAGCATCCCGACCTGGCGCCGTGGCGCCCGCTAGTCGGCATTACGCCCCGCCTGAGCGATGCCGAACTGGTCACCCTCGCCACGATGCAGGCCATCGAATCGATCAACGAGGCCTTAAGGGACAGCTTGACCTCGACCGGCACCGAGGGCGCGCACACCCGAGGTGTCATCGCCCGCCTCATGCATCGCATCGTCGCGCTGACCGCCGCGATCTGGCACGACGTCCCCACCAGGCAAACGGTCCTACGTTCATTGTTCGCCTACGATCAACGACCCCTTGGAATAGATCATCTAGAGCTACGGATCAGAAGGTTGCAGGTTCGAATCCTGCCGAGTGCACAACAAGCCGGGGGCCCCGGGCGGGAGTCCGGGGCCTCTGATGTTGCCGGGGCGCGCCCCGGCGGGATCACCCGCTGGTCGGTGGGGCCCTGCGGACGACTTGGCGGCTGCATGGACTCGCGGTCAGCCGCTGCATGAGCCCTCCTCCACAGGGTGCGCTTCTTGCCAGGTGTGCTGTTCGGCGTGCCCGGCGAACAGGCAGCAGCCCTCCCGCTCGGGGCCCGGTCCGACCACCGGGCAGTCCGGCAGTACGACCAGTTCCACGTCGGCCTCGTCCCAGCGGAGCCAGAGCGCGGTGCCGTACTCAAAGTCGTCGAGAAGGCCGTAGTGCTCACCGGTTTCATGCGTGGACAGCTGGCACTGCACGGCGCGGTCTAGGCATTCTGCGGTCGACCTCGCCTGCGCTTCCCGCACGAGGTCCAGCGGCAACCGACGCCATTGCGCGCACCGCATCACGACATCGTCCGGAGAGAGTCGATGGCGCTCTGCGGCGCGCATCTGCGGCACGTACACGGCGGAAAGCCGCGGCCGTCCGGGATCATCGGTTTCTTCCCCACGCGCACCTCCACCAAGGGGCCCCATGTGCGGCCGGAGTCGCGTGACACCCGCAGTGTCATCCGTACGTCGTCCTGTCCGTTCACCATGGCCAAGAGCATCGCGATCCGCAGGAACCGCCAGAAAGGCCAGGCGGATTACCCAACCTGGGTACCATTACCCCTGGTTGGTCATGAGTAGCGATCGGTAGTCATCTCGCCGGAGCGTGCCCGATGCCCGAGCCATACCGCTCGAAGGAACTCCCGGTCAGCCTGCTCACGGATCCGGCGATGATTGAGGCATGCCAGGCCAGGGACTTCGGCCGTATCTTCCAGCTGGTCAAGGCCCGAGCGGGCATCTACCCATCGACGATCGCGCGGCGTTGCGATCTCACCCCCAGCCGTGTCGGCGAGGTGATGGCCGGGCGGCGGCAGTTGCTGCACATGGACGTGATCGAGCGGATTTCGGACGGGCTGCGCATCCCCGGGCACATGCTGGGCCTCGCCCGACGCTCATGGGAGACCCCGCAGAACCTGACCGCCGTCCCACGTGAATCCCCCGAGGAGCCGACGCCCACCGACGCCCAGGTGGCGTCGGGCTTGCCGGGGGCGGACGTGGACAGCATCCTCGCCCTGGCGGCCGAGCGGGACCTCAGCCCCTCGACGCTGGACGCCCTGCACTCGTCGATCGCGGACTACTGGCGGCGGGACGACGAGCACGGCGGCGAGACCCTACGGCCAGCCGTGGTGGGCCAGCTCCGGTACGTCGTAGGCCTCCTCAGGGAGCAGCGCCCCACGCCCATGCGGAACGGCCTGCACAGCATCGCGGCCGAGCTGGCCCGGCTCACCGGGTGGACCTACTTCGACGCCCGCCAGTACAACCAGGCCCGCGCCTACTTCACCGAAGCCCTCGGCCTGGCCAAGGCCGTGGAAGACCGCCAGCTCATGGCCAACGTCCTCGCCTGCATGAGCCTCCAGGCCACGTACCAGGACAAGCCCGGAGACGCCCTCGCACTCGTCACGGCCGCGCAGGACCAGGCCCGAGGCGCTGAGGGAACGACACCCCGCGTGCAGGCCATGCTCGCGATGCGTGAAGCCTTCGCCCACGCCGTCCTCGGGAACCGCGGCGCCACGCACCGCGCGATCTCCGAAGCCCACAGCCACTTCGGGCGGATCAGCGCCGACGATCCGGACCCGGCCTGGGTGGCCTACTTCGACGAGCCGAAGCTGATCGTGGACACCGGCATCGCACACGGCCGCCTGGGCGAAGCCGCCCTCGCCGAACCGCTCATCGCGGACGCCCTTCGCCGTGAACCCCGATCGAATCACCGAGGCCGTGCCTTCCACGCCCTCTGGCTGGCTCGCACCCAGCTCCATCGCGGCAAGCTCGACGAGGCGTGCCACACGGCGATGGATGCCCTGGCGCCGGCGGCGGCCGTCAGCTCACGACGGGTCGCCGGTCACCTCCGGGAGTTCTACGAGCAGTTGGAACCCTTTCGCCGGGAGACGGCCGCGGTGGCTTTCGAGGCCCGGCTCCGGGAGGCACTGCCCAGGCAGGTCAGCGGGTCGCCTCGTCCATGAGCACGTAGAGCAACCCGACGAGGGAGCCGCTACTGACGATCTCGCGGCGGTCGATCATCCCGCGAACATCGGCCAGCGGGATCCACTCAACCCGGTCCGACTCGTTCTTCTCGGTCGGCGGCCCCTCGTACGTCGCCCCGTCGGCGCGGAAGACGTGGTGCTGGGAGTCGGTGATGCCGTTGGCGGGCTCGGCGTAGATCAGCGGCTTGATGGGGCCGGGGCGCCAGCCGGTCTCCTCCAGGACCTCACGGGCCGCCGCCTCGGCCGGCGTTTCGCCCTCCTCGACGAGGCCCATGGGCAGCTCCCATGCCCAGGCGTCGGTGATGAAGCGGTGCCGCCACATCATCAGGACCTCGCGGCGGTCGTTGACGACGGCAGCCACGGCGAGGTGTCGGAGGCGGACGACGTGGTGCTCCCAGCGGTTGCCGTCCGGCGTCTCGATGTCGGTGAGCCACAGGTTCACCCACTTGTTCTCGTAGATCGGACGTTCCCCGTGGATCTTCCACTGCATCGCGGCGGCCCCTCTCCATCGGCCTTCAGCATCCCAGAACTGGGATGGAAGCCATCAGGGTTCGCCACGCCCGTGACGCACGGACGACTGTTGGTGCCGCTCTGCGCCTCGGCGCGTATGACGCTACTGCGGCCGTGCTTGTGACACTGGGCGCTTGCCGTGCTTCCACTTGCCCGAGCGTCGGTCCAAGGCGCCGCCACGGAAGCAACCAGAGACTCGGCAGCACGCCCCGGCCTGCGGTAAGACTTCCTCTACCTCATCAAGGCACCCGCCGCGCACAGCGCGGCGCTCGCGGCCCGTCGCCCGGGCCTGCGCTCCTGCCTACGCCCCGCTCCAACTCGGGCAGGCCCAAAGCCTGCCCGAGTTGCCAACCAGCACACGGCCCCTGATCATTATCGGCCCCGAACCGGGCAAGGCCACCGACCAAACCCGCTCCACCGACCTCAAGCACCAAGCACACCCCGGCCAGCAGCTCAGTTTAGGAAAACCCCTGCTGAGCCTATGGGTTCTACGGCAGGATGAGTTCACCGATGACGCGGATCCAGAAAAGAGGAGCAGTGGAGCAGAACGACACGCCAGAGTACGCCCAGCTGAAAGCTGGTGTCACAGGTTCAGACCTCCTCGAAGCTGTGAGGCGCTCGGGATATCCACTGCAAGCAGCGGTTGCGACTAAACTCCAACAAGCGCTCTCCGAAAATGAAATGAGGGGAGAGATGCAAGAAGAGTGGGCGTATCTTGATCGTGAGTCCGGGCAGGTTCGGGCCCTTGACGTCTTCGCGGACATCCCACTAAGTCACAGCACGGATAAGAGCGACCGGGCGCACTGCCGGTTGAATGTATTGATTGAATGCAAACAGGGCGAGCTGCCCTATGTGTTTTTCCTGCGAAAAGATGCTCCTCAAAATTCAGTCAGCTTCCCGGAGATCATTGGTACCGCGAGCCCGGATATGCAAATTTTCGCCACTGTCGAGCATGAAGAGATGCCACCAGACTTCTCTTACCTACTCAGTGTTCATGACGCGCTAGCCTGTCACGAGTTCGAGATTTTCGACAACCCTCCATTTCATGCCATATCCCTGACTAAGGCCGCCCGTCGGGGTTCAAAACTAGAGCTTACGGGTGAAGACGCTTACAGGTCGATCACGCTTCCACTATTGAAGTCCGCTGACCACCTCACTTCGATTGCCCCCACAGGGGATCGCGATCCGATTCGCTTCCTGACGCCCCTGGATGTAATCGATGCACCGATGATCGGAACGCTCCAGCATGAAGGAAAGAATATTTTTCTGGCAATACCATGGGTTCGAATGAGCTACCTTGAGCCATTTAATGAGCGGCAATCGTGGAATCGGACTTCCAGTAGAGTTAGGTACTTCGACGTGGTCCATTCAAGCCGTCTATCGAAGTACCTAGAAATCCTACTGGGAGGGGTGAAGGCGTGCGCAGATAGGGTCATTGAAAATCACTCGGTACTCAAATCCGGCGTAGCGGTGATGGGGCCAGAGGAGCGATACGTGAGAATGCGGGAGCTCGAAGAGGATAGGCGTAAATACATCCCAGAAGGTCCGATGGGGCGCGTTTCAAAGTTGTACGGAGGTCGACAGCTAGGTTTGCAAAAAGGTGTCGAAATTGATGAGGATTCAATCGCGGTTCTCGATTGGTAATTCGACCGGCCCGGCCTCATCTGTAGCAGCGAAGTACAAGAACTACCGCGCCTCCGCTCTCGGGAGAACGGGCTGGGGCCTCACCAGCTTCAGGCCCTCGTGAGAGAGCCGGGCTGCCCGGGCAGTCTGTGGGCCGTCCGCGGAGTACCGCGGGCGGCCAATAACGACCACTGGCTACCGTCCGAGCGCGGTCAGGGGTGAGCCGGTTGGGCCGGTCGCAGGTTGCTCTGGCGGCTCGTCACTTCCTCCGCAACAAGAAGCAGGAGTGGGAGGAGTACCGCTCCGAGGTCACCGCCTTCGAGCTGCGCAAGAACCTGCCGGTGCTGTAAGCACCGGGTTCTCCCTGGCCGGAGGCGGCGGTTAGAGTCGCCGTCATGGGGGCTCAGGTGCGAGTGAAGCCGTGTAAGTGGTGCAAGCGACCGGTCGTGTACCGGTCGTGGTGGCGTTCACGCCGGTACTGCAACCGGTGGCATCAGACACGGAAGTGGATCTCGCGCATCATCGACGTGACCGGAGAAGCGGCGGGCGCCTGACGCCCGCGTGCAAGCGGAAATCCAGGTGCGCGCACCCGCCCGGTGTGGCTAGCGTGCGCGCCCATGACCTCTTCTCCCGTACGGCCCGTACGGCCCCCCTTCGACGCCGACGAGCGCACCCAGCTCGTCGGGTGGCTCGACACGCAGCGCGCCATCGTCCGGTGGAAGTGCGAGGGCCTGGCGGAGGCGGACGCGCACCGGGCCGTGTTGCCGCATTCGCCGCTCATGACCGTGGCCGGTGTCGTGTCGCATCTGCGGTGGGTGGAGCACGCCTGGTTCAAGGTGCTGTTCCTGGGCGAACCGGCCGACGGGAACCCGCAGTTCGACGAGAGCGAAGAGGACCTCGACATGAAGGTCGAGGGCGTGCCGCTCGCGCGGCTGTTGGAGGAGTACGAGCGGCAGTGCGAGGTCTCCAACGAGATCGTCGCGGCGCACGCCCTCGCGGAGACGGGGCGCCACCCGGACTTCCGGTCCGGGCGGGCGAGCCTGCGGTGGATGCTCATCCACATGGTGGAGGAGACCGCGCGGCACGCCGGGCACCTGGACGCGATGCGGGAGCTGCTGGACGGGCAGAAGGGCTACTACTGAGCCGGTCGGGCTAGCGCTCCGAGAGCTCCGACGGGGCCTGCTGGACCGTCCAGCCGTTGCCGTCCGGGTCCTTGAAGAACATGAAGGAGTTCCAGGTCTCGCCCTTGCCCTCCGCCCACCCCTCCGGGCCCAGGTGCTGGACCGGGCTCACCTCCACCCCGCGTGACACCAGCTCCGCGCGGGCCGCGTCGATGTCCGTGACGCACAGCTGAAGGCCCTGGAGGGACCCCGGAGCCATGGCCTTCTCGCCGGAAGCGAGGGGCATGCCGCTCTGGAGCGTGAGGGAGCAGCGGGAGCCGGGCGGGGTCAGCTGGATGATGCGGATACCCGGGGCGACCTCCGTGTCGAGGTCCACCTTGAAGCCGCACTTCGTGCCGTAGAAGTCCTTGGCCCGGTCCAGGTCGGTGACCGGGACGAGGACGACTTCGAGGGTCCAGTTCATGCACCGGGACCGTACTGGCCGCCGCAGGCCCGGGCAAGGACCCGGCGCTCACCGCTCCCAGGGCGTCCAGCGCAGCCGGCCGTCCAGGCCCAGGGCCGCGAAGCCGTACGGGGACGCCGCCGGCGCGCCCGCGAAGAGGCCCGCGCCGGACGGGGGTTCGGTCGCCGCCCCCGTCGCCACCACGCCGCCGCGCCCGCGCAGGGCCAGCCGGTCACCGGACGCCGCCACCGCGCCGTAGCCTCCACGGCCCCCGGACCCGCCGCCGAGCACCGTCACGCCGCCGCCCGCGAACCGGGCCGAGCGCACCGCGCCCGAGTCCGGCTCGCGGAACCAGAGGCGTACGCCGTCGGCACCGTCCGGCGTGGCGCTCAACGCCACCGTGGTCGGCGGCAGGCCGGTCGCCGCCGGACCGGTCACGGGAGCGCCGGGGGCCGCCTGCGTCCAGGCCAGGACCGTCGTGGCCGTACCCGCGAAGACATGGCCGCGGCCCGTCGCGTCGCTCACCGCCACCGGGTTGCCGTGCACGCCCTTCCCGCCCGCCGAACGCCACGGCGTCCACCGCCCGTCCGGCCGCTGCGACGTCACGCTCAGGCCGTGGCCCGCGTCGCGCACGTACACCGACGCCCGGCCCGCCGCGTCCACCAGCACCGCCGGGACGCTGATGTCCGACGTGCCCGCGGCGTCGTCCGGGTCCGGCGTACCCAGCGAGCGCCACGGCCCGAACGCGCCGCCCGGCGCCGTCTGCACGGCGGTCACCACGTCGCGGCGGTACGCCTCCGGGCGCTCGCCGCCCAGGTCCGTACGCGTACCGAACACCGCGATCCGGCCGTCCGGGAGCCGGACGGACGTCACGCCGCCGTCCAGCCCCGCGCCCTCGTGGAGGACCGGGCCCGTCCACTCGGTGCCGGCCGTCCGGTGCCAGACCGCGAGGCGGCCATCGAGGACCCCGAACGCGTACAGCTCACCGGGCCGGGGCCCCTGCTGCACCCAGCTCGTCGACTCGGAGCGCGTGTAGCGGATGGACTGCGCCCAGCCGTGCCCGGCCGGCCGCGCGGCCACCTTGCGGTCGCCGCAGCCGGCCGGGTCCTCGCAGTAGTCGGTGTGGTCCGTCCACGCGTACGTCCGCAGCGAGCGCAGCTTCGCCTCGGTCGTCTCCGGGTCGAGCGAGTGCGGCAGGCCACCCGTCGCGTACCCGAGGTAGTTCTGTACGACGAAGGGCGGGTGCCCGGGCGAGTCCGCGTACCGGGCCAGCGCCGCCTGCGCGAAACGGGCGCCGTACATGTGGTCCTGGTGGTCCGAGAGCTTGCCGGTGCGGTCGTTGTGGCCGGGCGTCGGGTCCATCATCCGGACGAAGGTGGGGCGGAAGCGCTCCAGGACGGCGGTGAGGGTCTCGATCGTCTCGGCCTTGGTGTACGAGAAGTCCTCCCGCACCGGGGAACCGGCCGCCAGCTGCGACTCCAGCTCCTCGATCCGGCCGTCCCACAGGCCGTGCAGGCTGTGCGGGCGGTCGCCGGTGATGCTGCCCGCCTCGCGCAGCTGGAGCCAGACGAGGCTGACGTGCGGCTTGGCGCGCAGCGTGTCCAGCTCCGCGAGGCCGCCGCCGGCCGTGCGTATGGAGGTGCGGTCCCACGGGCTCGTGCGGTTGCCGGTCGCCATCTCGGCGTACGCGGCGCGGATGCCGTTCTGGCGCGCCTCGGCGTACGCGGCCTTGTCCGCGGGCGGGCGCGGGTCCTGGTGGCGGGCGTTGCGGCCGTCGGACTCGCCGGCCGTGAGGTAGACGGACGTCAGGCTCCGGCCGGTGGCGAGGGAGTGGGAGGTGTCCGGGTTCATGAAGAACAGGTCGTCGTCCGGGTGGGCCATGATCTGCACGACCGCCTCGCCCGCCGTCCGCACCGGCTTCACCGCGTGCGCCTCCGGCACGCCCCGGCTCGGCCAGTCGGACGCGCCCGAGGAACCGGCGGTGAGCGCGAGCGTCCCGCCGGTGAGGGCGGCGAGCACGGCGACGGGCGCGGCGAGGAACAGACGGCGGCGGGCGGGACGGTGGGCGGCGGGGCGGCGGGGCATGGGCGAGGGCTTCCGTACGCGGAGGAATGGGCGAACCGGCGGAGAAGAGAGGGTTTGCCGCGATCGGGTTCATTGGGGGCGGTGTGCGGTCCGTCACGCGTGCGGGCCGAGGCCGATTCCCGCTGGCCGGAGGCCCGGTGCGCGCCCGCCCCCGCTCCGAGGGCCGATAGGCTCGTAGCGACCCTTACTCGCGGTGGAGGGAGACCCATGACGGCGCCGGGGCGCAGGAGCAGTACCTTCACGCGGCTGCTGCGGCACGGGTTCACCGACCCCTCCGCCGCCGGGCGGCTGCTGGAGCTGCCGGTGCTGGCGGCCGTGAGCGAGAACCCGGTGCTGCTGGACGCGCTGGGCGCGACCGCCGATCCCGACCTCGCGCTGCGGGGGCTCGTACGGCTCGCCGAGGCGCAGGAGGACGGCCAGCTGCTGGCGACGCTGGTCGGCGCCAAGCCGCTGCGGGACCGGCTGCTGGGGGTGCTGGGGGCGTCCGAGGCGCTCGGGGACCATCTGGCGCGGCACCCGCAGGACTGGCGGGCGCTCGTCACGTACGAGGCGGCCGACCTGCACCCGGGGGTCGAGGAGTTCGAGCGCGGGCTCGCCGGGGCCGCCGACCCGGTGGCGCTGCGCGTGGCCTACCGCAGGTGCCTGCTGGCCATCGCCGCGCGCGATGTGTGCGGCACCATCGACGTGGCCGAGACCGCGGCCGAGCTCGCCGACCTCGCCACGGCCACCCTGCGCCGGGCGCTCGCCATCGCCGAGGCCGCCGCGCCCGAGGACGCCGCCGCGTGCCGGCTCGCCGTCATCGCGATGGGGAAGTGCGGCGGGAACGAGCTCAACTACGTCTCCGACGTGGACGTGGTCTTCGTCGGGGAGGCGGCGGAGGGCGGCGACGAGGCCAAGGCCCTGCAGGCCGCGACCCGCCTGGCCTCCCATCTGATGCGGATCTGCTCCGAGACGACCGTCGAGGGCGCCATCTGGCCGGTGGACGCCAACCTCCGGCCCGAGGGCCGCAACGGCCCGCTGGTGCGGACGCTCTCCAGCCACCTGGCCTACTACCAGCGCTGGGCGAAGACCTGGGAGTTCCAGGCCCTGCTGAAGGCACGCCCGGTGGCGGGGGACCCCGGCCTGGGGGAGGCGTACATCGACGCCGTCTCCCCGCTGGTGTGGCAGGCCGCCGAGCGCGAGAACTTCGTCGCCGACGTGCAGAAGATGCGCCGCCGCGTGGTCGACAACATCCCCGTCGCCCAGGTCGACCGCGAGCTGAAGCTCGGCCCCGGCGGACTGCGGGACGTCGAGTTCGCCGTCCAGCTGCTCCAGCTGGTGCACGGGCGCAGCGACGCCACGCTGCGCAGCGGCACCACCCTGGAGGCGCTGAAGGCCCTGGCCGCCGGCGGGTACGTGGGGCGGGTGGACGCGGCCCAGATGGACGAGGCGTACCGCTTCCTGCGCGCCATGGAGCACCGCATCCAGCTGTACCGGCTCCGCCGCACCCATCTGGTGCCGGAGGGCGAGGACGACCAGCGGCGGCTCGGGCGGTCGATGGGGATGCGGACCGACCCGGTGGCGGAGCTGAACCGGGAGTGGAAGCGGCACGCCGCCGTGGTGCGGCGGCTGCACGAGAAGCTGTTCTACCGGCCGCTCCTGGACGCCGTCGCGCAGCTCGCGCCCGGTGAGACGCGGCTGAGCGCCAAGGCCGCCGGGCAGCGCCTGGAGGCCCTCGGGTACGACGATCCCGTCGCGGCCCTGCGCCACCTGGAGGCGCTGTCGTCCGGGGTCACCAGGAAGGCGGCGATCCAGCGGACGCTGCTGCCCGTGCTGCTGGGGTGGTTCGCGGACTCGGCGGACCCGGACGCGGGGCTGCTCGGCTTCCGCAAGGTGTCCGACGCGCTGGGCAAGACGCCCTGGTACCTGCGGCTGCTGCGCGACGAGGGCGCGGCGGCGGAGAACCTCGCGCGGGTGCTGTCGGCCGGGCGGCTGGCGCCGGACCTGCTGCTGCGGGCCCCGGAGGCGGTGGCCATCCTCGGCGCGCCGGAGGGGCTGAAGCCGCGCCGCCGCGATCACCTGGAGCCGGAGATCCTCGCGGCGGTGGGCCGCGCCGACACCGCCGAGCAGGCCGTCGCCGTGGCCCGCGGCGTACGGCGCCGGGAGCTGTTCCGTACCGCCGCCGCCGACATCATCGCCTCGTACGGCACGGAGGACCGGCCCGCCGAGGTCGATCCGGGCGTGCTGGTCGACCGGGTCGGCGACGCGGTCACCGATCTGAACGCCGCGACCCTCGCCGGGGCCCTGCGCGCCGCCGTCCGCGAGCAGTGGGGCGAGACCCTGCCCACGAAGTTCGCCGTCATCGGCATGGGCCGCTTCGGCGGACACGAGCTGGGGTACGGCTCCGACGCCGACGTGCTGTTCGTGCACGAGCCGCGCGACGACGTCGACGAGCAGGAGGCGGCCCGCGCCGCGAACGCCGTGGTGGCGGAGATGCGGCGGCTGCTCCAGCTGCCGACCGCCGACCCGCCGCTGCTGATCGACGCCGACCTGCGCCCCGAGGGCAAGAGCGGCCCGCTGGTGCGCACGCTCAAGTCGTACGAGGCCTACTACCGCCGCTGGTCGCTCGGCTGGGAGAGCCAGGCCCTGCTGCGGGCCGAGCCGATGGCGGGCGACCCGGAGCTGGGGCGCCGCTTCATCGAGCTGGTCGACCCGCTGCGCTACCCGGCGGGCGGACTGGACGAGGCCGCGGTGCGCGAGATCCGCCGCCTGAAGGCGCGGATGGAGACCGAGCGGCTACCGCGCGGCGCCGACCCCACCCTCCACACCAAGCTGGGGCGCGGCGGCCTCTCCGACGTGGAGTGGACGGTGCAGCTGATCCAGATGCGGCACGCGCGCGAGGTGCCCGGGCTGCGCACCACCCGCACGCGGCACGCGCTCGCCGCCGCCCGCGAGGCCGGGCTCCTCGACGAGCACGACGCCCGCACGCTGGACGAGGCGTGGGTGCTCGCCACCCGCGTCCGCAACGGCGTGATGCTGGTACGCGGCAGGGCCGGCGACACCTTCCCGTCGGACGGGCGCGAACTGGCCGCCGTCGCCCGCTACCTCGGGTACGGCCCCGGGCACGTCGGCGAGATGGTCGAGGACTACCGCCGTACGACGCGCCGCGCGCGGGCCCTGGTCGAGGAGCTCTTCTACGGGGCGTGAGCCGCCGGTGTCGCGACGTACCGCGGCAGGTTGTGCGGGGCGCTGCGGTACCAGACGTACGCGAGCGTGTAGCCGAAGGCCAGGCACATCAGGCCGCCCACGGCGTCCAGCCAGAAGTGGTTGGCGGTGGCGACGATGACCACCAGGGTGGCGACGGGGTAGAGGAAGCCGAGGATCTTCGCCCAGGGCGCCCGGGCCAGGGCGTAGATGGTCAGGCCGCACCACAGGGACCAGCCGATGTGCATGGACGGCATGGCGGCGTACTGGTTCGACATCTGCTTCAGGTCGCCGGAGGCCATCGAGCCCCAGGTCTGGTGGACCAGGACGGTGTCGATGAACTTCTCGCTGGTCATCAGCCGCGGCGGAGCGAGCGGATACAGGTAGTAGCCGAGCAGGGCGACACCGGTGGTGGAGAACAGCACCAGGCGGGTGGCGGCGTACCGCCCCGGATGCCAGCGGTACAGCCACACCAGCACGCCGATGGTCACGATGAAGTGGAGCGTGGCGTAGTAGTAGTTCATGCCCACGATCAGCCACGTCACGGAGTCGACGGCGTGGTTGACCGTCTTCTCGACCGCTATGCCGAGTGCCTGCTCCGCACGCCAGATCCAGTCGGCGTTGCGCAGCGCCTCCGCCCTCTGCTCGGGTACGGCGTTGCGGATGGCCGAGTACGTGCCGTAGCTGACCGCGATCAGCAGGATCTCGAACCAGATACGGGGGCGGCGGGGGGCCCGCAGGCGCTCCAGGGTGGTCCGGCGCGGGGGCGCGGCCTGGGGGCGCTGCTCCTCGATGGGTGATGAGGGGGCCGTCGTGCGGCCTTCCATTGTTCTCACTGTTGTGTCACCCATGGGCCAAGAGTGTGCCAGATATGTCCACTGCGTCGATCATCCGTCAGTCGGGTCCTCGCTGCCATCGCCGCGCCGGTCCGCCCCCCGCCGGCCTTGGGGTCCGGAGGCGGTGGAGCCCCGGACGACGAGCTCGGGCATGAAGACGAACTCGCTGTGCGGGGCGGGGGTGCCGCCGATCTCCTCCAGCAGCGCGCGGACCGCGGCCTGGCCCATCGCCTGCACGGGCTGGCGGATGGTGGTCAGGGGAGGGTCCGTGAAGGCTATGAGGGGGGAGTCGTCGAAGCCGACGACGGAGATGTCGCGGGGGACGTGCAGCCCCTGCTGCCGGGCCGCCCGGATGGCACCGAGCGCCATCATGTCGCTGGCGCAGACCACGGCGGTGCAGCCGCGCTCGATGAGCGCGGTGGCGGCGGCCTGGCCGCCCTCCAGGGTGTAGAGGGAGTGCTGGATGAGCTCCTCGGTCTCCTCCGGGGAGAGGCCGAAGCGCTCGCGCATGCCGCGCCGGAAGCCCTCGATCTTCCGGACGACGGGGACGAAGCGCTTCGGGCCGACGGCGAGGCCGATCCGGGTGTGCCCGAGGGAGGCGAGGTGGGTGACGGCGAGCTGCATCGCGGCCCGGTCGTCCGGGGAGACGAAGGGGGCCTGCACCTTGGGCGAGAAGCCGTTGATCAGGACGTACGGGACGCCCTTGCCGCGCAGCTGGTCGTAGCGCGTCATGTCGGCGGTGGTGTCGGCGTGCAGACCGGAGACGAAGATGATGCCGGAGACGCCGCGCTCGACGAGCATCTCGGTGAGCTCGTCCTCGGTGGAGCCGCCGGGCGTCTGGGTGGCGAGGACCGGGGTGTAGCCCTGGCGGGTCAGGGCCTGGCCGATGACCTGGGCGAGGGCCGGGAAGATCGGGTTCTCCAGCTCGGGCGTTATGAGCCCGACGAGCCCGGCGCTGCGCTGCCGCAGCCGTACGGGCCGTTCGTAACCGAGGACGTCGAGCGCGGCCAGCACGGACTGGCGGGTGGCCGCGGCCACACCCGGCTTGCCGTTGAGCACGCGGCTGACTGTGGCTTCGCTGACCCCCGCCTGGGCTGCGATGTCGGCTAGCCGCGCGGTCATAGGATGCGACTGTACCGGCCGCACGTCAGCTTGCCCACCAGACGCAGGAATCGGGGGCGAGGAGCACCGTCCGGCCGCTCTCGGCGGGCTCGGCGCCGTCCGGCAACTCCCGCGCCGGCGCGGGTACTTTGCCCTCGGCGCCTGACCCGGACCCGCCGGCCGTCACGTCCGGGTCCTGCGGCACGAGCGGCGTGCTCGCGAGCAGCAGCCGCCCCGGGGCGGGCAGTTCCACCGCGCGGCCGCCGAGGTTCACCGTGCAGACGAAGACCGCGTCGCCGGCGCGGCGGCGGAAGGCGAGCACACCGCGCGGTGCCGGGAGCCACTCGACCCCGTCGCCCGCGCCGAGGGCGGGGTGCGTGCGGCGCAGGGCGAGGGCGGCGCGGTAGAGCTCCAGCGTGGAGGCCGGGTCGCCGGTCTGGGCCGCGACGCTCAGCCCGCCCCAGGCGGCGGGCTGCGGAAGCCAGCTGCCACCCGGCCCGAAGCCGTACGAGGGGCCCTCGGCGGTCCACGGGATCGGTACGCGGCAGCCGTCGCGCAGCCCGTCCTGGCCCTCGCCGCGCAGGAACGCCGGGTCCTGCCGCACCTCGTCCGGCAGCTCCGTGACCTCGGGCAGCCCCAGCTCCTCGCCCTGGTAGAGGTAGACCGAGCCGGGCAGGGCCAGCATCAGGAGCGTGGCCGCCCGCGCCCGCCGCAGGCCCGCCTCGCCCGCGCCGTACCGGGTGGTGTGGCGTACGACGTCGTGGTTGGAGAGCACCCACGTCGTCGTGGCGCCCACCGAGGTGGTGGCCCGCAAGGAGTCGTCGATGACGCGGTGCAGGCAGTCGGCGTCCCACGGGCAGTTGAGGAACTGGAAGTTGAACGCCTGGTGCAACTCGTCGGGGCGGACGTACAGGGCGAGGCGCTCCGCCGACGGGGCCCACGCCTCCGCGACGCCGATGCGCTCGCCGCCGTAGGAGTCGAGCAGCCGCCGCCACCCGCGGTGGATCTCGTGGACGCCGTCCTGGTCGAAGAACGGCAGCTGCTGGGTGCCGATCAGCCGGGCCTGCTCGCCGTGGCCGATGTCCGGCATGCCGGGCGCCTTGACCATGCCGTGCGCGACGTCGATCCGGAAGCCGTCGACGCCCAGGTCCAGCCAGAACCGCAGCACCGAATCGAACTCGGCCCGCACCTCGGCGTGGTCCCAGTTCAGGTCGGGCTGCTCGGGTGCGAAGAGGTGCAGGTACCAGGCGCCGTCCGGGACGCGCGTCCAGGCCGGGCCGCCGAAGACCGACTCCCAGTCGTTGGGCGGCAGCGAGCCGTCCGGGCCCTTGCCCGGGCGGAAGTGGTAGCGCTCGCGGCCCACGCCCGCGAGGGCCTCGCGGAACCACGGGTGCCGGTCGGACGTGTGGTTCGGGACGATGTCGACGATCACCCGCAGCCCCAGCTCATGGGCCCGGCGCACCAGGTCGTCGGCGTCCGCGAGGTCCCCGAAGACGGGGTCGACGGCGCGGTAGTCGGCGACGTCGTACCCGCCGTCCGCCTGGGGCGAGGCGTAGAACGGCGTGAGCCACACCGCGTCCGCCCCCAGCTCCACCAGGTGCTCGAGACGCTCCCGTACGCCGCGCAGATCGCCGATGCCGTCGCCGTCGCTGTCGGCGAAGGAGCGGACGTACACCTGGTAGATGACGGCGTCCCGCCACCAGCCCGACCGGGAGGCGCCCTCCTCGGAGGGGATCGCCGGGGAAGGGCTCGCGAGGAGCGGGTCCTCGGCTGCCTGGACGGGCGAGGTGAGCTCGTGGGCCATGTGCGGGTCCCTCTCGGGTCGGCCGGGACGGGGGCTACGTACAAGCAACGAGGTGGGCGCGGCCATGAAACGGTCCTGCAATGTGTCTGCAACAACTTCTGAAAAGGCTTGCAGAGGCTTCCAGGGGTCCGCAACCCATCCGGTACGGGCGTGTCAAGCGATGCGTCGGCAACTGTAGGGACACGCGAATGTAACGATCACCCCTGCTTGCAAAAAATTACTGCAAGGTCTTTCGGCGCGTTTTCATCCCTGTTACGTTCCTGCCAGCCCGGCGCGCCGCGAGGGAGCGGTCGGCAGGAGGCGAGTACGCCTTCGTCTTCCCGGGATCAGTTGAAGGAGTTCACATGCGGCGTGGCATAGCGGCCACCGCGCTGGTCGCGGCCCTCGGCCTCACGACGGCGGCCTGCGGCGGTGGAGAGGGCGACGGCGGCAAGAAGAGCTCGGGCGAGCTGTCCGGCACCGTCACCTTCTGGGACACCGCGAACGAAGCGGAGAGGCCGACCTACCAGGCGCTGGCCGAGGGCTTCACCAAGCTGCACCCCAAGGTGAAGGTCAAGTACGTCAGCGTGCCCTTCGGCGAGGCGAACGCCAAGTTCAAGAACGCCGCCGGCGGCAACTCCGGGGCGCCCGACGTGATGCGCACCGAGGTCGCCTGGGTCGCCGACTTCGCCAACCTGGGCTACCTCGCCCCGCTGGACAACACCCGCGCGGTGGAGAACGAGGTCGACTGGCTGCCGCAGGCCGCCGCGTCCACCAAGTTCAACGGCAAGACCTACGCCGTGCCGCAGGTCATCGACACCATGGCGCTCTTCTACAACAAGAAGATGCTCAAGGACGCCGGCGTCGAGGTCCCGAAGAACATCGAGGAGCTCAAGGCCGCCTCGAAGAAGATCAGCGAGAAGTCGCCCGGCAAGACCGGCCTCTACCTCCGCGGCGACGACCCGTACTGGTTCCTCTCCTTCCTGTACGGCGAGGGCGGCGACATGGTCGACGCCAAGTCCAAGACCGTCACCATCGACGACCCGGCGGGCGTCAAGGCGTACAAGACCATCAAGGACCTGGTCGACTCGAAGGCGGCGATCACCGACGCCTCCGACGGCTGGAACAACATGCAGAACGCCTTCAAGTCCGGCAAGGTCGCGATGATGCTCAACGGCCCGTGGGCCATCGCCGACACCCGCGCCGGCGCCGAGTTCAAGGACCCGGCCAACCTCGGCATCGCGCCCGTCCCCGCCGGCAGCGCCGCGCAGGGCTCCCCGCAGGGCGGCTGGAACCTCTCCGTCTACGCCGGGTCGAAGAACCTCGACGCGTCGTACGAGTTCGCCCGCTACATGAGCTCCGCCAAGGTCCAGCAGCAGACCACCGAGAAGCTGAGCCTGCTGCCGACCCGCCTGTCGGTCTACACGCAGCCGTCCGTCGCGAACAACGAGATGGTCAAGTTCTTCAAGCCCGCGGTCGACAAGGCCGTCGAGCGCCCCTGGATCCCGCAGGGCAACGCGCTCTTCGAGCCGGTCCGCCTGCAGATGGCCAACGTCCTCGGCGGCAGGACCGCCCCGGAGAAGGCCGCCCAGGAGACCGGCGACGCCTACCGCAAGATGCTCAAGGACTACAAGTAAGCAGTGAGAAGGGCTGACCGACCCATGGCTGTCGAGACCAGCCAGTCGGAGGCCACCGCCGCGGGCGCCCACAGCGCCCGCGGCCGCGGCCGCCGCACTGAGAAGAACCCGGGGCACCCGACCCCGGGCCGGCTGCGCAGGGCGCTGACCACTCACTGGTACGCCTGGAGCATGGTCGCTCCGGTCGTCGCCGTGATCGGCGTGATCATCGGCTACCCGCTCGTGCGCGGTGTCTACCTGTCGCTCACCGACGCGAACGAAGCCAACGTCGAGCGCACGATCGGCGTCAACCACATCCCCGCGACGTACCAGTCCGTGGGTCTCGACAACTACCGGGCGATCCTCACCGACGGCGTCTTCTGGGACCGGCTCGGCTGGACCGTGGTGTGGACCGTCGCCTGCGTGTCGCTCTCCTTCACGCTGGGCCTGGCCCTCGCCACCCTGCTCAACCGGAAGATCAAGGGCCGCGCCTTCTACCGCATGGCCCTGGTCCTGCCGTGGGCCGTGCCCGCCTTCGTCTCCGTCTTCACCTGGAAGCTGCTCTTCAACGAGCGCAGCGGCCTGTTCAACAAGCTCCTCGCGGGCGGCGGCATCGACGGCATCTCCTGGCTCAACGACCCGACCTGGGCGAAGATCTCCGTCATCGCCGTCAACGTCTGGATCGGCGTGCCCTTCATGCTGGTCGCCCTGCTCGGCGGACTCCAGGCCATCCCCGGCGAGCTGTACGAGGCCGCCGAGATGGACGGCGCCACCCCCTGGCAGCGGTTCCGCCACATCACGCTGCCCGGGCTGCGGCCGGTCTCCGCGACGGTCACGCTGCTCAGCTGCATCTGGACCTTCAACATGTTCCCGGTGATCTTCCTGCTGACCCGGGGCGGGCCCGGTGACGCCACCGAGATCCTCGTGACGTACGCCTACCGGCTCTCATTCGTCGTCAGCCCGCGCGACTACGCGGCCTCCGCGGCCTGGGGCGTGGTGATCCTGCTGCTCCTGTCGCTCTTCGCGGTGGTCTACCGCCGTGCGCTCAAGAAGCAGGGAGACATGTGGTGAGCACCGCAACCCAGATCCGCAAGACCGGTTCCGGTAAGGCCCGCAAGGTGCGCGGCCGCGAGGAGCGGTCCCCGCTGGCCTCCGTCGCGCTGCACCTGACGCTGCTGGTCGCCGGCGTCATCGCGGTCTTCCCGCCGCTGTGGCTGGTCATCACCTCCTTCAAGCCGAAGACCGACGCGTTCGACACCTCGCTCGTCAAGAACTTCACGCTCGGCAACTACACCCACGTCATCAACAACACCCAGTTCCTGTCGTGGCTCGGCAACTCGCTGATCGTCGTCGGACTGACCACCGTCATCGGCGTCTTCATCTCCGCCACCACCGGGTACGCCGTCAGCCGCTTCCGCTTCCCGGGCCTGCGCCCGCTGATGTGGATGCTGCTGATCACCCAGATGTTCCCGGTCGCGGTCCTGATCGTGCCGCTGTACAACCTGCTCGCCTCGATGGGGCTGCTCAACCAGCCGGTCGGCCTGGTGGTCACGTACCTGACCGTCGCCGTGCCGTTCTGCGCCTGGATGATGAAGGGCTACTTCGACGGCATCCCGGCCGAGATCGACGAGGCGGGCCGGGTCGACGGACTGACGCCCTTCGGCACCTTCTGGCGGCTCATCATGCCGCTCGCCAAGCCCGGTCTCGCCGTCACGGCGTTCTACACCTTCATCACCGGCTGGGCCGAGGTCGCCTACGCCTCCGCGTTCATGACCGGCGAGGAGAACCTCACCCTCGCGGGCGGCCTGCAGACCTTCGTCAACCAGTACACCGCCGACTGGGGCTCGCTGACCGCCGCCGCCGTGCTCATCGCGGTGCCCGCCACCGTCGTCTTCGGCCTCGTCCAGCGGCACCTGGTCTCCGGACTGACCGCCGGCGCCACCAAGTCCTGATCCTCCGTCCCGGTCTGCGGTGACCGGTCCGTGCCTGACGCCGGACCGGTCACCGCTCCACTCCTCATGACTCCAGGGAAGACATGACCCAGCACCTCGCTGCCCCCGCCCCCTCCGCAACCGGCACCACCGGCACGCACACGGGCTGGTGGAGAGACGCGGTGATCTACCAGGTCTATCCGCGCAGCTTCGCCGACGGCAACGGCGACGGCATGGGCGACCTGGAAGGCATCCGCAGCCGGCTGCCGTACTTGAAGGAGCTCGGCGTCGACGCCGTCTGGCTCAGCCCCTTCTACGCCTCGCCGCAGGCCGACGCCGGGTACGACGTCGCCGACTACCGCGCCATCGACCCCATGTTCGGCTCCCTGCTGGACGCCGACGCGCTGATCCGCGAGGCCCACGAGCTCGGCCTGCGCATCATCGTCGACCTCGTCCCCAACCACTCCTCCGACCAGCACGAGTGGTTCCAGCGCGCGCTGCGCGAGGGCCCCGGATCGCCGCTGCGCGACCGCTACCACTTCCGCCCCGGGCGCGGCGCGGACGGCTCGCTGCCCCCCAACGACTGGGAGTCCATCTTCGGCGGCCCCGCGTGGACCCGCGTCGCGGACGGCGAGTGGTACCTGCACCTCTTCGCGCCCGAGCAGCCTGACTTCAACTGGGAACACCCCGCCGTACGCGACGAGTTCCGCTCCATCCTGCGCTTCTGGCTCGACATGGGCGTCGACGGCTTCCGCGTGGACGTCGCCCACGGGCTGGTCAAGGCCGAGGGCCTGCCCGACATCGGCTCCCACGACCAGCTCAAGCTGCTCGGCAACGACGTGATGCCCTTCTTCGACCAGGACGGCGTCCACGAGATCTACCGCAGCTGGCGCCAGGTCCTGGAGGAGTACGACGGCGAGCGCGTGCTCGTCGCCGAGGCATGGACCCCGACCGTCGAGCGCACCGCGAACTACGTGCGCCCCGACGAGATGCACCAGGCCTTCAACTTCCAGTACCTCGGCACCCACTGGGACGCCGCCGAGCTGCGCAAGGTCATCGATGCCTCGCTCGCCGCGATGCGCCCCGTCGGCGCCCCCGCCACCTGGGTGCTGTCCAACCACGACGTGACCCGCCACGCCACCCGGTTCGCCAACCCGGCCGGGCTCGGCACCCAGCTGCGCACGCCCGGCGACCGGGAGCTCGGGCTGCGCCGGGCCCGCGCGGCCACCCTGCTGATGCTGGCGCTGCCCGGCTCCGCCTACCTCTACCAGGGCGAGGAGCTCGGCCTGCCGGACGTCACCGACCTGCCCGACGAGGTGCGCCAGGACCCGTCGTTCTTCCGCGCCAGCGGCCAGGACGGCTTCCGCGACGGCTGCCGCGTGCCCATCCCGTGGACCGTCGAGGGTTCCTCGTACGGCTTCGGCAGCGGCGGCAGCTGGCTCCCGCAGCCCGCGAGCTGGGCCGCCCTGAGCGTCGAGGCCCAGACCGGCGACCCGTCGTCGACGCTGGAGCTGTACCGCGCCGCGCTGGCGGTGCGCCGGGAGCAGCCGGGGCTCGGCGCGGGCGACGAGGTGGAGTGGCAGGAGGCGCCCGAGGGGCTGCTGGTGTTCCGCCGCGACGGCTTCGTCTGCACGGCCAACACCACCGGTGAGGCGATACGGATCGAGGTGCCCGGCCGGATGCTGCTCGCCAGCGAGCGGGTGCGCACCAGCGTCGACGGCACCACCGACATACCCGCCGACACCACCGTCTGGTGGGCGGTGTGACGGCCCTCGTGCCGTCGGGCGAGCCGCGGGGCGACGGAGGAGGGGGCGCCCCGCGGCTCGCGGACATCGCGGCGCAGGCCGGTGTCAGCGAGGCCACCGTCAGCCGGGTCCTCAACGGCAAGGCGGGCGTCGCGGGCGGGACCCGGACCCGGGTGCTCGCCGCCCTCGACGTCCTCGGCTACGAGCGGCCCGTACGGCTCAAGCGGCGCAGCGCCGGCCTGGTGGGGCTCGTCATCCCGGAGCTGACCAACCCCATCTTCCCGGCGTTCGCGCAGGTCATCGAGCAGGTCCTGGCGGGGCACGGCTACACGCCGGTGCTGTGTACACAGATGCCGGGCGGCGCCACCGAGGACGAGCTCGTCGAGCAGCTGGAGGAGCGGGGCGTCACCGGCATCGTCTTCCTGTCAGGGCTGCACGCCGACTCCGCGGCCGACCCGGCCCGGTACGCCCGGCTGGCCGGGCGGGGCGTGCCGTTCGTCCTCATCAACGGCTTCAACGAGCACATCGACGCGCACTTCGTCTCGCCCGACGACCGCTCCGCCGCCCGCATGGCCGTACGGCACCTGGTGGAGCTCGGCCACGAGCGCATCGGCCTCGCCATCGGGCCGACCCGGTACGTGCCCTCGCGCCGCAAGGCCGAAGGGTTCACGGCGGCGCTGCACGCGTTGTTGGGGGTGGCGCGCGAGAACGCCGAACTGCTCGTGCGGCCCACGCTGTTCGGCGTCGAGGGCGGCCATGCGGCGGCGGCCGAGCTCCTCGACGAGGGCTGTACGGGGATCGTGTGCGGCAGCGACCTGATGGCGCTCGGCGCGATACGCGCGGTGCGGGGGCGCGGGCTCGACGTGCCCGGGGACGTGTCGGTGGTCGGGTTCGACGACTCGCCGCTCATCGCGTTCACGGACCCGCCGCTGACCACGGTGCGCCAGCCCGTGCAGGCGATGGCGACGGCGGCGGTCGACGCGCTGCTGGAGGAGATCGACGGGAACCCGGTGCAGCGCACGGAGTTCGTCTTCCAGCCAGAGCTGGTGGTGCGGGGTTCGACCGCGCAGCACCGGTGAGGGTGGTACCCGGTCCGGCCGGCCGGGCGCGTGGGGCCCCGGGGTGAGGGGACCCTCGGCCGACCGGACCGGAGCGCTGGTTGAAAGTAGCACCGCTGCAACTGCTTGCGAAAGACTTTGCAGCGAGGGAACCCGCGGATTTCCGGGGTGTAACCGGACCGTGTTCGAGGGGTTGACCGTACGCCGACGGGCTCGTACGGTCTCGACCGAAAACCGTTGCTGCTTTCTTGCAGCAAGAACCTTCACGTCCACCGGCCTTGCGGGCATGGCGCGTTGCCGCACGAGGCTGCACCGTCGCATCCGCACCTCCCTTCCCCAGGAGGCACCATGGCCAGAAAGCCCGTGGCCGCCGCGCTCGCCCTCGCCACCCTCGTGGCGGGGGCCGCGGTCGCCCTCACGGCGCCCCCCACCCCCGCGCAGGCCGCGCCGCCCGGCACCAAGGACGTCACCGCCGTGCTCTTCGAGTGGAACTTCGCCTCCGTGGCGAAGGCCTGCACCGAGCAGCTCGGCCCCGCCGGATACGGCTACGTTCAGGTCTCGCCGCCCCAGGAGCACATCCAGGGCGGCCAGTGGTGGACCTCGTACCAGCCCGTCAGCTACAAGATCGCGGGGCGCCTCGGCGACCGTACCGCCTTCAAGAACATGGTCGACGCCTGCCACGGCGCGGGCGTCAAGGTCGTCGCCGACTCCGTCATCAACCACATGGCGGCCGGGAACGGCACCGGTACCGGCGGGACGGCGTACACCAAGTACGGCTACCCCGGTCTGTACTCCGCCCCCGACATGGACGACTGCACGGCCCAGATCACCACCTACCAGGACCGCGGCAACGTCCAGAACTGCGAGCTCGTCGGACTCGCCGACCTCGACACCGGCGAGGAGTACGTCCGCACCAAGATCGCCGGCTATCTGAACGACCTGCTGTCGCTCGGCGTCGACGGCTTCCGCGTCGACGCCGCCAAGCACATGCCGGCCGCCGACCTCACCGCCATCAAGTCCAAGCTCACGCGGCCGGACGTCTACTGGAAGCAGGAGGCCATCCACGGCGCCGGCGAGGCCGTCTCGCCCAGCGAGTACCTCGGCAGCGGCGATGTGCAGGAGTTCCGGTACGCCCGCGACCTCAAGCGCGTCTTCACCGGCGAGAACCTCGCCTACCTGAAGAACTTCGGCGAGGCCTGGGGCTACATGGAGTCCGGCAAGTCCGCCGTCTTCGTCGACAACCACGACACCGAGCGCGTCGGCGACACCCTCAGCTACAAGAGCGGCTCTGCCTACACGCTGGCCAACGTCTTCATGCTGGCCTGGCCGTACGGCTCCCCGGACGTCCACTCGGGCTACGAGTGGACCGACAAGGACGCCGGCCCGCCCGCCGGCGGCCAGGTGAACGCCTGCTACAGCGACGGCTGGAAGTGCCAGCACGCCTGGCGCGAGATCGCCTCCATGGTCGCCCTCCGGAACGTGGCCCGCGGTCAGGGTGTCACGAACTGGTGGGACAACGGCGCCGACGCCATCGCCTTCGGCCGCGGCGACAAGGCGTACGTGGCCCTCAACCACGAGACGTCCGCCCTCACCCGCACCTTCCAGACGTCGCTGCCCGCCGGCGACTACTGCGACGTCCAGTCCAACCGGCCGGTCACGGTCAACGGCTCCGGACAGTTCACGGCGACCCTCGGCGCCGGTACGGCGCTCGCCCTGCACGCGGGTGCGCGGACCTGCTCCGGCGGGACCACCACCCCGGTGACCACCGGCGCGTCCTTCGCCGTCCACGCCACCACCGTCCCCGGCGAGAACATCTACGTCACCGGCGACCAGCCCGCCCTCGGCAGCTGGAACCCGGCCGCCGCGCTCAAGCTCGACCCGGCGGCGTACCCCGTCTGGAAGCTCGACGTGAACCTGCCGGCCGGCACCACCTTCGCGTACAAGTACGTCCGCAAGGACGCCGCCGGGAACGTCACCTGGGAGAGCGGCGCCAACCGCACGGCCACCGTCCCGGCCTCCGGGAAGGTCACCCTGAACGACACCTGGCGCGCCTGAGCCCACCCGTTTCACGCCCCGCGCCCGGACCTCCCCGGGCGCGGGGCCCCTTCTCCGCAACCCTCCCCGAGGAGAACCCCCTTGATACGGCCCCCCTCCGGATCCGGCACCGGATCCAGAACCCTGCCGCGCGCAGCCGCGGCCGCCCTCGCGGCGGCGACGGTCGCCGCGCTCGTGCCCGCGCTCCCGGCCGCCGCGGCACCCAGGCCGCCCGCGCCGCCGTCGGACCAGGCGCTCGCCGCCCAGCCCGCCCGCCATGACCTGACCCGGGAGCAGTTCTACTTCGTGCTGCCCGACCGGTTCGCCAACGGCGACCCGAAGAACGACCGCGGCGGCCTGACCGGCACACGCCTCACCACCGGGTACGACCCCGCCGACAAGGGCTTCTACCAGGGCGGCGACCTCAAGGGCCTGACGGAGAAGCTCGACTACATCAAGGGCCTGGGCACCACCGCCATCTGGATGGCGCCGATCTTCAAGAACCAGCCCGTGCAGGGCGAGGGCAAGGACGCCTCGGCCGGCTACCACGGCTACTGGATCACCGACTTCACCCAGGTCGACCCCCACTTCGGCACGAACGCCGACCTGGAGACGCTCATCGACAAGGCCCACGCCAAGGGCATGAAGGTCTTCTTCGACGTCATCACCAACCACACCGCCGACGTCGTCGACTACAAGGAGAAGTCCTACGGCTACCTCTCCAAGGGCGCCTTCCCGTACCTGACGAAGGACGGCGTCCCCTTCGACGACGCCGACTACGCCGACGGGACCCGGCGCTTCCCGAGGACGGACCTCGACGCCTTCCCGCGTACGCCCGTCGTGCCCGAGGAGAAGCGGAACCTCAAGGTCCCCTCCTGGCTCAACGACCCGGCGATGTACCACAACCGGGGCGACTCCACCTTCGCCGGCGAGTCCTCCACGCACGGCGACTTCGCGGGCCTGGACGACCTGTGGACCGAGCGCCCCGAGGTCGTCGAGGGCATGGAGAAGATCTACCAGCGCTGGGTGCGCGACTTCGACATCGACGGCTTCCGCATCGACACCGTCAAGCACGTCAACACCGAGTTCTGGACCCAGTGGGCCACCGCCCTCGACGCGTACGCCGCGAAGCAGGGCCGCGACGACTTCTTCATGTTCGGCGAGGTGTACTCCGCCGACCCGGCCGTCACCGCCCCCTACGTCACCCGGGGCCGGCTCGACGCCACCCTCGACTTCCCCTTCCAGGACGCCGCCCGCCGGTACGCCTCCCAGGGCGGCCCCGCGACCAAGCTCTCCGAGCTGTTCGCGCAGGACTACCGCTACACCACCGACAAGGCCAACGCCTACGAGTCGGTGCCCTTCCTCGGCAACCACGACATGGGCCGCTTCGGCACCTTCCTGAAGCAGGACAACGCCAAGGCCGGCGACGAGGAGCTCGTGGCCCGCTACCGGCTCGCCAACGAGCTGATGTTCCTCACCCGCGGCAACCCCGTCGTCTACTACGGCGACGAGCAGGGCTTCACCGGCGCCGGCGGCGACAAGGACGCCCGCCAGACCCTGTTCGCGTCGAAGACCGCCGACTACCTCGACGACGACCAGCTCGGCACCGACCGCACGCACGCCGACGACGCGTACGACACCGGCCACCCCCTCTACCGCTCCATCGCCGCGCTCTCCCGGCTCACCAAGGCGCACCCGGCGCTCCGCGACGGCGTCCAGACCGAGCGCCACGCCGACAGCGGGCAGGGCGTGTACGCCTTCTCCCGCTTCTCCGGCGCGGAGACGAAGGCGCGCACCGAGTACGTCGTCGCCGTCAACAACGCCACCGCCCCGAAGACCGTGGAGCTCGCCACCGACTCCCCGGACACGGCCTTCCGGTACGTGTACGGCGGCACCGGCACGGTCACCGGCGGACAGACGCTGAAGCTGACCGTCCCCGCCCTGTCCTCCGTCGTCCTCAAGGCGGGCAAGCCCGTCCCGGCCCCCGCCGCCAGGCCGGCCATCGCGCTCAAAGCCCCGGCCGCCGGAGCCATCGGCACCGTCGAGGTCACCGCCGACGTCGACGGCGGAGGTCTGAACCGCGTCGTCTTCGCCGCCCAGCAGGGCACCGGGAAGTGGCAGGTCCTCGGCTCCGCCGACCACGCCCCGTACAAGGTCACCCACACCGTCACCGCCCCCGCGGGAACGGCCCTGCGCTACAAGGCCGTCGTCGTCGACAGCACCGGCCGCACCGCGAGCGCCCTCGCCACCACCACCGCCGGGCAGGCGCCGAAGCCCGGCAAGCCCAGCGCCGTCGACCGGGACTACGCGGTCGTCCACTACCAGCGCCCGGACGGCGACTACGACGGCTGGCAGCTGAGGACGGGCTCCGCCACCGCCGCCTTCGCCGGCCGTGACGCGTACGGCGCCTTCGCCTGGGTCAAGGTCGAGGACGGCGCCACGTCCGTCCCGTACACCGTCGAGAAGAACGGCACCGCCGACGGCCCGCAGCGTGTCCTCGACCTCTCCGCCACCGGCGAGGTCTGGATCAAGCAGGGCGCGGACGGCCAGGCGGACAAGGCGCCCGACGGCGCGTACCCGCCGCAGGACCCGGGCAAGGCCGTCATCCACTACCACCGCCCCGACGGGAACTACGACGGCTGGGGCCTGCACACCTGGACCGGCGCCGCCACCCCCACCGACTGGTCCAAGCCGCTCCAGCCCGTGAGGAAGGACGCCTTCGGCCTCACCTTCGAGGTACCGCTCGCCGCCGGGGCCACCTCCCTCTCCTACATCGTCCACAAGGGCGACGAGAAGGACATCCCCGCCGACCGGTCGCTCGACTTCGGCACGTACGGCAAGGAGGTCTGGCTCCTCACCGGCGACACCGGCTACCTGCTGCCCACCTCGGGCGCCGCGCCCGCCCTCGACCTCACCAAGGCCGAGGCCCAGTGGATCGACGCCGACACCGTCGTCTGGAAGGTGAAGGCCACGCCGGGGACGAGCCAGCAGCTGGTGTACGACCGGGACGGCTCCATCACCGCGACCAAGGGCGCCCTCTCCGACGAGGGCCGCTGGCTGCGGCTGAACCCCGGTGCGCTCACCGACGCCCAGAAGGCCGAGTACCCGCACCTCAAGGACTACCCAGCCTTCACCCTCGACCCGCGCGACCGCGACCGGGTGCGTGACGCGCTGCGCGGCCAGCTGATCGCCACGCACAGGGCCGCCAACGGGGCCCTGCTCGCCGCCACCGGCGTCCAGATCCCGGGCGTCCTCGACGACCTGTACGGCACGAAGGCGCAGGCCACGGCGCTCGGCCCGGTCTTCCGCAAGGGCACGCCCACCCTCTCCGTCTGGGCGCCCACCGCGCAGAACGTCGCCCTCGAACTCGACGGCAAGCGCGTGGCGATGAAGCGCGACGCCGCGACCGGCGTCTGGTCCGTCACGGGCGGCAAGAGCTGGCGGAACAAGCCGTACCGGTACGAGGTGACGGTCTGGGCGCCCAGCGTCCAGAAGGTCGTCACCAACAAGGTCACCGACCCGTACTCCACCGCCCTCACCACCGACTCGGTCCACAGCCTGGTCACCGACCTCGCCGACCCGGCCCTCGTCCCGGCGGGCTGGACCACCCTGAAGAAGCCCGCCGCGACCCCGCTGCGCGACGCGCAGATCCAGGAGCTGCACGTCCGGGACTTCTCGGTCGCGGACCGCACCTCGAAGCACCCCGGCGGCTACCTCGCCTTCACGGACACCGCGTCCGACGGCATGAAGCACCTGCGGAAGCTGGCCGCGAGCGGCACGTCGTACGTCCACCTGCTGCCCGTCTTCGACATCGGCACCATCCCCGAGAAGAAGTCCGGCCAGACCGCGCCCGCCTGCGACCTGAAGGTGTACGCGCCCGACTCCGACGAGCAGCAGGCGTGTGTGGCGAAGGCCGCCGCCAAGGACGCGTACAACTGGGGCTACGACCCGCTGCACTACACCGTCCCGGAGGGCTCGTACGCCTCCGACCCGGAGGGCATGCGCCGCACGGTCGAGTTCCGGCGCATGGTGCAGTCCCTCAACCAGGCCGGGCTGCGCACCGTCATGGACGTGGTCTACAACCACACCGTCGCGAGCGGCCAGTCGGAGAAGTCCGTCCTCGACCGGATCGTGCCCGGCTACTACCAGCGGCTGCTGGCCGACGGCACCGTCGCCACCTCCACCTGCTGCGCCAACACCGCGCCCGAGAACACGATGATGGGCAAGCTCGTCGTCGACTCGGTCGTCACCTGGGCGAAGGAGTACAAGGTCGACGGCTTCCGCTTCGACCTCATGGGCCACCACCCCAAGGCCAACATGCTCGCCGTCCGCGAGGCCCTCGACGCCCTGACCCTCGAAAAGGACGGCGTCGACGGCAAGAAGATCATCCTGTACGGGGAGGGCTGGAACTTCGGCGAGATCGCCGACGACGCCCGCTTCGTCCAGGCCACCCAGAAGAACATGGCCGGCACCGGGATCGCGACCTTCTCCGACCGGGCCCGCGACGCCGTCCGCGGCGGCGGCCCCTTCGACGCCGACCCCGGCGTCCAGGGCTTCGCCTCCGGCCTGTTCACCGACCCCAACACCTCGAAGGCGAACGGCACCCCGGCCGAGCAGAAGGCCCGCCTCCTGCACTACCAGGACCTGATCAAGGTCGGCCTGACCGGCAACCTCGCCTCCTACACCTTCACCGACACCTCGGGGAAGCAGGTCAAGGGCGCCGAAGTCGACTACAACGGCGCCCCCGCCGGCTACGCCGCCGCCCCCGGCGACGCCCTCGCCTACGCGGACGCCCACGACAACGAGACCCTGTACGACGCGCTCGCCTTCAAGCTCCCGGCGGCCACCTCCCCCGACGACCGGGCCAGGATGCAGGTCCTCGCCATGGCCACCGCCGCGCTCTCCCAGGGCCCGGCGCTCTCCCAGGCGGGCACCGACCTGCTGCGCTCGAAGTCGCTGGACCGCAACTCGTACGACAGCGGCGACTGGTTCAACGTCCTCAACTGGGACTGCCGGGCCGGCAACGGCTTCGGGCGCGGCCTGCCGCCGGCCGCCGACAACAAGGACAAGTGGTCCTTCGGCAAGCCGCTCCTGTCGTCTCCGTCCCTGACGGTGGGCTGCCCGCAGATCACCGGAGCCTCCGCCGCCTACCGGGACCTGCTGAAGATCCGTACGACGGAGAAGGCCTTCAGCCTCTCCACGGCCGACCAGGTCCAGTCCGCGCTCGCCTTCCCGCTCTCCGGCAAGGAGGAGACCCCCGGTGTGATCACCATGCGCCTGGGCGACCTGGTCGTGGTCTTCAACGCCACCCCCAAGGAGCAGGCCCAGAAGGTCCCCGCGCTCGCCGGCCAGGGCTACGCCCTCCACCCGGTCCAGGCGGGGGGCGCCGACGCCACGGTCAAGTCGTCGTCCTACGCGGTGACTTCGGGCACCTTCACGGTTCCGGCCCGCACGGTGGCGGTTTTCAGCCGCAGCTGAGGCGAACGGTGACGGATTGACCGCGGGCGCCCTGCCGACGGCAGGGCGCCCGCCTATCGTGAAGCGGCGCACCACTCACACGAGACAGGAGTGACCACCCCCATGCCGCACATCAGAGTCGACTACTCGGCCTCCCTGGAGGACGCCTTCGACCGGCGGGGCTTCGCCCTCGCCCTGCACCCGGTGGTGGCCGACACCGTCAGCACCCACGTCTCGAACTGCAAGTCCCGCTTCCGCCGCGCCGAGGAGACGGTCGTGGGCGACGGCTCCGTCGACGGCGCGGTGATCCACGTCGCGATCAGGCTCGCGCCCGGCCGTACGGACGAGGTCAAGGGACGGCTGACGGAGGCCGTCCTCGCGCTCCTCCCCGCGCACGTGAAGCCGGTGGAGGGCCTCGCCGTGCACCTCTCCGCCGAGGCCCACGACTTCGAGCGGTCCTACCGCAGGCGCTGAGACGGAACCTGCGACAGGGCCCGCGCCCTCGGCAGCAGCGCGTCGAGCCGGCCGATGAGGTCGCCCAGCGGCCCGTCGGCCGGCTCGTCCGCGAACATGCGGAGCACCAGGGCCGCCATCTCGTCGTCGTACGCGGCGCTCACCGCCGCCAGCGCCGCGAAGTCGTGCACCAGCTGGAGCTCCAGCTCGGCGCGCGGGATGCGGCGCCCGTCCAGCCACAGCAGCGCGGTCGACTCGGCGAGCGACACCCAGGACCGTACGACCAGCTCCAGCCGGGCGGGCGGGTCGGCCACGCCCAGGTGGGAGAGGATCTGCTCGTACGCGGCCTGCCGCACCTCGTCGATCATCGCGTTCGTCGTGGAGACTGTGCTTGCTGAGCAGGCTCCGCCTGCGGGGACGGCCGGACCGCCGCGCATCAGCGCCGCGAAGCCCGGCCCGTGCTCCTCCACGAAGCCGAAGAACCGCCCCATCACGCGCAGCAGCCGCGCGCCCAACGGGCCCTCGTGCGGCTCCTCGAAGCGGGCCGCCAGCTCGTCCGCCGCGCGCCGCAGGGCGGCCTCGTACAGGCTCTGCTTGCCGGGGAAGTAGTGGTACACCAGCGGCCGGGAGATGCCCGCGGCGGCGGCGACCTCGTCGATCGACACGTCCTCGGGGGAACGGTGGCTGAACAGCTCCAGCGCCACACCGATCAGCTGGCGTCTGCGCTCCTCGACGCCCATCCTGCGGCGCACCCCGGTCGTCATGCCGAACAGCCTAACCGTCCCTTCGAACAGTGCCCGCTACACCTTCCGTTACGCTGCCGGACATGAGCCTCTCCGACGAGGAAACCCCGCACGCTCCGGACGCCGGACCGCACCCTGAACCGCACGCCGGACTCAGCCCGCGCCAGGCGCGGCGCCTGCGGATCGCCGCCGCCTCGGTCCTCCTGGTGGCCATGGCGGTCGTCCTGGTGCTGCGGCTGGCCAGCCGCACCTCCGTGCTGGTGGTCGGAGTGTACGGACTGGCCATGATCCTGTGCGGCGTCGTGATCGAGCTCAGCCGCAACGGCCGTACCCGGCTGGGCACCTGGCTGCTCGGCGGCGGCCTGCTGGCCGCGCTGGCCGCCGACTGGCTGCTGCTCCCGTAGGCCCTGTTGTCCTGGGCCTACAGGTCCAGGACCAGCCGTTCGCCGCGGCAGCGCGAGACGCAGATCAGCATCGAGTCGTGCCGCTCGTCGTCCGTCAGCAGCTCGTCCCGGTGGTCCACCTCGCCCTCCAGCACCCGCTGCTGGCAGGTCCCGCAGAACCCCTGCTCGCACGAGTACGACACGTGCGGCACCTCCGCGCGCACGGCGGCGAGCACGGACTGGTCCGCCGCCACCGCCACCGTACGGCCGGAGCGGCGCAGTTCGACCTCGAAGGCCCCGCCGCCCGCGCCGGGGGCGCCGCCCGGCGCGAACCGCTCCAGATGGAGGGTGGCGCCCGGGGGAAGCGCCCCGGCCACCGCGTCCATCAGCCCGTCCGGGCCGCAGCAGTAGACCTGGGCCTCCTCGGGCACGTCCGCCAGGAAGGCGCCCACGTCCGGCAGCCCGGCCTCGTCCTCGGCCACCACCGTGACGTTCCCCAGCGCCTCCACCTCGTCCAGGAACGGCATGGTCGCGCGCGAGCGCCCGCAGTACAGCAGCCGCCATTGCGCGCCCGCCGCCCGCGCCGCGCGCACCATCGGCAGCACGGGCGTGATGCCGATGCCGCCGGCGACGAAGACGTACGCGGGCGCGGCGACGAGCGGGAAGCGGTTGCGCGGCCCCCGGATCTCGACCTCCGTGCCCTCGTGCAGCTGCTCGTGCACCTCCCGGGAGCCGCCCCGCCCGTCCTCGACGAGTCGGGTCGCGATGGTGTATGTGTCCGCGTCGGCCGGGTCGCCGCACAGCGAGTACTGCCGCACCAGCCCCGACGGCAGCACCACGTCCAGGTGCGCGCCCGGCTCCCACGGCGGCAGCCCGGTGCCCTCCAGCCGCAGCTGGACCACCCCTTCGGCGGGCGAGCTCCGCCCGGTGACGAGCACGCGGCGGCGCACGGTGGACGCCCGGCGGCCCCGGCCCGAGACGGGCTCCTCCAGGGCGGGCAGCGGCCACAGCGGAGCCGCCTGGATGCGGCGGCGCAGAGCCCGCCTCGCCAGCAGCGCCGCTCCGGCGGCGAGGACGACGGTACGCAGACGGGGTGGCATGGCTCAGTGACCTCCGTGGGCGGCGTTGACTGCGTTGGCTCCCGGGGAGGAGGCGAGGTAGGCGACCGCCTGGGCCGTACTGCCCTCCTGGGAGGGGTGGTAGGCGCGGCTCAGGTAGCGGGGTATCGAGCGCAGCATGTCCGGTGTCGACGGCAGGACGCCCTGCCGCCCGCGCCGGACGAAGTCCCCGAGCGTCGCCTTGCCGTCCAGGAGGGAGGGGTCGTTCTCCATGAAGAACCGCACCCCGCGCTGCCACAGGAACACCAGCGCCGAGAACGCCGTCGCCCACGTGCGGACGCGCCGCCGGTAGCCGCCGTCGACGTGCAGGAACAGCTCGAAGGCGACCGCGCGGTGCTCGACCTCCTCCGCGCCGTGCCAGCGCAGCAGGTCCAGCATCACCGGGTCCGCGCCGCGCCGGTCCAGCTCCTCGGCGTTGAGCACCCAGTCGCCGAGGAAGGCGGTGTAGTGCTCGATCGCGGCGATCAGCGCCACCCGCTCCATGAGCCACCACTGCCGCGCCTTGCCGGGCGGCAGCGTCCGGTCCCCGAGGAGCTTCTCGAAGAGCCAGTCGACCTGCGCGGTGTACGGGGTCGGGTCGAGCCCCAGCTTCTTCAGGTGCGGCAGCACGTCGTCGTGCGCCTGGGAGTGCACGGCCTCCTGGCCGATGAACCCGATGACGTCCGCACGCAGCCGGTCGTCCCGGATGTACGGCAGGACCTGCCGGTAGACGTGGATGAACCAGCGCTCCCCGGCCGGGAGCAGCAGGTGCAGCACATTGATGGTGTGGGTGGTGAACGGGTCGCCGGGAACCCAGTGGAGCGGGGTCTCCTCCCAGTCGAAGGAGACCTTCCGGGCCTTCAGCTCGATCCGCTCCGACGTCCTCGCCGCCGGCTGCGTGTTAGACATGGCGTCAATGTACTGATGGGTACGCCGTCGGCAACAGGGTCGTGCACGGGGTACTTCAGCGCAGGCTGTTGACCCGCGTACCGTCCTGGAGCCGCCCGCCGAGCTCGATCCGCTTGGCCGGCTTCTCCTCCACCGCCACGGCCAGCAGCCGGTCGTCCGACGCTCCCGTCACCGCCCCGGAGACGGCGATCGACGTCACCTCGGGGCTGCCGGCCGCGACCATGTACCACTGCCCGGCGGGCGCCTTCCACAGGGCGCCCGCCAGGACGTGCGGATCGCGCGCCCCGCACGCCGGCGAGTCGTCGGCCTTCGCGACGACCGCGCCCGCCGTGACCGCACCCGCGTGCGGCTCGGACGACGCCGCGGCCTCCGGCGCCTGGAACTGGGCCAGCACCTTGCCGCCCGTACCCCGCCAGGTCTCCGCGCGGGTGCACAGCCACCGCGCGGTGCCCCCCTCGGCGGGCAGCTCCTGCTGCGCGAACCGCCAGGAGTTCACCGTCCGTACGCCGTGCGAGCGCACCATCGGCAGGAGGCAGGCCGTACGCGCCCACTCCGCGCGCGCCGCGTCGTCCGTCACGTCCACCGGGGCCGACGGCGGGCCCGAGGTGAGCCGGGCCGGGGTGAGCTCGCCGAGGTCGGTCAGCACGCGCGTGGACACGCCGTCGCGCACCTCCAGGGCGTCCCACGTGCGGCACTGGCTCGGCGCGACGGGGCTGAGCATCGGCCCGGTCACGCCGTACGCGTCCCGCTCCAGCGGCCGCGTGGCCTCCGACGGCCTGAGCAGGTCCCGTACCGCCACGTCCCGCACCCAGGGCGCCGTCAGATAGCGGACGTTGGCCTTCGTACGGCCCACCACCAGGGCGCCCGCCGACGCCGTGTCGGCGCCGTCCGTACGGACGAAGTCCAGCGCCGCCCCGGCCGTACCGCTCGTCGGCTCCGCGTACCGCACCACTCGCAGGCCGTCGTGGAACAGCACCACCCGCGCCTGGTCGACCTCCCCGGCGAACAGCAGCTGCGGCGGGCCCATCGGCGGCCCCGGCGGCGTCCCCGGCGCCGCCGACACCTGCACCGTCCGCCCGGGCCGCGCCCAGACGGCGAGCGCCCGCCGCAGCAGCGCGGTGTCGTTCACCAGCCCGCCCCGCGCGGGCCACACCGAGAAGTCCGTACGGGCCGAGCGCTGCCACATGGCCGGGGACACCCTGCGCAGATGGGTCGGGTCCAGCGCCGCCTCGGAGACGGGGTTGCGGGCGTACGCCGGAGCGGCCGCGCCGTCCGGCCCCCAGCCCTCGCCCGGCAGCGCCAGGAGCGCCCCGCACACCACCGCGGCCGCGAGCGCCGCCAGCGCCGCCTTGGTGTGCTGGCGCCGCCGCATCAGGTCCGTCGGTCGGGCCTGGAGCGAGCACGGGTCGAACTCGGGGGACTCCAGGAGGGCGTGCCCCGCCGTGATGGTGTCCGCCTCGGCGAGCGCCGCCTCCGGGTCCTCGACCCCCGCGGCCTTCAGCACCCGGCACGCCTCCGCGTCGCCCTGCCGCTCCACCCCGCGCAGCACGTACGCCGCGCGGCCCGGCCCGGACAGCGCCGAGAGCCGCTGGTCCAGGGCCAGTTCGTCGGCCCCGCCGGAGCGCGGGAACAGCCGCAGGCCCCACACCTGGGGCAGCAGCGGCGGCAGCTGCGCCCGCTTGGGCCAGGCCCGGCGCCTCAGCGGCAGGCCCGCCTCCAGCGCCTGGCGCAGCACCTGGCCGCGTACGTACGCGTACCCCGGGTCGACCGCGTCCTCCGCCGTCCGCCGCTGCCCGGGCATCCCGCCCTGGCCGCCGGCGCCGCGGCGGCGGGGCAGCGCGCGCTGCACGAGCGCGTGGGCGGTCAGGACGCGGCGGTTGCGGCCGAGGGAGGGCGGCAGCACCAGATAGGCGATGCGGACGAGCCGGGGGTAGTGCTCGACGAGCGCCGCCTCGGCCTGTTCGACGTCGACGGGGGCGGGGGTAGCCAGTTCCTGGGTGCTCACGTTCAGCAGAACGAGCGAATCCTGGGATGGTCACCTGGCGCCCGTGACTCCCGGTCCCGGGCTACCAGCCCGTCAGTCCGCTGAACACCACCGTGCCGCGCGCCCCGCTGCCGCCGTTCGCGGCCGTCATGAACAGGCCCGCGTCCTGCACGGCCGCCGCGCCCGGCACGCGCACCGTGGCGACCGTACGCCACGTCGTGCCGCCGTCCGTGGAGCAGGCGCCGGTGTACGCGCCGCCCGCGCGGGACAGCCGCAGCAGCACCGGGGCCGTGACGCCGGTGATCCGCCGGTAGGTGTCGACGGCGCCGTCGCCGTCCGCGTCGTACGTCAGCGCCACGCCGTTCGCCGGGGTCACCGCCAGGTTGAGGAAGCCGGGCGACCGCGGCGCGGCGAGGGAGTCGCGGACGACGATCCCGGCCCGCGCCCAGGCGCCGGTCGCGTCCTGTGAGTCCACCCGTACGGTCAGGGCGGAGCCGTCCGCCAAAGCCCCCTCCCTGTAGAGGGCGCCGAACTCGGCGGTGGCCCTCCACAGGTCCGCGCCGCCCCCGTTGACGGCGTACCGGTCGCCGAGCTGCCCGAAGACCGCGCCGTTGGTGGCGTACGTACGCCACGCCGTGTCCCGGAGGGGCCCGGCGACGTACAGGCTGCCCTGCTGGACGGCGGTGACCGGTTCCTCGCCCTCGGGGCCGTACGTCGTGCGCAGCTCGTAGGGGAGCGGCTCGACGGGGGCGGAGAGGGGGCGGGCGGGGGCGGTGACGCCCCAGGAGACCTCTCCGGTGCCGGCGGGCGGGACGGGCGGCAGCTCCAGGGGCGGCTGGTCGCCGAAGCCCGTGAGCGTGAAGCCGACGCGGCCGGTGGCGCGCAGACCGTTGGTGTTCCGGAAGGCAGCCGTGAGCAGCGCGGTGCCGCCGGGGGAGAGCGCGGCGGGCTCGGCGGAGACGGTGACCGTGCCCTGGTAGGGCGCGCGGGCCAGGACGTCGTGGACCCTTCGCGCCGTTGCGTACGGATCGTTCCGCGGCCGCAGGGGGTAGGTCTTCGTCCCGTACGTCCAGGCCTCTTCGAGGGCGTACCAGTCGAAGGCCTTCGGGGCGCGGCCCTGGGCGAGGGCGTCCTCCAGTTCCTCCAGGTACGCCTGCCACTGGGGGAGGTGGACGTCGGCGATGAGGCCGGACCAGTCGCGGTTGGCGTAGTTGGCGAGGCGCCCGCCGTCGGCGGTGGGGCGGTCCGCCCAGGTGGTGACGAGCACGCGCGCGGTGCGCTCCAGCCCTTCGCGGCGCGCGTCCGCGAGCCACGGCCCCAGCAGGAACGCGCGGTGTGAACCGGTCATCTCGTCGCTGAGCCGCATCAGCCGCAGCCACAGCCGGGACAGGGCGCGGAAGGTATCCGGGTCTTTGCGTGTGAACGCCGCTTTCAGCTGTCCGATCAGGTGCCAGGAGCGGTTGGCGAGGACCTGCCGCCCCAGGTCGGTGAGGTCGTGGCGGTACGCGTCCGAACGGCGCAGCGGCTCCCGTACGCCGAGCAGCGCGGCGAAGGCCCTGTCGAAGTCGGCGGAGTCGAAGGCGGGGGAGTGGGTGGCGTAGTGGGCGCCCGAGCGGGCGTCCAGGCTGGGGCGGGCGGCGAAGACGGAGTCGTGGGGGCGGCCGTCGCGGCTGGTGATCCGGTACGCGGTGTCCCGCAGGACCGCGAACGCCTCCCGCGCGTCCGCGTCCCGGCCGCCGTACCGCAGGTCGGCGTACGCCTCGAACCAGCGGACCCGGTCGACGGGTTCGCGCCGCCAGGCCAGCTCCGAGAACAGCTCCAGGGCGGCGGGGTCCCGCTCGGCGGCTTCCGGCATGTACGCCGTCCCGGCGAGCGCCGAGCCGGCCTTGTCGCGCCAGGCGGTGAAGCGCTCCGCCCACACGTGGGTCTTGGCGCCGAGGGTGGTGCGGCCGCCGAAGTTGGGGATGGTGCCGAAGGCGTACGGGGCGCCGCCCCAGTCGCGCTCGCGGTCGGTGACCGTCTCCAGGTCGGAGAGCCCGTCCACGACCAGGACCCTGGTGGTGTCGAGGGCGTCGAGCAGCTCGCGGCGCGGGTTGGACTGCCAGCCGAGGATCACCCAGAGCGCGCCGGGCCGGGCCTCCCGGAGGGCGGCCTCCACGGCCCGGGCGGCGTCCGGGACGGGCACGTCGCCCGCCGAGCCGCCCTCGTGCAGCAGGTCCATCTTGAAGTGGCGTACGTCGCCGAAGAGGTCCGCCTGGTGGCGGTAGAACGCCGCCGCCACGCGCCGGAACGCGGGCGTGCGCGGGTCCAGCCAGTCCGGGCGCCGCAGGCCCGCCCAGACGCCCTGCGGAACGGTGCGGGCATCGGGGTTGCGGGCGGCGAAGCCCTCCGGGACGGTGCCGAAGTACCCGGGCAGGACCGGGGCCATGCCGAGCTCGCGCAGCCGGTCCGCGATGCGGCGGCCCAGCGCGGCGCGGCGGGCGATCAGCCCGGGGTCGAGCGGTCCGCCGTACGCGCTCATGTTCTGCAGCAGCCACCAGGGCTGGTGCGAGGGCGCCGGGAGCCAGGCGCGGGCCTCGGCGTCGGAGTAGCCGAAGTCCCTCAGCAGCCGGTGGTAGACGGCCTCCTGGCCGACGGTGACGAGGACCTCGTTGAAGCCGTGCAGGGCGAGGACGTCGATGAGCCGCTCCCAGCGCGCCCAGTCGGCGTACGGCGCGGTGTAGCCGTCGTGCGTGTCGTTGAAGGCGAACCGGTGCGGGACGGTCGCCTCGTGCGCGAGCGGCTCGCGCGGGGCCGGGAGCGTGCGGGGCAGGCGGAGCTGGGAGCCGGACCAGGAGATGTGGGCGCCGCAGACGTACTTCAGGTACCAGTGGACGCCCGTGAGGAGGGTGGCGGGGCCGGTGCCCGCGACCTCGACGCGGCCGGGGCCCGGGCCGGGGGCCCCGGTGACGCGGAACCGCTCCGGGCCGCCCCCGAGGTGGCGGAGGCGGAACTGGTCCGCGTGGTCCGGCAGGAGCCGCGCGAGGGCGGCGCGGGCCGCAGCCGTACCGCTCTTGCTCCCGGGCGCGTCCTCCTCGGTTCCGTACGCCATGGCGTGCTGCCCGTTCCCGGCGAGGGCGGCACCCGCGCCGATCGCTCCGGCGGTCCCCAGCAACGTACGTCTCGACACTCCGGTCGGTACTCCGGCCACGGCGCTCCTCCACGGTGCTGACGAGCCATCAGGTGCGTGAGGGGTCGCACGTTACCTCGGGTTCGCACCCGGAACAGGGGTGCGAACCGGCACGATGGCCAGATGCGCACGGAACGACGAACGCGTACGGCCCGGGTGGCGGCGGCCGCCCTGATATCCCTGACCCTTCCGGCCCTCGCGGCCTGTGAGGCGGAGAGAAAGCCCGATGCGGCGCCGCCGACGGCGCCGACCGCGACGGGCACCCTGGAGCAGCTCGCCGAGAAGGCCGCCTGCGAGCCGGAGATCTCGACGGACGCGAAGGAACTGCGCCAGGCGAGGTGCGAGACGAAGGACGGCACGTACGTCCTGACCACCTTCGCCACCGACCGCGGCCAGCGCGAGTGGATCAACGCGGCGAACGACTACGGCGGCGCCTACCTGGTGGGCCGCAAGTGGGTGCTGTCCGGCGACCAGAAGGTGGTCACAGCACTGCGCGGCCGGCTCGGTGGTGAAGTGGAGACCGGTGCGTCGCACGAAGGGTCCCACTCGGGTCACCACGGGAGCTGACCGCGCAGGGGGGGAGGGCTGGTGGATCAGATGGTGATCAGGCGCAACGGCGACCGCCGTTGATGCAGTTCACCATCTGGTTCATCAGCCTGCTGTTGAAGACATTGATGAAATCTCCATGGTCGGTGATCGGCTTGTGGAGCTGCTCGGGGAACGAGTCGACCGCGAAGACCGTCCCTTGCGGTACGTCGTAGACAATGCGCTGCACGAGCTGGGGAATGGCCCGGAAGCCCTGCGGACAGCGTCCGCTCCCGTCGGCGAAGGCGACATGCGTGCGGTGATTCGCGCTGTCGGTGTTCTGGCCGTCCCAGCAGCTCTGGAACTTGAAGGTGCGCACCACTTGGCTGCCCTGCGGGCAGATCGGGTACTTGTCCTTGAGCTGGCGGTTCTCGAATCCGGTACAACTCCAGGACGCGTTGGCATTGGCGTCACCGTTCGTGAACGCCTTCGCGTCCCCGGTGATGATGCGCAGGAAGCGCGGCATCGGGGACACCTTGGAGACCGGGTTGCCGACGAAATTCATGGTGACCTGGGAGGGGGTCAGAATCTCGCCGACGTTCTGGTCCTTTCCGCCGCCGTCGGCATTGGCGTCGTTCTCGTTCTGGCCGTTCTGCAGGCGCAGTACGGGCCAGAAGTAGGTCGACTTGTCGCCCTGGTTGCGACAGGTGGTCTGCCCGCGGGCGAGATCGCCGTCGCTCGCGAAAGCGTCGTTGGCCTGGTTGCCGACGTAGTCGTGCATATGGTGGGCGCCATTGCTCACGCCCGGCGCGACGATGACGTTGTCCGGGTTGAACTTGCCGTTCTCGTTGCGGCCGCAGTCGGTGACGAAGCTGCCGCGGGAGGCGCCGCGCAGCTGGCGGGGGGTGCGGACATTCGGCTGGACGGACTGGATGTCGACGAAGTCCCCGGCGACGGGCCCGTTGCCGGCCTGCCCCTGTCCTTGTCCCTGCCCCTGCCCTTGTCCTTGGTTCTGGTCGTCGCCCTGGCCGTCCTGACCCTGGTTCTGGCCTTGGTTCTGACCCTGGTCCTGACCTTGGTTGTCGCCCCCACCGAACGTGGCGGCGTCGTCCGCGCGCAGGGTGCAGGGCGCCATGCTCTGCAGCCCCTCGGGGCGGTCCGCGCTCCGGCCGATGGCGACGGCGATCCGTTCGATGGCGGCCAGCCGCTTGTCCTTGAGCGGATTGAGAATGGCATTGTCGGCGAACCGGGGATCCTGCCGGATTCGTTGCTTCTCCTCGGCGAACCGCTGATACGCCTCGGTGATCTGGCTGTCCATGTTGGCCAGTTCCCGGTCCACCTCCCCGCGTGCCTGCGCGGGCACCTGAGGAAGGCCGTTGGCGACTTCGGGACAGTCGATCGTGGAGATCTGCTGCCCGGCATTGAGGGTGTTCTGCTGCCGAGGCGGCGGGCTGGACCAGCCCTCGCCCGCGGATGCGTAGAAATTGGCCGCTACCAGCCCACCCCCGCCCAGTATCAGGGCAGCCGAGGCGGCGATCGCCCGGTTGGCCAGTGTTGAGCGTTTTCGTGTGCGTCCCATGGAACTCCAATCCCGGGAGGGGAGAACCGCTCCGTTCCATACGGAAGGCGCGCGCGGCCCGTTCAGCCCCTGCCCGGGTTCGTAGAAATCCACATCCGCAAAGGGGGCGTACTACTCCAGCCGTGTCGGCTTCTTCACCTTTCCAGCCCCAGCGCCTTGGCCTCGTGTTCCGGGCTCAGCCCCACCTGCGCCCGGTCGGGGCGCTGCGGCGCGGCGCCGCGGAGCGCGCGCAGCCACGCCCAGGTGTCGGCGACCGTCTCGTCCACGGGCCGGCACCGCAGCCCCGCCGCGAGCGCCTTCGACACATCGGCCCGGTGCATCGCGTCGTGCAGCTCGCCCGGCGGCGTCCAGACCGGCAGCTGCGTCCAGGGCTCGACGCCCGCGTCGGCGATCGCCTCCGGCTCGGTCCAGCGCAGCTCGGCGTCCGCACCGGTGGCGCGCACGCAGGCGTCCAGCAGCCCGCCCATGGTCGTGTGCCCGGACGGGGAGACCAGGTTGTACGCGCCCGAGCGGCCGGCCTCCGCGGCGTCCAGGGTCCACTCCGCCAGGTCGCGTACGTCGATGTACTGCAGCGGCAGGTCGCGCGGGCCCGGCGCCAGGACCGGGCCGCCCCGGGCGACGCGGCCCAGCCACCACGGCAGCCGGCCCACGTTCTCGCCGGGCCCGAGGATCAGGCCCACCCGGACCAGCAGCGTCCGCTCGTCGCCGAACTCCGCGAGCGCGGCGAGCTCCCCGCCCCGCTTGGCCTCGGCGTACGGCACGTCCACCGCGTCCGGTGAGCCCTCCACCAGGGGCCCGTCCTCCGCCAGCCCCGGCGCTGGGGGCCAGGCGTACACCGAGCGGCTGGAGACGTACACGTACCGCCCCGCCCGGTCGGCGAGGAGCCGCGCCGCGTCCCGTACGGCGGCGGGCGCGTCCGTCCAGGTGTCGACGACCACGTCCCAGGGGCCGGCGTCGGCGAGGGCGGCGAGGCCGAGCCCGTCGGGCGCGGTGCGGTCGCCGAGCAGGGCGGTCACCCCGGCGGGCGGCTCATGGCGGCCCCGGTGGAACACCGTCACCTCCCAGCCCCGGGCGAGGGCCGACTCCGCCACCGCGCGCCCCGCGAATTCCGTACCACCGAGGATCAGAAGTCTCATGACGGTGACTCTGCCTCGCGCGCCCCGCGCTGACCAGCGGTTCCGCTGCGGGAGGAACACCGCCGCGGACGGAACCACGGACCCCGGGGTTCCCGCCCCCGGCGCGGGGGTGGCAGCATGAGCGGACGATGACGGAGCCCCGGTCGCCGTTGCGCGCCTTGCGTGCCGCACTTTTCGCGGCGGTGTGCGTGACCTTGGCTGCGGTGGGGCATTCGTCCATGTCTGCGCACGACATCCCGCTGCCCGCGCTGTTCGCCGCCTTCGGCGCGACGGCGGCCCTGGCCTGGCTGGCGGCGGCCCGCCGCAGGGGAGCGCCCTTCATCGCTACGGGCCTCCTCGGCCTCCAGGCGGCGCTGCACGTCACCTTCGGCGCGGGCCGCCCGCACCACCACGAACACGGCACCGCACACGACACCGCACACGGCAGCCTTCACGGCCACGGCGGCATGACGTCGAGCGCCGTGGGCCACGGGCCCGCCTCGCTCCCCGAGCCCGCCTCGCTTCTCGACACCGTCGGCCTCGACGCCGTCGGCCTCGGCGGCGCGTCCGCCGGGATGCTGGCCGCGCACCTGCTCGCCGCGGGCGCCTGCGCCCTCTGGCTGGCCCGTGGCGAGGCCGCGTTCTTCCGGATCGCCCGCGCCGTCGGCGCCCTCGCCTTCACACCGCTGCGACTGCTCCTCGCCCTCGTGCGGTTGCCCGAGGCCCCGCGCCCGCCGCGCGGCGCCCGCCCGCGCCCCGCGCGCCGGCACCGCGGCGTCGTCCTCGCGCACAGCCTGTCGCGGCGCGGGCCGCCCGCGCTCGCCGTACCCCGCGCCACGGCCCCCGGAGCCGCGCACGTCTGACCTGGGGGCCGCTTCCCCCTGCAGACAACGCCGACTCCTAGGACAGTCATGGCCATTGACGACCGCACCACCACCCCTATACCGGAATCAACCGGCACGAAACAGACCGCGTCGACGTGGAGCGCCCTGCGCCCCCTCCTCCTGCGCGTCCACTTCTACGCGGGCCTCCTCATCGCCCCGGTCCTTCTCGTCGCCGCCGTCAGCGGACTGCTGTACGCCCTCTCCTTCCAGGTCGAGAAGGTCCTCTACGACCACGAGCTGCGGGTCCCGGCCGGCGAGCGCGTCCTGCCGCTCTCGGAGCAGGTCGACGCCGCCCGTACGGCCCATCCCGAAGGGACGGTGACGGCCGTGTGGCCGTCACCGGAGGAGGGCGCCACCACCCGCGTCCTGATGAGCAGCCCGGACGTCGAGGAGGGCAAGTCCCTCGCCGTCTTCGTCGACCCCTACACCGCCGAGGTGCGCGGGGACTTGCCGAGCTACGGCAGCTCGGGCGCCCTCCCGCTGCGTGCCTGGCTCTCCGAGTTCCACGCGGACCTGCACCTCGGCGAGCTCGGCCGGAACTACAGCGAGCTGGCCGCCAGCTGGATGTGGGTCGTCGCCCTCGGCGGCCTGCTGCTCTGGATCGGCCGCCGGCGTGCCGCCAAGCGGTCCCTGTTCCTCCCCGAGCGCGGCCCCAAGTCCCGCCGCCGCACCCTCTCCTGGCACGGCGCGGTCGGCCTGTGGGCGGTGACCGGACTCGTCCTGCTCTCGGCCACCGGCCTGACCTGGTCGCGGTACGCGGGCGAGAACGTCGACGTGCTCCAGGCCCGGCTCGGCGGCACCACGCCCACCGTCTCCGCCACCCTCGACGGCGCCGCGCCCGCCGCCGGCGGCGGCCACGAGGGCCACGGCACGGGCCACCAGCAGCCGCAGGCACCGGCCGGGGCGGACGTCGGCATCGACAGGGCCGTCGAGGCGGCCGCCGCGCAGGGCGTCGCCGGGCGGATCGCGGTCACCCTCCCGGCCGACGGCAAGGGGTACGTCGTCAAGGAGACCGACACGCAGTTCCCCGCCCACCTCGACTCGGTCGCCGTCGACCCGGCCGACGGCCGGATCATGGACGAACTGCGGTTCGCCGACTACCCGCTGTTCGCCAAGCTCACGCGCATCGGTATCGACGCCCACATGGGCGTCTTCCTGGGTCTGCCCAATCAGCTCGCCCTGGCCGCCCTCATGGTGGGCCTCATCCTCCTCATCCTGTGGGGCTACCGGATGTGGTGGCTGCGCAGGCCCACCAAGGAGCGGACGCTGAGCTTCGGCCGCCCCGTGCCACGCGGCGCCTGGCGCAAGGTGCCGGCCGTGCTGCTCCTGCCGCTCGCGGCCGGGACGGCCCTGGTGGGCTGGTTCGTACCGATGCTGGGCATCAGCCTGCTGGCGTTCCTGGTGCTCGACGCGGCACTGGGCGCCCTGGCGGCCCGCCGCGCCTCGCAGAGCGCCTCCTAGGGCGCGTACTTGTAGCCGACCCGCCGTACGGTCTGGATCGTACGGCGGTGCTCGGCGCCCAGCTTGCGGCGCAGGCGGGCCACGTGCACGTCGACGGTGCGCCCGTCCCCGACGTGGCCGTAGCCCCACACGGTGGTCACCAGCTGGTCGCGCGTGTGCACCCGGTGCGGGTTCGCCACCAGGTGCGCCAGCAGCTCGAACTCCAGGTACGTGAGCTCCAGCGGCCGCCCGTCCACCAGGGCGGTGCGGCGGACGGTGTCGATGGCCACGGGCCCCTGGCCCGCGGCGGCCCGGCCGGGCGGGTTCTCCCCCTGCTCGGCCGGTACGAGCACGAGGTAGCCGACCATCGGCGGCTGCCCCGGCAGCACGGGCACGGCGTGCGGCGGCGCGGGCAGCCAGGTGGCGCCCGGCGGGATCAGCTCGGAGACGTCGACGGCGTCCACGATGTCGACGACCTCGTCCCGGCCGACGGCACGCAGCCGGTGCCGGCCGGTCGGCAGGGGAAGAGGGGACAGCGGGGAGACGGGGGCGGCGGTACGGGTGTTCGCCATGATGGGGTCAGCTCTTTCGCGCGAAGGGACGGGAGTACGTCGTTGCGCGACGGCCGAAGGCATCGGAGGGCCTGGAGAGGCCTCCACCAGCGTTAGAGGGCCGACGCGTTCCTCGCGCGGCAACACACCCGGTCGAAATCGTGGTGCTGACGGGACGGCCAGAACGGCTCGAGGTCGTCGCTGCGACCCGTGGCGGTGTTCCGGAGGCTGGCCATGCCGCTATTCAAGCAGACACCCCCGTACGCGCGGGAGGGCGCCCGCCGAAAATCGGCGGACGCCCTCGCGTCGTACAAGTCCCGCACCGTCATGCGGGGTGATGGCGGATCAGACCTGGCCGGCCTTCTCCAGCGCCTCGCAGCAGGTGTCCACCAGCAGGCGGGTCACCACGTACGGGTCGACGTTGGCGTTCGGGCGGCGGTCCTCGATGTAGCCCTTGCCGTCCTGCTCGACCTGCCACGGGATGCGGACCGAGGCGCCGCGGTCGGACACGCCGTAGGAGTACTGGTCCCACGGGGCGGTCTCGTGCAGGCCGGTCAGGCGGTCGTCGATGCCCGCGCCGTAGTTCTTGACGTGGTCCAGCGGCTTGGAGCCCTCACCGAGCGCCTCGCAGGCCGTGATGATGGCGTCGTAGCCCTCGCGCATCGCCTTCGTCGAGAAGTTGGTGTGCGCGCCCGCGCCGTTCCAGTCGCCCTTGACCGGCTTCGGGTCGAGGGTGGCGGAGATGTTGAAGTCCTCGGCGGTGCGGTACAGCAGCCAGCGCGCGATCCACAGCTGGTCGGCGACGACCAGCGGCGCCAGCGGGCCGACCTGGAACTCCCACTGGCCGGGCATGACCTCGGCGTTGATGCCGGAGATGCCCAGGCCCGCCTTGAGGCAGTTGTCCAGGTGCGCCTCGACGACGTCACGGCCGAAGATCTCGTCGGCGCCGACACCGCAGTAGTAGCCGCCCTGGGGCGCCGGGAAACCGCCGGCCGGGAAGCCCAGCGGACGGGTGCCGTCGAAGAAGGTGTACTCCTGCTCGATGCCGAAGATCGGCTCCTGGGCGGCGTACCGCTCGGCGACCTCGGCCAGCGCCGCACGCGTGTTGGACTCGTGCGGGGTCATGTCCGTGTTGAGGACCTCGCACAGGACCAGGATGTTCTCCCCGCCGCGGATCGGGTCCGGGCAGACGTAGACCGGCTTCAGGACGCGGTCGGAGGAGTGCCCCTTGGCCTGGTTGGTGCTGGATCCGTCGAAGCCCCAGATGGGGAGCTCGGCGACGCCGGTGGCCGCGCCCGCCGGAAGAATCTTCGTCTTCGAGCGAAGCTTGGCGGTCGGCTCGGTGCCGTCGATCCAGATGTACTCGGCCTTGATGGTCACGGGGGTGCCTCATCCTTCGGGTGCAGCGGGTGTCGCGCTCCCGGCAGCTTGGCAACACGGGATTTCCCGGCCGTTGCCCGATTGTGAACCCCGTGTTACTCAGCTTTTCCGTTATGCCCCTGATGTCCCCTACGTCTCCTGTGCCTTCACGCCGCGTGCGACGGCGTGCGCGTCGAGCAACGATCCGAACCCGGCGGCGCGGATCCGGGCCACCAGCTCGGCGTACCCGGTGCCGAGCGCCTCCGCCGTACGCCCCAGGTGCCAGTCGCAGTCCGCCAGCCGCCGCAGCAGGTAGCCGCGCCGGACCTGCTTCTCCGACAGCCGGAACGTCTTGAGGTAGGCCGTCCGCCCCTTGTGGTCGGTGATCAGCTCGCCGATGTGCTGCTCCTGCCCGCCGCCGCGCAGGAACGGCGGCAGGAAGCGGTACAGCGCGTACGGACCCATCCGTCGCACCCGCTCGAAGGCGTACGGAGTCTGCAGCAGGTCCCGCGCCATGAGCCCGTCGTGCGCCTCCGTCCACGCCCGCTCCTGCGCCCGCGCCGCCGCCCGCAGATCGGCGAGCGTCCGCAGGCCGCCGGTGTCGGGGACGCGCGCGGTGAACTCCGGGACCGGTGCGCCGTACAGCGCGTACTGGTACACCGTCTCGCCGTACAGGTCCTCGATGAGGGAGGGGTGCAGGGCGCGGTAGTCGTCCGGGTGGGGGACGACGAAGGCGGCGGCGAGCGCGTCCGCCGCGTACACCATCACCCCGCACTGGCCCGGGTGGATCTCGAACACGCGCAGCGCCTCGGCGAGCCCCCGCACCCGCCGCCCGGCGTACGCGTCCTCCGCGCGCGGCGACAGGCCCTGGCGTACCGCCTGCCGGGACCACTCGTCCCACACGATGGACGGGCCGCCGAAGTGCAGCGCGAGGTAGCCCTCCAGGGCGAGGTGCTGGGGCAGGAAGCGGACCCTCCCCGTACGCTGTTCGCCCTTGACCAGGCGGTGGTGCCGCCGGACGGGGATGCAGGGCGGCGGCTCGCCATCGGCGTCGTACGCGCCGAGCCGGGTGCCGTACGCCGCCGACTCGCCCGGCTGCCCCTGGCCGCCGGACCAGTCCGCCACGAGGCCGTGCGGGATGTACGACACGTACTCGGTGCGCGGCCCGACATCGACCACGCCGTACCCGCCGTAGACCCGCCGGTGGAGGCGCAGCCCCTCCAGCGGCTCTTCCCGCACCAGCGGTACGAGGCGGATGCCGCCCCACACCTGCGCGGGCCGGGCGGTCAGGCCCGCCAGATCGATCCGGGTCACGCTTCCGCCTCCTCCCTCGTCCGCAGGAACAGCTCCACCCGCCGGTCGAAGTACGCCCGCAGCTCCGCGAGCCCGGTGCGCCCCTCCGCGAACTGCGCCACCTCCACCAGGGCGGGCAGGTCCTCCGCGTCCCGGATCCCGGCCGTCGGCACGCTCGGCGCGAGACGCCGCACGTCGAAGCCGTCGGCGTCGTACACCGGGTTCAGATGCACCACGCTCGTACGCCGCTCCGGGTCCAGCCGGGTGCGCCAGACCCGCAGCACCTCACCGGCCAGACCGGGCGGGGCGTTGTCCCACCCGTCCGAGACGATCACGAGCCGCTGCGGCTCCGCCTCCAGCGCGTCGAGGATCCGCGTACCGAGCGGCGTCGGACCCCAGGGCCGTACGAGCAGGGCGTCCGTGGAGCCCGAGGTCCACCGGGGCGTGTACGTCGTCGCCAGCGCCTCCAGCAGGAAGTGGCAGCCCAGCGCCACGGCGAGCGGGCGGCGCCGCTTCTCTCCGGAGCCGGACGCGGAGTAGCTGTCGTCGAGGACCGCCGCGACGCGCCCCCACGTACCGGCGTACGGCCCCGCCGCCCGGCGCGCCGCGGCGCGCAGCGCGCCCGTCAGCTCCGCGCGCCGCGCGACCCGCTCCTCGACACCGAGCGACAGCGCGTACAGCGCCAGCCGGGTCAGCGGCATGCCGGACAGCTCCGCCGCCGGGCCGGTGCGCTGGGTGCGCAGCCGCTCCAGGCGGGTCATCCGGGGCGCGATCCGCTCCAGGAAGACCTCGCGCGGGATGCCGTGGCGGGCGGCGAAGCCCTCGGCGACGGTGAACGGCAGCTCGTACACCGCCGCCTGCTCGTACCGGGCGCGACGGTACGCCTCCAGGAAGGCGTTGCCGTACCGGAGGTGGCCGGAGGACGTGAACAGGAAGGTGCCCACCTCGTCGTCCGGCAGCCGGACATGGGCGTGACGGGCGGCCGCCTTCATCCCGGCGCGGTACTTCACCGCGTCGTACGCCGGGTCGGGGCGGGCCGCCAGCCAGTCGCGCATGAGCGCGCGTGTGCGGCGGTTGTTGACCCGGGCGGCGCGCAGGGCGCGGAAGAGGCGGTAGACGCGCGGGGGAGGGAGCATGGCGAGCCGCGCCGCGATCAGCCGCCCCTCGGCGCGCTTGTCCGCCGCGTCGGCCGCGTCGGCCGCCGTGCGGAGCAGCGCCTCGATGATGAGCGCGGCGTTGTGGTCGTTGATGTCGAGGGCGAGGGTGGCGGCGTAGAGGGGCCGGTAGTTGACCCGTACGTACTCGTGGAGGAAGGACAGCGACAGGCGCTGCTCCTGCGCGTCCGAGCGGAACTCGCGCTGGCCCGTCGCCGTCACGGCGGCGTTGACGAAGAGCAGCACGTCCTCGGCCGCGATGAGGTCGGAGAAGGTCTCCGCCATCGTCTCCCCCCGATGCGTACGAAAGCCGGTGCCGGCCGGGGAATGAGGGCGCGAACAGCTGAATCATCGCTTCATAGGCAAGTCCCGGAAGTCGCGCCGGAGTCCCGCGGCCGGCCTCCGCAAGGTAACACCGAGGGCGGAGACGCGGCTCTGGGATTTCTCAGCCCACGCGTTCGATCCGGGCCTTGCGGATCAGGAACTTGCCGGGCTCGCGGACCTGCTCGAACGCGGCGTTGTTCAGCAGGGCGCAGCTGCCGGAGGGCGCGGTGACCTCGACGGTGGTGGACTTGTTGTTGTCGAGGTTGGTCACCTTGAGCTTGGTGCCGATCGGGAACTGGTTGCTGGATGCGGCGGGGGCGCCGCCCTCACCGGACAGGGTCACCGTGGACCCGGCGCAGACGACCTCGCCGACGGCCCCGCCGCCGCCCTGCTGTCCGGCTCCGGCCCCGGCTTCCGCCCCGGCTCCCGCACCGGCTTCCGCCCCGGCTCCCGCACCGGCTCCCGCCCCGGCGCCGCCGCCCGGGGCCTGGCCGCCCGCCTGGGCGCCACCGGCACCACCCGCACCGCCCTTGCCGGCGGCGCTGCCCTGGCCCACCTCGCATCCCGAGGCGGCCTGCTTGCGTTTGATCTCCTCGATCACCGCCAGCCGGTTGGCGATGCGCGCCTCCGACTGGGCGTCCGGATTGGCGCGTTGACCGGCGATGAACTTCTCGTTGTTGCTCAGCGCGGTCGCGAGCCCGTCACAGGCGACGGACGCCTGGCTGGTCCCGGTCATCACCACCGCCGTACCGCCGGCCATCGCGACCGCGCCGATGAGGAGGGCGAGCTTCTTCTTCCCGCTGAGGGTCTTTCCGCGTGACACGTGGGGGGCTCCTGTCCCCGGCCGCACGGGGCGGCGGCCGGATCGGTTCCGTGTGTGCCCCTACGTACGAGTAGCAAGCGGAATCTGCTCAACCGCCTTTCAGGAACGGCGGATCGCGTCCCGTACCGCCTCATCGGTCCGGCCCACCACCGCCGTGCCGTCGTCGGCCGTGATGATCGGACGCTGGATCAGCTTCGGGTGCTCCACCAGCGCCGTGATCCAGCGCTCACGCGCACCGGCGTCACGCGGCCACTCCTTCAGGCCGAGCTCCTTGGCGGCGGCCTCCTGGGTACGGGTGATGTCCCACGGCTCCAGGCCGAGCCGGTCCAGTACGTCGCGGATCTCGTCCGCGGAGGGCACGTCCTCCAGGTAGCGGCGGACCGTGTACTCGGCGCCCTCCTCGTCGAGGAGGTTCAGGGCGCCACGGCACTTGGAACAGGCGGGATTGATCCAGATCTCCATGCCCGTCACCGTACCCGCCGGACCGCCGAAAGCCCTGGCGAAGCCCCCTGCGAAGCCCCGCCGGCCAGGGCCGATTGTCAGTGGTGGCCGGTAAAATTCAGGTAGTTCGTGAGGGCCCGGGGGAGGGCCCCCACACCCCGTACCAGGAGGTCGCCGATGGCTGTCGCCACGGTCCGGACACTGCCCCTCGAACCCTGGAAACCTCTGCAGAAGAAGCCACTGCCGGCGGGCCGGCCCCGCGAGTGGTACGTCGCGCACAACCGCCGCCTCAAGGCCATGCGCCTGGCGATCGCCCTGCTCGACTCGGGCGTCTACCACCCGTCCAAGGCCGACGACGACACGATACGCAGCACGGCGGAGCGCCTCGGCATGCACGCGCCGTCCGAGGTCACCTGCCGCATGGTGCGGACCCTGATCCGTTCCGGCCGCTGAGCCGCCGATCCGCCGATCCGCCGATCCGCTCATCCGCCGCCCGCCGCCCCTCCGGGGGCGGCGGGCCCATGCCCCCGCCTGACGGAGGTCCACCCGCATGACGAGCACCCGCCCCCGCATGACCGCCGAGGAGCGGCGCCGGCGCCTCGCCGTGCGCCACCACCTGGCGCCCGCCGCCCGCGCGGCCACGGCCGAGGAGGTGGCGCGCTCGCTCACCGCCCTGCACGGCACCGACCCGGCCACGGTGTACCTCGCGGTGGGCGCCCGGCTGGCCGATCCGGCCGGCCCGGTGGCCGCCATGGGGCGGGCGCTGTACGAGGACCGCACCCTGGTCCGTATGCACGGCATGCGCCACACGGTCTTCGTGGTGCCCACGGAGCTGGCGCCCGTCGTCCAGTCGTCCACCACGCACGCGGTCGCCGCCCGCGAACGGGCCACGCTCGTCAAGCAGCTCACGGCCGGCAGCTCGCTCGACGAGGCCTGGCTGGCGGATGTCGAGGAGTCCACCCTCGCCGCCCTGGCCCGCCGCGGCGAGGCCACCGCCGCCGAACTGGCCGCCGAAGAGCCCCGCCTGCGGGAGCGGTTCGTGTACGCCCCCGGCACCGCGTACGAGACGAAGCAGAGCGTCTCCACGCGCCTGCTGCGGCTGCTCGGCACCGAGAACCGCGTCGTCCGCGCCCGCCCGCTGGGCTCCTGGACCTCCAGCCAATTCCGCTGGGCGCTCGCCCCCGCGCTGCCGGACCTCCCACCCGCCGAGGCCCGGGCCGCGCTCGCCCGCCGGTGGCTGAGGGCGTACGGCCCGGCGACGGAGGCGGACCTCACGTGGTGGACGGGCTGGAAGGTCACGGACGTCCGCAAGGCCCTCCAGGCCGTCCAGGCGGTCGAGGTCGACCTCGACGACGGCACGACCGGCCACGTCCTGCCCGACGACACGTCCCCCACCGACGCCCCGGCCCCCTGGGCGGCCTTCCTCCCGGCGCTCGACCCCACCCCCATGGGCTGGCGGCACCGCGACTGGTACCTCGACCCGGCCCACCGCCCCGAGCTCTTCGACCGCAGCGGCAACATCGGCCCCACCGTCTGGTGGAACGGCCGCGTCATCGGCGCCTGGGCCCAACGCCCGGACGGCGAACCGGTCTGGCGCCTCCTCACGGACCCGGGCACCGAGGCGACGTCCGCCATCGAGGCGGAAGCCTCCCGCCTCCACACCTGGCTGAACGGCACGCGCGTCACCCCCCGCTTCCGCACACCGCTGGAGCGGGCGCTGTCCGGCTAGCGCTGCCGCTCGGCGCGCCGTAAGCACGGCTCGCCGGGGCAATGGGAACGAGGAGGAGCGGAGCCGAAGCCGGGCGGCAGGCTGGAGAGGGGCTGCAGATGCGCATCGTCCCCTTGCTGCATCACCGCCTACGACCAGCGGTACGCTGCCTACCCCCCGGGGGGGCGCTCCTGCTGCAGCGCCATCGACACGGCGGCATGCCTCGGCGTGGCGCTCGTCGGCCTGGGCAACGGCGACCAGGTGTACAAGCAGACCTTCGTGACCGACAGCCTCGGCCTTCCCCACGTCGTTCTGGCGAGGCACACCCCGCGCGCGGCGGGATACCTCGTCCACGACGTGGCCATGCGCAGGACCAGGGACTTCATCACGGCACGCCCCCGCCCGCGGGCGTTCGTCCGCGAGGGGCTCCGCCGCTACGGCCGGCTGAGGGAGCGCCACCTCGGCTCGCCGCCGTGAGCCCGGGCACAACGCCGAAGGCCGCCACCCGCACAGGGGGTGACGGCCTTCAGCACGACGCCTGGCCCCGGGTCAGGGAACCCGGCTTGAGGGATCCGGCTTAGATGTCGAAGTACAGCTCGAACTCGTGCGGGTGCGGACGCAGCTGGATCGGGGCGATCTCCTTCGTGCGCTTGTAGTCGATCCACGTCTCGATCAGGTCGGACGTGAAGACGCCACCCGCCTGGAGGTACTCGTTGTCCTCTTCCAGCGCGTTCAGCACGGACGCGAGGTCGGTCGGGACCTGCGGGACGCCCGCGTGCTCCTCGGGGGCGAGCTCGTAGAGGTCCTTGTCGATCGGCTCGGCCGGCTCGATCTTGTTCTTGATGCCGTCGAGGCCCGCGAGGAGCAGGGCCGAGAAGGCCAGGTACGGGTTGGACGACGGGTCCGGGGCGCGGAACTCGACGCGCTTGGCCTTCGGGTTGGAGCCCGTGATCGGGATGCGCATCGCGGCGGAGCGGTTGCGCTGCGAGTAGACGAGGTTCACCGGGGCCTCGAAGCCCGGGACCAGGCGGTGGTAGGAGTTCACCGTCGGGTTGGTGAAGGCCAGCAGCGACGGGGCGTGCTTGAGGATGCCGCCGATGTAGTAGCGGGCGGTGTCCGAGAGGCCCGCGTAGCCCTGCTCGTCGTAGAAGAGCGGCTCGCCGCCCTGCCACAGCGACTGGTGGACGTGCATGCCGGAGCCGTTGTCACCGAAGATCGGCTTCGGCATGAAGGTCGCGGTCTTGCCGTTGCGCCAGGCGACGTTCTTCACGATGTACTTGAAGAGCATCAGGTCGTCGGCGGCGGCCAGCAGCGTGTTGAACTTGTAGTTGATCTCGGCCTGGCCGGCGGTGCCGACCTCGTGGTGCTGGCGCTCGACCTGGAGGCCGGACTTCTCCAGCTCCAGGGAGATCTCGGCGCGCAGGTCGGCGAAGTGGTCGACCGGCGGGGCCGGGAAGTAGCCGCCCTTGTAGCGGACCTTGTAGCCGCGGTTGTCCTCGAGGGCACCGGTGTTCCAGGCGCCGGCCTCCGAGTCGATGTGGTAGAAGCCCTGGTTCGCCGAGGTCTCGAAGCGGACCGAGTCGAAGACGTAGAACTCCGCCTCCGGGCCGAAGTACGCGGTGTCCGCGATGCCGGTGGAGGCCAGGTACGCCTCGGCCTTCTTGGCGATGTTGCGCGGGTCGCGGCTGTACTGCTCGCCCGTGATCGGGTCGTGGATGAAGAAGTTGATGTTCAGCGTCTTGTCACGGCGGAAGGGGTCCACCCGCGCGGTGGACAGGTCGGCGCGCAGCGCCATGTCCGACTCGTGGATGGCCTGGAAGCCGCGGATCGACGAGCCGTCGAAGGCGAGCTCCTCGGCCGGGTCGAACGCCGTCGCCGGGATCGTGAAGTGCTGCATCACACCCGGAAGGTCGCAGAACCGGACGTCGACCATCTTGACGTCGTTGTCCTTGATGAACTTCTTGGCTTCGTCGGCGTTCTGGAACATCCAACTCCTCCTACTCCCACCCAGGGAGGGGCGGGGTTGCAGCTCGGTCGTGAGGCCAGTGCGGTGGCACACGCTGGTTCTGACCCTAGGGACCCGGGATTTCTCGGGCATGACCCATTTGTTTCGGGAAAGTTAACCAGCGCGCGGGCGCGTAACACATCAAGGACCCGGGTCGAAGTGATCGAAAGCGGGCACAGTACCGTGGTCGCGTGGACAACAGGCAAGCAATCGGATCGTGGCTCTCCGGACCGCGCGCGGCCGCCGAGGAGATGGGCGCGGACTTCGGCTACCGGGGTGAGCGGCTCGGCCTGCCGCAGGAGGGGCCGGGCTCCATCGCCCCGCTCGGGCGGCGCTTCGGGGCCCTCTTCATCGACTGGACCCTGTGCCTCGTGATCGCATACGGGCTGATCGCGCCGGGTGACCAGACCCGGGCCGGCAACTGGGCCGTCGTGGTGCTCTTCGTCCTCAACGTGCTCACGGTCGGTACCGTCGGCAGCACCCCGGGCAAGCGCCTCCTCGGGCTGCGCGTCATCTCCGTCGAGGGCGAGCGGCTCGGCTTCCTGCGCGTGTGGCTGCGCAGCATGCTGCTCTGCCTCGCGATCCCCGCGCTGATCTGGGACCGCGACGGGCGCGGACTGCACGACCGGCTCTCCCGCGCCGTGCAGGTCAGAGGCTGACGGCACGGACACGAAGAGGGGCGCCCCCCCCGCGGGGGGGGGGGGCCCCACCGCTCCCCGGCATGTGCCGGGCGCCGACCGTCCTCGCGCGCGCTCAGTCGGCGCGGATCGCGCGGAAGAGCAGCTCGCTCAGATCCTGCCAGCGCGTCACCACGTCGGCGCGCCCGCTGAGGACGTCGGAGACGTGCTGGGAGCCGAAGAACGCGGAGACCAGGGAGCGCGCGGCCTTGGCCGGGACGACGCCGGGACGCAGCTCGCCCGCCTCCTGGGCGGAGGTCAGCAGGGACTCCAGGAGGGCGATCCAGTCGACGTACGGAGTGGGGAGTTCGGCGTCGATCTGCGGGCGTTCCAGCTGGAGCCGGGCACCCGCCTGCACGACGACGTCCTCCTGGAACGCGGTGGCCGCGCGCTCCAGCATGCGTACGGCCGTATCCAGGGGGCCGAGGCCCTCCCCGGTGATCTCATCGAGCATTTTCGGCCAATGAGCGTAGTGTTCCTCGACGATCGCCACGGCCAGCGCTTCCTTGGTCGGGTAGTGGAAGTACACGGCGCCCTTGGTCATCTCGACCCGGTCGGCCACGTCCTTGACCGACGTGTGGCGGAAGCCCCGCTCGGTGAAGAGCTCCGCGGCCCCCCTCAGGACCCGCAGGCGAGTCCTGGCCGAGCGCTCCTGTTTGGGCTCGGAACCCCTTCTGGCAGAAGTCTTCTGCGGGGTGAACGCGGTGGCCTGCGGCTCTGGCATGAGGGGCGGTCCTCTGTCGTCGGTCGGCTGCTGTCGTGTGCGGTTGCGTCGTGCCCGGGTCCGTGTCCGGTCGCACGAGGTGGCGAAAAACGATCCCCCAATATACCTTCCCGAAGGTATATTTTCGCCGTCGCCACTTGCTGTGTCGGGACGATACCGGCGCGTGGCTGCCACGGCGACAAGGGGAGGAATCTTCGCGTGCACGCCATGCCTGAAGTAGGGATACGAGCCGGCCTGCCCGGGCCGGAGCGCCACTGGCCGAGAATGAACTTCGACCGGTGCGTTCCGCGTGAGTCCGTCCACAAGGCGGCCGAGGGGGAAGTGCTGCTGACGGACGCGCAGCGGCTCGGCGACGACCGTTTCGCGGTCGCGGCCTTATGGAACCGGGACCACTACCTCGCTCACCACGGTGGCCCTGCGTCCGACCCGGTCCTGCTGGCGGAGACCGCGCGGCAGACCGCCATCCACGTGTCCCACCGCTTCCTCGGCGTCGCCTACGGGATGCCGTTCGTGCTCAGTGAGATCTCCGTCGACCTGTTCGAAGCACTCCCGCCGGTCGGCGCGGAGCCGCTCGCCGTCGGGCTCGACGTCGTCTGCCGCGCTCCCGCCGAGGGCGCCCGGCGCCTGCGCCTGGAACTCGAGGCCGAGGTCCTGGTGCGGCACCGCTCCGTCGGGCGGGTGCGGGTGGCCTGGGAGCCGATGGAGCCCCGCCGCTATGCCCTGCTGCGGCGCCGCGGCGGGCAGGCGCCGGACGAGGCTCCGCCGCGCCACCAGCCGCCGCACGTTACGCCGTCGCACGTACCGTCGTCGCACTTTCCGCTGCCGTACGTTCCGCTGCCGCCGGCCCGCGTCGGGCAGCTCGCCGAACGCGACGTCCTCATCGCCGCCGCCGACCCGCATCGGGCGGGCCGCTGGTGGCTGCGGCTCGACCAGGACCACCCCGTGCTCTTCGACCACGAGTCCGACCACGTGCCGGGCATGATGCTCGTGGAGGCGTTCCGGCAGGCCGGCCGGGTCGCCGCGGCGGACAGCCGGCCCGGCGCGAGCGGTGTGACGCGGCTCGCCGTGACGTTCAGCGCGTTCGGGGAACTGGCCGTGCCGGTGGCGATCACGGCGGAACCGGCCGAGCGGACCGATCCGGCCGGCACCGTCTTCACGCTCCGCGCCCGCCAGGGCGACCGCGAACTCGCTCACGCCACGGTTCGCCACGGCAGAGCGGATCCCGCGTGGAGCCGGCTGGGGGAGGCGTGCTGACCGCCCGGCAGCAGGCCGGCGAGGTACGGAATGACGCACGGCAGGACGCACGGCAGGACGCGCGCAGCCTGCTCGTCGAGGCCGCGGCACGGGACGCGCGAGGTGCCGACGAGCGGCGCAGGCTCGACCCGCAGGTCGCCGCCGCCGTCGTCGAGGCCGGGTTCCCGCGCCACTTCGTACCGGCCAAGTGGGGCGGCACGGCCGGGAGTTTCGCCCAGTTGCTCGCCGACGCTTCGGCGGTCGCGGAGGCCTGCGCCGCCACCGGATGGTGCGCCGCCCTGTACGCGGCGCACGGCCGGCTCGCCGCCTACCTGCCGGAACAGGGCCAGTACGACCTCTGGACGCACGGCCCGGACGCGCGCATCGCCGCGTCGATCGTGCCGCCGCAGGGCCGCGCCACGGCGGTGGCCGGTGGCTGGCGGCTGGACGGGGAATGGCGGACCGCCAGCGGCGTCGACCACGCCGAGTGGGTGCTGGTGGCCTCCTGGACACCGGGTCGTGACGGTACGCGGGAGCACCGGATCTTCGCCGTGCCGCGGGCGGAGCTCTCCGTCCGGGACACCTGGGACTCCGTCGGTCTGCGGGGAACCGGCAGCAACAGCGTCGTGGGCGACGGGATCGACGTGCCCGCCCACCGCTCGTTCACGCTGGACGCGCTGCTGCGCCCCCTGCCCGACGCGGCCCGCTGCCACCGCGTGCCCTATCCGATGGTCGCCGCGCTGATCTTCGCGGCCCCGGTCCTCGGGGCGGCCCGGGCGGCGCTGCGGGCCTGGACGGCCGAGTGCGTACAGGAGGCGTCGCGCACACCCGGCCAGAACCTGCTGCTGGCCGGGGCGTCCGCGCGGATCCACGCGGCGCGGCTGCTTTTGGAGGCCGCCGCCGACCGCGCGGACCGGGGGGAGATCACCCCGCTCGCGGTGGCCGAGAACCGTCGGGACGCGGCGACCGCCGCCGCGCTGTGCCGTGAGGCGGTCGACGAGCTGTTCCACGCGTCGGGCATGCGCGGGCAGTCCGCGGGGAGCCCGACGCAGCGGGCGTGGCGGGACGTCACGACGGCGGCGGCGCACGGGGCGTTGGGCCTCGACGGGGCGGCCGACGCGTACGCGGACGCGGTCCTGGTGAGCGGGGGTGCCCGATGACGGCGGTGGCCGGGGGCGGGCGTCCCTCGCTCGCCTTCTTCGACGTCGACGAGACCGTGATCGCCGAGAAGAGCATGATCGCGTTCTGGGAGTACTGGGTGGCCTCACAGCCGGCCCCGGCCCCGGCCCCGGCCCCGGTCGCCGCCGACGTGCTGGAGCCCCCGGTCGCCGCCGACGCGCCGGAGCCCCCGGCCGACGCGGCGGCGACCCGCGACCGCGAGGCACTGAACCGCGCGTACTACCGGCGCTACGCGGGTGTGCCACCGGCCGTCCTCGAGGCGTCCGGGCGGCTCTGGTACGACGGCTACCGCCGCGGCGGCGCGGCCTTCGTGCTGCCCGCCGTCGACGCCGTCGCCGCGCACCGGGCCGCGGGCCGCGACGTCGTCCTGGTCTCGGGCTCGATGCGCCCGCTCCTGGACCCGCTGGCCGAGGAGCTCGGGGTGTCCCGGGTCGTCTGCACCGAGCTGGTGGTGGGGGCCGACGGGGTGCTGACCGGCGAGGTGCACCGCCCGATGATCGGCGAGGCCAAGGCCGAAGCCGCGCTCCGCATCATGCGGGAGCGGGGTGCGGATCCGGCCGACTGCTTCGCGTACGGCGACCACGAGAGCGATCTCGCCCTCCTCCGCGCGGTGGGGACGCCGGTCGTGGTGGGGGATTCGCCCGAGCTGAACGAGGAGGCGGAACGCTTCGGCTGGGCGGTGCTCCCCGCCCGTCGCGGCCCGCTGAGGGCGGCGCGGGCGGTGTCGGCGGGCGATGCCCGGGCGACCGGAACGCTGCGAGAGCATTCCGCCTCGATGGTATGTATGTGCTCTCTTTGACCAGGGAGGGTGCAAACATGGCCAAACAGGAACGGGCGCGGCGTACGCGGGAGAAGGTGCTGACGGCCGCCGCCGAGGTGTTCGCCTCGGAGGGCTACAGCCGGGCCACCCTCGGTGCGGTGGCTGATCGCATCGGCATGACGAAGGGCGCGCTCTACGGACACTTCCCCTCGAAGAAGTCGCTGGCCGGGGCCCTGATCGCCGAGTCCCGGCACGCCTGGACGAGCCTGCGGGCCGAGTGCGACACCTCCGGCGCGGACGCCGGGTGCGTCCTCGAAGGCGTCGTGACGGGTTTCTCCGGCCGGTTGCAGTCGGACGTGCGGCTGCGGGCCACCGTGCGACTGGCGGCCGACTGCCCGGTCCTGGCGCGGGCGCTCTCCGACGTCCTCGTCGAGGTGCACGACGTCCTGATGGACCTGGTCCGCCGGGCGCAGCGGGACAGCGGCTTTCCCGCGCACTCGCCGCGGCTCGTCGCCCGCCTGCTGGTGATCGTGATGTACGGGCTGCTGCACGCGCCCGCCGGGAGCGCCGGGGACGAGGGCGCGCCCGGCGGGGAGCCGCTGTGGCGGCTGCTCTTCGCGGCGCTGTCGGGGGTGGAGGGGCAGGGTTCCGTGCGCGGGGGTGGTGAGGCCGGCCATGGTGACGAGGCTTTTTCAGGCGCTAAAAAAATACCTTCGGGAACGAATTTTCTGACATGCTGCACCTGGGCCCGGGCATGCCCGGGGCCGGGTGGGTGCGTCCCTGCGCGGGGCAGGGGCGGCGACACGTGGGAGGAAGCGGATGAGCGTGCTGGACGAGTGGACAGGTCGGCGCACCCAGGGTCGGGCGGACCTCGACGCGCAGGGTCCGGATCCGACGGGTGAGGTCGTATTCCGGGCGATCACCGATGCGCGCGACGTCGACGATTTCGACATGCGACATCTCCGGTATTTCCTGGCCGTGGTACGCGCGGGAACCGTATCGGCGGCAGCCCAGGAACTCCGGATATCTCAGCCGAGCCTCAGCCAGCAAATTCGGCGCCTTGAGCAGCGCGTCGGTGCCGCGCTGTTCATCCGGAGTTCCCGAGGCGTTGAACTGACGGCCGGCGGCCGCGCCTTTCTCAGAGAAATTCAGGGAATTCCGGGCCAGCTGCGCTCCGCCATCGCCGCGGCCGCTCCCGCGCCGCGGGTCTGGCCCGTCGGGGTGTGCGGCGGGGTGCCGGCGGACGTCCTCATCGAGGTGCAGCACGCCCTGTCCGGCAGCCACGCACACGGCAGCCGCCCGCACGGCGGTCGCGAGGCCGGCGCGAAGCTGCGCATGCGCTCGGTGGGTGCGGCGGACCAGGGCGAACTGTTGCGGCACGGTGAGATCGCCTTCGGCATCGTGCGCCTGCCGTTCCCGATGACGCACCTGGTGCGCGCCGTGGTCCGGGACGAGCCGCTCGGCGTCGTCATGGCGCGAGAGCACGCGCTCGCCACGGGTGCCGACCTCACCTGGAGGGACCTCGCCCGGCAGCGCCTCCTCTGGTACGAAGAGGGCTGCGCGCCGGGGTTCGCGGACACCGTGCCGGCGCATCTGGCCAGGCTCGGGTGGGACGTGGCACTGCATCGCGTCGACCATGACCAGCACGCCCTGTTCCTGCACGCCCTGCAGACCACCGCCGACCTGGTCGCCCTGCGTCCGCGCCGCGCGGTGGAGCGGGAGCCGCACCTGGTCTGGCGGCCACTGCCCACCACCCGGCCGCCGCGCGAACGCCTCGCCGTCACCGCACTCGGCGGCAGCCGCACCGCCCGCGTCCTGCAAGAGGTCTCGGCGGAGCGCGGCTGGGCGTTCCTCACCGAGTAACCCCCGCCTCTCCCCGCGGCGGGCCCGCCTGTGATCCGAGCAATACCGGCTCGGCTCACAGGCCTTTCTTGTTTCCGCTGCCAGGCGGTATAGGTGCCCGGTTATGGCTGTCACGCGGTTTGCGTCTTGGACGGGCCACAGGCGCCGAAGCTAATCTCGTGAACGTCAATCGACGCGATCCCGCCTTTCTTCCTCGCGGAATTCGAGCGGGAATTCTCCGGAACTTTTTCTCACCGGCGAACCGGACCAAGGGAGCATCGTGATCTCGACCAAGCTGACGGAACTGCTCGGAATCGACCACCCGGTCGTCTGCGCCCCGATGGGTTCCGTGTCCGGCGGGCGGCTCGCCGGCGCCGTGACCCGCGCGGGCGGCCTCGGCCTTGTCGGCGTCAGCTACGGCGACGCGGCGTTCATCGACGAGCACGTGGCCCAGGCCGCCGAGACCGGCGGCGTATGGGGCGTCGGCTGCGTCATGTTCACCTTCGACGAGCGGCCCGGCCTGTGGGACAAGGTGCTCGGGTACGCCCCGCCGGTCATCGCCCTCTCCTTCGGCGACGCGGCGCAGGTCCGCACGTACGTCGCGTCCGCGGCCGACGCCGGGGCCCACGTCGTCGTCCAGGTCCACGACCCCGAACAGGCCGCCGTCGCCGTACAGGCCGGGGCGTCCGTGCTCGTGGCCCAGGGCGCCGAGGCCGGCGGCCACCACGCGTCGCTGGCCACGCTGCCGCTCATCCCCGCCGTGCTCGACGTCACGCAGGGCCGGGTTCCGGTGGTCGCGGCCGGCGGGTTCGCGGACGGCCGCGGCCTCGCCGCGGCCCTCGCGCTCGGCGCCGACGGCGTGATGATGGGCACGCGGTTCGCCGCGACCGAGGAGTCGATGGCCACCGCCGGATTCAAGTCCCACCTGGTGTCCGCGCACACCGCCGACACCGTCGACACCCGTTCGTTCGACGTCGTGCGCGGCATTCCCTGGGACGAGAGGTACCAGGCCCGCGCCGTGAGCAACGACTTCACCCGCACCTGGACCGGGCGGGACGCCGAACTCGCCGCGCAGCGGGCCACCGTCGAGCCCGAGTGGACCGCCGCCGTCGCCCGCGACGACACCAGCCAGCGCGCCATGTTCGCCGGTGAGGTGCTCGACCTCATCCAGGACATCCAGCCGGCCGCCCAGGTCGTCCACAGCGTCGTGGCCGACGCGGAGGAGATCCTCGCCGGTCTGGCCCGGAAGACCTCGGCCTCCCCCGCCGCCTCCGCCGCCTGATCCGGCCGGTTTCCTCCCCGCCCCCCTTCCGCCCCCACCCACGCAGAGGACCCGATGATCCACGTACTGACGCTCACGTACCTGACCCCCCGCGAAACCGTCGTCGCCCACATGGCCGAGCACAAGGCCTGGCTGCGCGAGCACGGAGACCAGGGCCGCATCCTGCTCAGCGGGCCGCGTCCCGAGGGCGGTGCGGTCATCGTCACGGCCGACCTCGACGAGACCCAGGTGCGCGAGCTCATCGAGAGCGACCCCTGGCACAAGCTCGGCATCGCCTCGTACGAGCGGATCTCCTTCGAGGGCCGCAACGCGAGCCCGGGCGTGGTCACCGCCCCGGAGCCGGACGACGGCGTGCTGCTCATCAACGTGGCCACCACCGACGACGCGGCCGCCAGCGTGGCCGCGCTCGCCTCCGCCGTCGAGCACGTCGCCGCCACCGCCGACGGCTTCCGCGGCTCCCGCCTGCTGACGAGCGTCGACGGTGACGCCATCGTCAACTTCGCGGCGTGGACGGACCAGAAGCGGTTCGACGCGATCTTCGAGGACCCCGAGTTCACCCGCCGCTACCAGGCGTTCGCCGAGACCACGACCGGCGCCAAGTACCGGCTCTACCGCACGAGTCGGGTCATCACGCCGAACCGCTGAGCTCGTAGGCCCGCAGGCCCGTATCCACCGCTTTTCCGACCTTCTCCGAGGAGAGACCATGTCAGGCTCGAACACCCGGGCACAGTACGACCTCATCGTCATCGGGTTCGGCGCCGCCGGCCTGTCGGCCGCCCTGTCCTTCGCCGAGGCCACCGAGGGCCGCGAGACCCCCGCCAGGATCGCCGTCCTGGAGCGGGCCACGAAGGAGGAGCGCGGCGGTGCCACCCGCTGGACCGGCGCGTTCCTGCGGATCACCCAGGACAAGCGGCTGGACACCGACTGGGCCGAGCACGTCGTCCGGGTCTCCGGCGGCCTCGCCGACATGGAGTACTGCCGCACCGTCGAGCGGGAGACCCCGCAGACCCTGAGCTTCGTCGAGAAGCACGGCGTCGAGATCGCCTTCGAGGACTTCCCGCTGCCGCACACCTTCGACGGCGGTACCCCCTCCATGACGCCGCCGGCCAGCCCCCGCGGTGGCGGCGCCTCGATCGTCGAGCACCTCGGTGCCGCGCTGGAGAACGACCCGCGCGTCGACATCCGCTACGAGACGGAGGCGCTGCGCCTGACCACCTCCGACGACGGCTCCGTCGACGGCGTCGTGGTCCGCACCTCCGACGGCCGCACCCAGCGGCTCGCCGGCCGCGCCGTCGTCCTGGCCTGCGGCGGCTTCCAGGGCAACACCGAGATGCTCACCCGCTACGTCGGCGACAGGGCCTGCGACCTGCCGCTGATCGCCCCCGGCATCACCAACAACCGCGGCGACGCGCTGCGCATGGCGCTGGAGCTGGGCGCCGACACCGCGGGCCAGTTCGACGGCATCCACGCCGAGCCCGTCGACCGCCGGACCGAGAAGGCCGACGCGGTCCTGTACGGCTTCAGCACCGGGATCTTCGTCAACGGGAAGCTGGAGCGCTTCTTCGACGAGGGCCGCGACACCTGGGACAACACCTTCGAGCACGTCGGCTACGAGATCTGGAAGAACCAGGAGCAGGAGGCGTACTGGATCGCCGACGCCAAGACGCTCGCCATCCCCGGCATCATGAACTCGCTGCTCAGCGACGTGCCGCCGGAGCAGGCCGACACCCTGGAGGAGCTGGCCGGCAAGCTCGGCATCGACGCCGAGGGCCTGGAGAAGACCGTCGCCGAGTTCAACGCGGCCGTCGGCCCGGGTGAGTTCGACCCGACGCGCCTCGACGGCAAGGCGACCGTGGGCATCGAGCCGAAGAAGTCCAACTGGGCCACGCCGCTGGACACCGCGCCGTTCATCGGCGTCCCGGTCACCGCCGCCATCTGCTTCACCTACGGCGGTGTCCGCACCGACCTCGACGGCCGTGTCGTCACCCCCTCCGGTGCCGCCATCCCCGGCCTGTACGCGGCGGGCGAGGCCACCGGCCTCTACTACCACGCCTACCCGCCGGCCACGTCCGTGCTGCGCTCGCTGATCTTCGGCCGGCTCGCCGCCCACCACGCCGCGGCTCAGCAGTCCGCCTGAACCCCGAGTCCCGAGTTCATCTGGAGGAACCATGAGCATCGTCAACATCGACGTCACCCTCCGCGACGGCGGGTACCGCAACGGCTTCAACTTCCCTCTGGAGTACGCGCTCACGCACGCCAGGCTCAGTGTCGAGGCGGGCTTCGACTGGGTGGAGATCGCCTACCGCAAGGGTTCGCTCCTGCCGATGCCCGGCCTCGGGCTCACCGGCCGCGGCGACGACGAGTACATCGCCGCCGTGGCCCGGGAGATCGGGCCGGACAGAGTCGCGATGATCCTGCACCCGAAGAACATCACCGCGCACGACCTGCCCGCCATGTACGCCGCGGGTGCCCGCCTGGTCCGCATCATCCTGCCGTCCAAGGGCTACGAGCGCGGCCTGGAGTACATACGCCAGGCCAAGGAGACCGGGTTCAGCGTCGGGGTCAACTTCGCCCGGATCAGCCAGTGGGCGGGCCGTGACATCGTCGAGGTGGCGACCGCCGCCACCGACGCCGGCGCCGAGTTCGTCTACCTGGCCGACTCCAACGGCAGCCTCTCGCCCGTGGACACCACCGACCTCACCACCCTGACCAAGTCGGTCACCGGCGGCCCGGTCGGCCTGCACGCGCACAACAACCTCGGGCTCGCCCTGGCCAACGCGATCAGCGCCGTCGCCGCCGGTGCGACCTGGATGGACTCCTCGATCCAGGGCATGGGCAAGGGCCCGGGCAACCTCATCGCCGAGCAGTGGCTGGCGCACCTGGACCGCACCGACGCCGAGGCCGCCGCCCGCCTCCACCTGGGCCCCGCCCTGGAGCTGGCGGAGCTGCTCCTCGCCACCATCCCGGAGGGCACCCCCTCCCTGCCGCTGCCGGACCTGGTCCTGGGCCGCTACGACCTGCCGGTCGAGCACCGCAAGGACCTGCTGGGCGGCAGCCACCGCGAGGGCATCGCCACCGCGCGCACCCTCGCCACCGTCCGGTGACCCACGCCGGACTCGCGGTGCCGACGGCGGTCTTCGGACCCGAGGCCGCCGTCGGCACGGCACACGCCCTCGTCCTCGCCCCCGTCATCCCGCGCTGGGACGGCGGAGCGTTCTTCGCCCCCGTCACCCGGGTCCTGGCCGACGCCGGCCTGCGGGTGACCGTGGCGGACACGCTCTCCCTGTGGGACGAGGAGACCGACTCGCTGGACTCCTTCGTCGCCCGCTGGCGCGGACTCCTCACCCGGTACGGTCCCGTGGACCTGCTCTGCGGGAACGCGCTCGGCGGCGCGGTGGCCCAGGCGCTGCTCCCCGATGTCGCCCCCGGCACCGCCGCGCTGCTCGTCTCCGGACCGGCCCGCACGGACGCCGTCCTCGAATCCCGGCTCCGGGAGATCGCCGACCTGGCCGCCGGCGGCCGCTCCGACGAGGCCCTGGCCCTCCTCAACCGGCGCGTCCAGCCGCGCGGCCGCCGCCCCGACACCGAGGACGACGGCGACGACGCCCCGGCACCGCACGATCCGACCGCCGGGCGCCGGCTCGCCGCCGGCATGCGCATGCTGTGCGGCGTCGACGTGACGGACGCGGTGCGGGCCCACCCCGGCCCACTGCTGCAGATCGTCGGCGGCCACTCGCAGCTCGTCACCCGGCGCCACACGGCCGCGGCACCGCACCACCGCGTCCACGTCATCGAGGGCGCCGGCATGCGCCCCCACTTCGAACGCACCGCAGAAGTGTCCGCCCTCGTCGGCGCCTTCCTGCGAGAGAAGGGACTCACATGAAGAGCGTCGCTGTCCTACCCGGCGACGGCATCGGACCGGAGGTCACGTCCGCGGCCCTCGACGTCGTGGAGAAGCTCGGCCTCCCCCTCGACCTGCGCTTCGGCGAGATCGGCTGGGAGTGCTGGCGCCGCGAAGGCGACCCGGTCCCGGAGCGCACCTGGAAGCTCCTGGAGGAGACCGACACCTGCCTGCTCGGCGCCATCACCAGCAAGCCGCTGCGCGAAGCCGAGGAGGAACTCCCCGCCGAGCTGCGGGGGACCGGCCGCACCTTCGTCTCCCCCGTCATCCAGCTGCGCCAGCGGCTGAGCCTGTACGCCAACGTCCGCCCGGTCGTCGACCTGGTCGACGGGCGCTTCGACTTCACGGTGATCCGCGAGAACACCGAGGGCCTGTACGCGGGCTTCGACGTGCGCGGCGTGGACGACGCGCTGTGGAACGTGGTCCGCGACCACCCCAACGCCCTGGCGTCGGGACCGGACGCGACCAGCGTCACGCTGCGCCTGCAGACCGAGTTCGGCATGGACCGGCTGCTGCGCTACGGATTCGCCTACGCCCGCTCCCGCGGCTACACCCGGCTCACCCTGGTCGACAAGCCCAACGTGCTGCGCAACAGCAGCGACCACCTGCGCGAACGCCTCGAACTGGTCGCCGGCGCCTACCCCGACATCGAGACCGAGATCCTCAACGTCGACGCCGTCGCCCTGTGGATGGTGCGCAGGCCCGAGCGGTTCGGGGTGCTGGTCGCCGAGAACATGTTCGGCGACATCCTCTCCGACCTCGGTGCGGGCGTCATGGGCGGCCTCGGCCTCGCGCCCAGCGGCAACATCGGCGACCACGGCAGCTACTTCGAGCCCGTGCACGGCAGCGCCCCCGGCATGGCGGGCCAAGGCCGCGCCAACCCCATGGCGATGATGCTCGCCGTGGCCCAGCTGCTCGACCACCTGGACCTCTCCGTGCCGGGCGACGAGCTCAGGGCGGCGGTGCGCACGGTCGCCGCGCGGCGCACGACCGTCACGTACGACATGGGCGGTACGAGCGGTACGCGGGAGGTCGCGCAGGCGGTGGCCGGTGAACTCGCCGCGAGCGGGGGAGAGCCGAGCCGTCGCGAGGACGTGGTGGACCGGTTCGCCCGCCTCGACACGGCGTCCGTCTCCGACGCGCTCGACAGCCTCGGCGTCGGCGGCGTTCTCGCGGGCATCGCACCGCGCGTTCCCGGTGCCCGCGCCGCGGGCCGCGCGTTCACCGTCACGTACCAGCCCGTCGACACCGCCGAGAAGGGCTTCCGCAACGCGGCCAACTACCTGGACGACGTACCGGAGGGCTCGTTCGTGGTGGTCGACAACGCGGGCAGCACCACCTGCACCAACTGGGGGTCGCTGCTGACGAGGCTGGCGCAGCGGCGCGGGATCCGCGGGACCGCCCTGCACGGCTCGGCCCGCGACATCGCCGAGATCCGCGCCGCCGGGTACCCGCTGTTCAGCACCGGCGCCACCATGGTCAGCGGCAAGAACCGGGTGGAGCTCGCGGCGACCGGCCGGGACGTCCTCATCGGCGACGTCACCGTACGGCCCGGCGACATCGTCGTCGCCGACGACAACGGAGCCCTGGTGGTGCCCGCCGAGCACGCCGCCGAGGTCGCCGAGCGGGCGGAACGCGTGGAGCGGACCGAGGCCGCGATCGCGGAGGCGGTCGGCGCGGGCCTGCGGCTCGACGAGGCCCGCCGCAGGTTCGGCTACGCCAGGCCGTGGGGCGACGGTGGCGCCCGGCCCTCCCGTGCATGACCTGGAGGGGCGCGTGGTGGTGGACGTCCACTACCACGCGGGCCCCGACCTGTACCGCCGCCGTCTGACCTCCGCCGGTGCGGGCCGGGCGTACGCCGAGGTGGGCGGCTGGGTGGTGCTCAAGAGCCACCTCACCTCGACCGCCGCCCGCGCGTGGGAGGCCCGCCAGGAGGGGCTGCCGGTCTCCGGCACGCTCGTCCTCAACGAACTGGCGGGCGGTGTCCGTCCGCGGGCCGTGGAGCAGGCCGTGTACGCGCACGGCCCGGACAGCCCCGCCCGCCTCGTCGTGCACCTCCCGACCCTGGTGGGCCCCGCGCACGCCTCGGCGCTGCGCCGCACGTCGTTCCACCCCCGGCTCGATCCCGACCGGTGGCGGACCGGCCGGGTCCTGGACGCCGGCGGGCGGCTGCGCCGGGACGTGCGCGAGGTGCTGCGGGCGGCCCGTGACCTGCCCGTCGCCGTGGCGACCGGGCACAGCGACCGGGAGGCGGCCCTGCGGATCGTGGACGAGGCCGTCCGCCTCGACGTACCGCGCCTGCTCCTCACCCACGCCACGCACCCGATGTCGGGCTTCACCCCCGACGATCTGGCCGATCTCTCCCGTGTGCCGCAGCTGTACGTCGAACTGACCGCCCTGACACTGCTGTTGGGGCACCGGGGCGTCGAGCACCTCGCCGAGGTCGTCCACGCCCACCCGCGGGTGGTGTTCAGCTCCGACCTCGGACAGCCCGACCAGCCGGACGTGAAGGAATGGCTGGACCTGAGCGAGCGGTGGTTCCGGGAAGCGGGCCTGACGCACCGGGAGATCAGCGCCGTCACGTCGGAGAACCCCATGAACCTGCTGATGCCGTGAGCACGCGCCAAGGAGATGCCATGAGAGAGCCGGAGGACAGGGTGCCCGTTCCCTCGCGGCGGGGGATCCTGCGCACCGCGGTGGCCTCCACCGCGGCGATGGCCGTGTCGCTGACGGGCGCGCTCCCGGAAGCACATGCGGCGCGGCCGCGTATCGGATCGCTGGGTGACCAGTCGGCCGTGCGCACCCTCACCCTGGGGGACGTCCGGCTGACGTACGTCGTCGACGCGGCGATGGAGCTGGACCGTGCCGGTTTCCTCCCCGCCGTCCCCGCCGCGTACTGGAGGGAACACCCCGAGGCGCTGGCGCCCTCCGGGCGCGTCGCCGCCTCGGCGGGCGGCGTCCTCGTGGAGCGGGGAGGCCGCCGGCTGCTGATCGACACGGGCCTGGGCGCCAACGTGCTGGCGCCCTCGCTCGGTGTCTCGCGCGGAGGAGCGCTGCTGCGCACCCTCCGGGCGCTGGGCGTGCCGCCGGGCTCCATCGACACCGTGGCCTTCACGCACCTCCACACGGACCACACCGGCCTCGGCTTCCTCACCGGGCACGGCCGCCGGCCGCGCAAGGCGTTCCCGTGCGCCGACTACCTCGTGGCCCGGGCCGAGTGGGAGCCGTTCTGGAACCGCGAGGTGGAGGTGGGGGCGCCGTCCTGGGAGGGGTTCATGGTGCCGATGTCGCGGGTGCTGCGCCGGTTCGACGACGGGGACGAGATATGGCCCGGCGTCACCGCGCTGATCACGCCCGGCCACAGCGCGGGCCACACCACCTACGTGGTCTCGGCCCGGGGCGGGCGGCGGATCCTGGTGTTCGGCGACGCCTTCCACACTCCGGCACAGGTGACCCACCCCGAGTGGCCGTCCGGACCCGACGTGGACGTCGACGGCGTCCTGCGTGCCCGCGCCGCGCTGCTCACACGGCTGCGGGCACCGCGTACGTACGGCTTCGCCTTCCACTTCGGCGACCAGGCGTTCGGCCGGGTCGCCGCGGGGGACCGGTGGCGTCCGGTGCCGGCCCGCGCGCTCCTGCCGCATCCGACCCGGCTGACCTGAGCCGTGGTCGTCAGTTGCGTTGGGCGGGGCAGGACACCCACGTCACCATCGACGCCTCGACGGCGCGCCAGGACACCTCGCCCGGCTCCGTCACGTCGAGGGCGTCGCCCCCGTCGAGGGTGTAGTCGGTGGAGTCGACGCGGACGACGACGGTGCCGCTGACGACGTAGACGAACAGGCCCCGGTCGTCGAGGTCGACCGGGCAGGCGCCGTGGTCGCCGGGGAGGGCGGAGACGACGCAGCTGCGCAGCGAGAGCAGGGGGTGCGAGATCTCGGTGAGGCCCCGCGGCCCGTCGGGCACCTTGGCGCGGCGCAGGGTTTCCTGGCCCTCGTGGGCGAGCACCTCCGGGATGCTCACGCCGAGGGCCTCGGTGATGGAGGCCAGGGTGTGCAGCGACGGGTGGTTGATGCCCTTCTCGACCGCGGAGAGGTACGACACGGAGACGCCGCAGGCCTGGGAGAGCGCCGCCAGCGTGAGCCCGCGGTCCTTGCGCATGCGGCGCAGCTGGCCGCCGACGCGGGCGGCGAGCGTGCTCTCGTCGTCTACGTGTCTCTTCACAGGATCGCCGGGGTCACGGCCCACAGGATCACCGCGGGGTCGCTGGAGGTCACCGTGAGCGTGTGCTCGGGGTGGGAGGAGTAGTGCAGCGTCTCACCGGGGCCGAGCTGGAGGACCGTGGCCCCTATGCGGGTCTCGATCTCGCCCTCGAGCACGAGCAGGAGCCTTTCGCCGAAGCAGGAGTAGGGCGCGGTGGTCTCCGGCGGTTCGATCCGGTCGAGCAGACCGGTGAAGGCGGGGGCGACCGATCGCGCGGACAGGACAGTGTAGGTTCTGGCCCGGCCGGTCGCCACCCGCATGTGGTTGGTGGCGGCGGCGCGGTGGACGTGCACGGTCTCGCGTGCCGCCGGGGGGAAGAACGCCGACATGTCCGTGCCCAGGACCGCGGCGAGGGTCGACAGCGCGCTGAGGCTCGGGGTGGTGACCCCGTTCTCCACGTTGGCGAGGTAGCCGCCGGTGAGGTTGGCGCGGTCGGCGAGGTCGGCCAGCGTCATGCCGCGGGCGCGGCGCAACTGGCGGAGTCTGCCTCCCACCTGTTCCACGAGCTCGTCCATGCGCCATCCCCGTATCGTCGTTCCGTACCCGCTGTGCCGTGAGGCCCAGACGTGCTGCCCGGGCGTGATGCCCGGCCCTGATGCCCGGCCCTGATGCCCAGAATAGGCAGCGCGCGGAAGGCGGGGTGAGGTGTGCCGCCGCACCCCCGTGACGCCGGCACACCTCGCCGCGCCCGCCGCGCGCTGCCGTCAGACCGTCCAGACCCCGTGGTCGAGGACCATGACCGCGGTGCCGTCCGCCGCCAGGCCCTCCACCGTCATCTCCGGTGAGCCGATCATGAAGTCGACGTGGATGGCCGAGGTGTTGATCCGCGCGTGGTCGGCGGGGTCCTCGACCGGTGCGAGGTAGCCCCAGCCCAGCGCGAGGTGGGTGGCCGCGTTCTCGTCCAGCAGCGTCTCGTGGAAGACGGTGCCCAGCGGCCCGATCCGCCCGGAGCCGTCGACGAGCGCGAGTTCGCCCAGGTACGCGGCGCCCGCGTCGCGGGAGGCGTACCCCTCCAGTACGGCCCCGCCCTTGTCGGCCTCGATCGACACGGCCCGGCCGCCCTCGAAGCGGATCCGCAGGCCCTCGACCGTGGCGCCGGCCAGGACCAGGGGACGGGTCGCGGTCACGACGCCGTCGACGCGCAGCGGGTCCGGCGTCGTCAGCAGCTCCTCCGTGGGCAGGTTGGCGAGGTGCTGGACGCCGTCGCGCGAGTGCATGGAGGTGGTCAGCCAGCGGGAGCTCGGCAGGAGGCCGATCGTGACGTCCGTGCCGGGCGCCCGGAGCCGTATCGCGTCGAACCGCCGGGCGGTGAGGCGCGCGCCGACGTCGGCGAGGTCGGCCATGCGCGTGCGCCAGGCGGCGGCCGGATCGGGTTCGTCGAGGCGGCAGATGTGGAGGAGCTCGTCGACGAGCCGGGACAGGGCCGCGTCCGGAGCGAGCGTCGGGTGCGCCAGGGCCGCCCACTCGGCGGAAGGGGCGGGTACGAGCGTCCAGTTGATGCTGCGGTCGTTGATGACCGTACGGCGCTCGGCGACCATCGGCAGCATGTCCCGCCCGGCCAGTACGGGGTCGAGCCCGTCGAGGGCGCCCGGCTCCGTCGGGCCGGTGATGCGGACCGTGGCCGCTCCCGCGTCGCCCTGGGCGAGGACGGAGTCGCCGAGCCACGGGGGGACGAAGTCGAGCGTGTCCGGCCGCGCGTGCTGGACGCGGACGCGCTTGAGCAGGGGATCGAACACGGCCACGTCGACGAAGCGCGCCCCCCGGCCGTACGCGGCCCGGGCTATCTCCCGGGCCAGCGGCAGGTGTCCGGGCTCGGCCGAGACCACCACGATCTGGCCGGGCTGGACGTTGGCCCCCACCGTCACGGCGAGCTCCGCGACCCCTGTCGTGAACTCCTCAATGCTCCCCATGGGAAGGACTGTACGCCACTTCTCCTGCATGGGAAAGTGAAGTTATGCCAGACAGGAAAAATTCCCAGACCGAGTTACTCCACGCCCCTTCCGGCTCCGAAGCGGGGTCCGCGTCCGCGACCGGCCCCGCCCGTGCGGGCAGACGCCGGCCGATCGTCGCCGCCTCGATCGGCAACTTCGTCGAGTGGTACGACTACGCCATCTACGGCACGCTCGCGGTCGTCCTGGCCGAGCTGTACTTCCCGAAGCAGGACCAGACGGCGGCGGTCCTGCTGACCTTCACCGGGTACGCGGTCGCCTCCGTGCTGCGGCCCGCGGGCGCGCTGCTGTTCGGCGCGCTGGGCGACCGGATCGGCCGCAAGTCCACGCTGTCCGCCGTCGTCCTGCTCATGTCGGCCGCCACCGCGGCGATCGGCATGCTGCCGACGTACTCCGACATCGGCGTGTGGGCGCCGATCCTGCTGTTCTTCTGCCGCGCCCTGCAAGGGCTCTCCGCGGGCGGCGAGTACGGCGGTTCGGCGACGTTCCTGGCCGAGTACGCGCCGCCGGGGAAGCGGGCGCTCTACACGAGCTGGCAGACCTTCACGGTCCTGCTCTCCTTCCTCTGCGGCGCCCTCCTCGGCGCGCTGCTCACCCGGGAGCTGGGCCGCGACGTATTGTTGGCATGGGCATGGCGCATTCCTTTCCTGGTGGCGCTGCCCCTCGGACTCGTCGGCCTCTACCTGCGCCTGCGCCTGGAGGACACCCCGGCGTTCACCCGGCTCCGGCGGCAGCGGGACGTCCCCCGCAGCCCGCTGCGCGAGGCCGCGCGCGACCACAAGGGGGCGCTCGCCCGCGTCTGGGGGCTCGCCTTCTTCGGCACCGCCGCGACCTTCGTCTTCCTCACCTACTCCACGACGTACGCCGTCGTCACGCTGAAGAAGGACCTCGACCTGGCGCTCATCGGCCTCAGCGCCGGCCTGGTCGCCGGCCTCGTGCTGTGCCCGTTCGTCGGCGTCGCGGCCGACAGGTGGGGGCGCCGCCCGGTGATGCTGTACTCCACGATCGCCTGCCTGGCGCTGACGTACCCCGGCTTCCTGCTCATGGGCGGGCGGTCCGAACTCGGGGTCGTCGCCGGCTTCGTCCTCTTCACCGTGCTGCTCACCCTCTACACCGGGGCCGGACCGGCGGTGCTGACCGAGGCGTTCCCCACGCGGGTCCGCTACTCCGGCCTGTCGATGGGCTACAGCGTCGCCGGCTCGCTGACCGGCCTGCTCACGCCGTTCGCGATCGAGTGGCTCATCCGCCACACCGGATCCGCGATCGGCCCGACCCTGTGGATCCTCGCCACCGGGATCGCCGGCCTGACGGCGGCGATCCTGCTGCCCGAGACGCGCGGCAGGGAACTGACCTAGGGAGTGTCCGCAAAGTAGCGTCGTCCGCCCGAAGGGCGGGCCTGGCGGCGTCTGGTGCGTGCGATCGCAAGGCGGAGGAGGGAGCCACTGCGGAGCATTGGCGACTGACGACAACGCGGCTGGGGACACCCCCAGGCGAAGCTCTGGGGGAGTGCGTGCCAGACGCCGCCAGGCAGACGGGACTTTGCGGACACGACCGAGAGACGACGGTACGTACGCGCCGCCGGGTGGCCGACGGACCACCCGGCGGCGCGACGCGTCACCCATCGGCCGTCCGCACCGCGCGCCGCGCCCGTACGCGGCCGGCCGCGTACCCCGCCACCAGCGCGACGGCCAGCAGGACGAGGATCACGAGCGCCACCGCGAACACGTCGCGCAGGCCCAGGCTGCGGCCCGCGACGGCCGACACCCCGCCGCCGCTCATGTGGTGCGCCGCCCGGATCTCCAGGAACGCCGCACAGCACGCCGCCCCGACCGAACCGCCCAGGCTGCGCGCCATGTTGAACAGCAGCGACCCCGACGACGCCTGGCTCGCGCTCAGCGCCCGCGTCGCCATCAGGCCCAGCGCGGCGAGCAGCAGGCCGGACCCCACGGACCGGGCCATCAGCGCCACCACGATCACGCCGTACGGCGGCGAGGAACCGGCGAGGAACGGCAGCAGCGCCGCCACCGCGAACACCACCGCCCCCGCGCACGACACCAGATACGCGTCGACGCGGCGCAGCAGGACGGGCAGGCCCAGCGCGATGACGAGCTGCACCGTCCCGCCGTACAGCGTCACGGTGCCGATCTCACCGACCGAGAAACCCAGGTTGGTCAGATAGAAGGGGATCAGGATGAAGCTGGAGTACACCGCCACCCCGGCCACCACGTTGAACACGCAGCTCGACAGGAACGGCCGCAGCCGCAGCAGCCTCAGGTCCACCAGCGGGCTGCGACTGCGCAACTCCGTCACCACGAACAGCACGGCGGCGGCCACGGCCACCACCACCGTCACGGTCACCACCGCCGACGCGAACCAGCCGCGCCCCTGGCCCGTGTCCAGCGCGTACTGGGCGCAGAACAGGCCCACCACGGCCGCGCCGATGCTCACCGCGTTCGCCCGGCGCCCGAGCGGCGACTCGTCCTGGCGCATGTCCCGCAGCCCCGGCAGCGCCAGCCACAGCGCGACCGCGCCGACCGGCGCGGCCACGCAGTACAGCGCCCGCCAGCTGAGCCACTCCGCCAGCGTGATGCTCAGGATCGGCGCCAGGACGTAGGAGCCGGTGACCGTGATCGAGAACGTCGAGATCGCCTTCGGCTGCTCCTCGCCCGGCAGCAGCACGACGATGGCGTAGTACGCGAACGGCATGATCGCCCCGCTCGCCGCGCCCTGCACGACGCGGGCCACGAGCAGGCTCTCGAAGTTCCAGGCGGCGGCCGACAGCAGCGCGCCCGCCACGAACACGCACACCAGCAGGACGAGATAGGTGCGCGGACGGAACACCCGGGTCAGGAAGGCGCTCAGCGAGAGGGTGATCAGCTCGGCGGTCGCGTACGCCGAGATGACCAGCGCGCCCTTGGCGAGCGAGGTGTCCAGTGTCTCCTGGATGGAGCCGAGCGCGGTGCTCGTCATGGACAGGTCCAGCACCGTCATGGCGGCGGCCAGGATGCAGCCGAGCGTGGCGCGCCGGCGCAGCGGCGACAGTTCCTTCCGTACGGCGGGGGCCGCCGCCGGGCCGGGTGCCGTCATGAGCGTTCCTCGGGGCCGGCGGGGACCCGGCCCCACGCGTACACGGTGATGGAGCGGATGTCGGTGAAGCCGGGGTCGGCGCACAGCGCGCTCACCGCGTCCACGTCCGCCTGGGTGAGGAGCCCGGTGCGGACCAGGTACGCGCCCTCCTGCCGGATGTTGGCGGCCGCCAGCGCGCCGTAAGGACCCCGCTCGCCCAGGCAGTTCGCCCGGGTGAAGACGGAGACGTCCACCAGCCCGGCACGCGCCAGCTGCGACGGCAGCGTCTGCGCCCACCGCGTCATGTCCGAACCCTGCGCCTCCCAGCCCTTCTCCAGGGCGCCGAAGAACCGCCGGACCGGCGCGTACGCGGACCCGGCCGCCGGCATGCACATCGGGTCGCCGAGCACGAGCCGGCCGCCGGGCTTCAGCCACCGCGCCGCACGGGCGACGAGCGCCTCCCGCTCGGGCAGGTGGCAGAAGGTGAGCCGGGAGTGCACCAGGTCGAACGAGCCCGGCGCGAAGTCGAGTTCCCGGATGTCGCCGGTACGCCACTGGAGGTGGGGGCGCTCGGTGCCGGTGAGGTACCGGGTGTCGATGTCGACGGCGACCACACCGCCGTCCGGGCACTGGTCGGCCATCCAGCGCGCGACGGACCCCGCGCCCGCGCCGATCTCCAGGCACCGCCAGTCGCGGCCGATCCCGGCGGAGCGGAGCACCCGCCGGGTGTCGGGGTCGCCCCACTCCTGGAGGAGCCGCAGGCGGTCGAACTCCTCGGCCGTGTCCTTGCTCAGCGGTCCCGACGCGTAGTCGGTCGCCAGTTCTTCCATCAGCTCACCACCGCCGTGTCGTCGGGTTCCGGTGCCGGGTCCGGCGGGCGCCGGTGGCGCTGCCCCAGCTCCGCTTCGAGGGCCGCCGCCACGCGGAACACGGTCGCCTCGTCGAAGGCCCGCCCCACGATCTGCAGACCGATGGGCAGGCCGTCCGCGGCGAACCCGATCGGCAGGGACAGCGCCGGGTGGCCGGTCACGCTGAACGGGATCGTCTGCATGTCGTTGGCGAGTTTGGGCGGCGGCCAGTTCTCCGGGAAGTCGCTCCAGCGCGCGGCCGTGGTCTGGCCGCACACCGTGATCAGCACGTCGTACCGGTCGAACACGGTCTCGTCGAGCCGCCGCCGCAGCCACCGCCGTACGTCGTACGCGCGCAGCAGATCGGACGCGCCGACCCCGGCGCCGGGCATCACCCGCTGGTAGGTGTAGCGCCCGAACTCCCGAGGGCGGCGCCGCAGATCCTCCTCGTGGGTGGCGAACGCCTCCGCCGCGAAGATGACGCGGCCGCACGCGTTGAAGACGTCGTACGGCGGCAGCGTGACCTCCTCGACGGAGGCGCCGAGCCCGCCGAGTACCCCGAGGGCCCGCTCGATGCCGGTCACGATCTCCGGCAGCGTCGCGGGGTCGTCGGCGTACCAGCCGGGTGAGCACGCCACCCGCAGCCCCGCGACGCCCCGGCCCAGGACCGCGGTGTAGTCGGGGACCTCCGCGCCGGCCGTGCGCGTGCGCGGGTCGGCCGGATCGGCGCCCGCGATCACCCGCAGCGCGGCCGCCGCGTCGCCGACCGTCCAGGTCAGCGGCCCGAAGTGGTCCAGCGTCCAGGAGAGGGTCTGGACACCGTGCCCCGACACCCTCCCGTACGTCGGCTTCAGCCCGACCGCCCCGCAGTGGAACGCCGGGCCCCGGGTGGACCCGCTGGTGTCGGAGCCGACGGTGACCCGGACCAGCCCGGCCGCGACCGCGGCGCCCGAGCCCGACGACGAGCCGCTGGGCACGTGATCGCCGCTCCACGGGTTGCGGGCCGGCGGCACGGGCAGGTCGAAGCTCGGGCCGCCGACCGCGAACTCGAACGTGGTCAGCTTGCCGAGGCCGACCGCGCCCCCGTCGCGCAGCCGCCGCTCGACCGTGCTGTCCGCGTCCGCGACATGGCCGTCGCGCAGCCGGGAGGCGCTGGTGGTGGGCACCCCCTCCGCGTCGAAGATGTCCTTCAGCGCGTACGGGACGCCGTGCAGCGGACCCCGGTCGAGCCCGGCCCGCAGCTCGCGGTCCGCCGCCGCGGCACGCTCCAGCGCCGTCTCCTCCGTCACGCGGATGAAGGCGTGCAGCGCGGGGTCGAGCCGGGCGATCCGGTCGAGGGCGGCGCGGGTGAGCTCCACCGAGGTGAGCTCACCCGCCCGCAGCAGCGCGCCCGCCTCCGCGACGGAGAGCTCGTGGAGCGGCGCGGCGGCCGTGGGTCCGTCAGCCACCCGGCGCCTCCCGCACCTCGGGCGCGGCGGTGTCCGTCCGGACCTCCCGCAACAACTCCGTCATGGCCCGCAGGCCCGCGTAACCGCGGACGACGCCGTCCTTGAGATCGGCCGGCACCTCGATGCCCAGCCGGCCCGCGAGGACGTCGAACTCCTCCGCTATGGCCCCGCCCTCAGACGCCATCGACGCCCGGCTCCCGCGGTCCGGCCTCGCGCTGGGCGGCGAGCCAGGCCTCCACCTCGTGCGACGCCGTCGGCAGCTTCTCCGTCAGCAGCCGCGAGCCGCCCGCGGTCACCAGCACGTCGTCCTCGATGCGTACGCCGATGCCGCGCAGCTCCTCGGGCACCAGCTCGTCGTGCGGCTGGAGGTAGAGGCCGGGCTCCATGGTCAGCACGTGGTTCTCGCGCAGCGTGCCGCTGCCGTAGTACTCGGGCCGCGCGTGCCCGCAGTCGTGGACGTCCAGGCCGAGCATGTGCCCGAAGCCGTGCAGCGACCACCTGCGGTACGCCATCGTCTCCGGGTCCAGCACCTCCTCCAGGCTCCCCTTGAGCAGGCCGAGCCCGCGCAGGCCCTCCGCGAGGACCCGGTTGCAGACCGTCTGGATCTCGGCGAACTCCACGCCCGGGGCGATCGCCTCCAGGCCCGCGGTCCGCGACGCGTACACGATGTCGTACACATCGCGCTGCGCCCGGCTGAAGGTTCCGGAGACCGGCAGGACGCGCGTCACGTCGGCCGTGTAGCAGTGGACGTTCTCCACGCCCATGTCGAGGAGCAGGATCTGCCCCGGCTCGACCACCGCGTCGTTGCGCGACCAGTGCAGGATCGTGGAGCGGGGCCCGCCGCCGACGATGGAGCTGTAGCCGAGGCCGTTGCCGTCGACGCGCGCACGCCAGGAGAACACGCCCTCGATGTACCGCTCGGACGTCGGGGCGTCGGGCCGCAGCCGCCGGGCGACGTCCTCGAAGCCGCGCACCGTGGCGTCGACCGCGTCCTGGAGCTGCGCGATCTCCCACTCGTCCTTCTCCAGGCGCAGCTCGGACAGCACGCTCGCCAGCAGCGCGTCCCGCTCCTTGTTGTCGGGCGTGACGGGGAGCGAGCCGCGCTCCATGCCGCCGTCGATCCCGGTGTCGTACCCGCGCAGCACCCGCAGCCGGTCGGAGGAGGCCACCGAGGCCAGGACCTTGGGCAGCTCGCCCAGGGGGCGCGTCTCGATCTCGAAGAGGACGGACTTCTCCTGCGGCGAGTGGCGCCGGCCGTGCCAGATCTCGCCGTCCATCCGGTCCAGGTACTGGGCGCTGGTCGAGGAGTCCGAGCGCGGCTGCGCGTACAGCACGGGGTCGTGCCCGGTGGCCGTCGGGTGCAGGACCAGCACCGAGTTGGGATCCTGGTCGCCGGTCAGCCACAGGAAGTCGCTGCCCGCCCGGAACTCGTACGGCGCGCCGAAGGTCCGGGAGCGGATGTTCCCCGTGGGGATCACCAGGGTGTCGCCCGGGAAGGCCGCCGAGAGCAGCGCCCGGCGCCGGGTGAGCTGCTTCACGTGGGGGACCGGGGCGACGTCGATCTCGTCCTTGCTCCAGCCGGTCGTCATCAAGTCCAGGAACTTCTCCGGGATCGCCCGGTCGTGCGTTCCCGAGATCTCTTCCCGCCCGATGTTGCCCATGGTGTGTCCCTCTTTTTGTGCGGTGGTGTCCCCGTCGCCGGGGCTGACTGTGTGTTCAACGGGCGGGGTCCGCCGCCCGGAACTTCCCCGCCTCGTCCGGGTGACGGACCAGGTGGGCGCAGGTGATCAGGTCGAGGTACGCGCAGCCCGTGGAGGCGAAGACCGTCCGCCGTCGCGCGAGGTCCCCGGGTGCGTCGGGTGTGTCCAGGGCGCTCAACTCGAGGGCGCCGGCGTGGCTCTCGCCCGCCTCGGCGATCGCCGTGCGCAGATCCTCGACGATCACGACGCTGTCGCGGAGCAGCGCCACCGGCACCTCCCGGGAGGTGGTGGTGTGCGCGCCCACGCAGTTGATGTGGACGTGGTCGGGGAGCCGCGCCGAGATCGGCAGCGGCTCCACCGAGGTGGTCGCGGTCGACAGGATGTCGACGCCGTCGCTCGCCCGCTCGGCGGAGTCGCACAGGACGACGCGCGGCGGTCTGCGGTGCCGCTCCCCGGCGGCGTCGGCGATGGCGTGGGCGAAGGCCCTCGCGTGGCGCGGGGTGCGCGACCAGATCCGTACCTCCTCCAGGTCGCGCACCGCGGACACCCCGAGGAACTGCTGGCGGGCCTGGACGCCCGAGCCGATGACGCCCAGCACCCGGCTGCCGGGTGCGGCGCACCGGTCGGTCACCAGGGCGGTGACGGCGGCGCACTTGAGGTTGGTGACGGTGGCGCCGTCCAGCGTGCCGAGGAAGCGGCCGGTGGAGACGGAGAACATCGGCACGACGGACGTCACGGTCGAGCCCCGGCCGGCGACAGGGGAGGCCACGATGGTCGCGACCTTGTTGACGTACAGGTCGTGGTCGGGCGAGACGGCGGGCATGGAGAGGAACTTCGCGCCCGAGGCGTCCTCGACCGTCTCGCGCGGCGGCACCAGCATCCGCGCGACGGCCCCGTCGCGCAGCGCGTCGCGCATCGCCCCCGCCAGCGCCCGGATGCGCGGCAGGGACGACACGGCGGAAGCGGCGGCCGAAGCCTCGGCCGGCGTCATGCGAATCCGTCCAGGACGTCCTCCAGTACGGTGACGAAGCGCTCCGTCATCGCGGCCGTCATGTCGCCGCGCAGCATCAGCCGGATGCCGGCCTGCCCGCGCGGCACCACGGGGAAGAACATCGCCGAGCAGTAGTAGCCGCGCCGGTACAGCTCGGTGGCCAGCCGCACCGCCCGGTCGTTCTCGCCCACGGTGACGAACTTGATGTGCGAGCCGGTGCCCCGGACGCCGCGGTCCTTCATCCGCCGGTCGAAGAGCGCGATGTTCTCGGCGAGGCGCCGCTGGCGCACCCCGAGTTCGGGGGACCGGTGGACGGCGATGCTGCCCAGCGTCGTCCCGATAGCGGCGGTACGCAGCCCCTGGGACCAGCCCATCGGCCCGGAGCGGTACAGGAAGTCGAACCGGCTGGAGGCGCCCAGCATGGCGATGCCGCCGGTGGAGCCGAACGCCTTGGCCGTCGAGGCGACGATCATGGTGCGCTCGTCGAGCTCCCGGAACACCGAGCGGGCGTAGCCCTCGCCGTACGGGCCCTGCGTGGACAGCGCGTGCGAGTCGTCGAGGTAGACGTACAGCCCGTACCTCTCCTGGAGCGTCCGGATGCCCTCCAGGTCGGCGAGGCCGCCGGTGGAGTAGGCGCCCTCGCACACGTAGGCCACGCGCGGGTAGCGCCGGCAGACGTCCTCCAGGAAGTCCATGTCGTTGTGCGGGCAGGTCAGCACCAGCGTCTCGTCGGCGACGACCGGCTTGACGAAGTTCATCGAGAAGTGCGCGAACCGGTCGAACACGACGACCAGCGGATCGGTGCCGGTGAGGTGCCCCGACCCGAGCAGCGGCAGGACGGCGGAGCTGAGCACGCCGCACGAGATCGACGGCAGCACCCGCGTCCCGAACAGCGCCGACAGCTCCTCCTCCAGCCGGTGCGCGGCGTCCAGCCGGATGCGGAACTCGGCCATGGCGAGCCCGGTGACCCGCTCCTCCCGCAGGGCCGTCACCCCGGCCTCGACGACCGTGGGGTGGCTGTTGAGACCCAGGTACGAGCAGGAGGCGAGGTTGAGGAACTCGTGCCCGGTCCGCACGTCGCGGAGCCGGTTCTGGCCGTGCGTGGCGTCGACGCGGATGTCGAGCATGCCGTGGTCGGCGGCCAGCTGCCACGCGGACTCGCTCGCCGGGACCATGCGCTGGTTGTTCCGGAACCGGTGCGGCCCCATGACGTCCTCGATGCCGGTCCCGGTCACCGCACCGCCTCGGGCTCGCGCTCGGCCCCGGGCTCGCGCTCGGGCGACTTCAGGAACGCGCCCAGCCGCGCCAGCGCCTCGCGCGCCTTGGCCAGCCGCGTGTGGTGCAGGTGCCACACGTGCACCATGCCCGGCCACACCTCCAGCGTGGCCGGCACCCCGGCGGCGGCCAGCTTGGCCGCGAACCGCTCGGCGTCGCTGTGCAGCATCTCCCGCTCGCCCACCTGGATGAGCACCGGCGGCAGGCCGTGCACCTCGCCGTAGAGCGCCGAGACGTACGGCGTCTCGGGCGCGGTCCCCGCCAGGTAGGCCGCCGCGACGTCGTCCACCACCGACCGCGTGATGAGGGGGTCGATCGCCTCCTTCGACGTGAAGGTCTCGCCCGTGCCGGCCAGGTCCACCCACGGCGAGACGCAGGCCGCGGCCCGCGGCATCGGCAGCCCCTGGTCCCGCGCGGCGAGCAGCGACGCGAACAGCAGGCCGCCGCCCGCCGAGTCCCCGGCGACGACGACCGACCCGGGCGCACGGCCCTCGGCCAGCACCGCCTTGTAGACGGCGACCGCGTCCTCCAGCGCCGCCGGGTACTTGTGCTCCGGGGCCCTGCGGTACTGCGGGTGCAGGAAGGCGCAGCCGGCGCTGCGCGCGGCCTCGGCCACCATGGAGCCGTGGCTGCGCTGCGTACCGAACACGTAGCCGCCGCCGTGCAGCCAGATGCCGATCCGCGCGGGGTCGGCCCCCGGAGGGGTGAGGAGGTACGCGGGTACGCCGCCCACCTCGCACTCCGAGACCCGGACGTCGGCGGCGACCGGCGTGCCCCACCGGTCGTAGAAGTCCCGGCCCTCGAAGAGGTCCTCGGGCCATTCGTCGGCGCGCAGCAGGTCCAGCAGGTCCGCCAGTTCGCGCTCGTCCGCGGCGCTCATGCCCGGTACGTCGCCCGGGCGGTACGGGAGTGACATGGGGGCCTCAGTTTCCGAGTGCGACGGCGCTCACGCCACGGTGGTAGCGCTCGTGGTCGGGGGTGCCGGCGTCCGGCACGGTGACGTGGACCTCGGGCATCGGGAGCCGGTAGTGCGCGTACCAGGTGTTCAGGTTCCGGCCGTCGGAGAACTGGAGCTCGATGTGGCGCAGCGGGCGCTTGCCGGGCTTGGCCGGGTCCGTCAGGGTCGGCGCGGTGCCGGCGTGGGCGAGGCCGCCGGAGACCTCGTTGTCGAGGACGACCATGGCCATGTCGTCGCTCAGGTCGACGTCGACGGCCACGGCGAGCGCGTGGTCGGCGAGGATGGCGTCGGCGTACTCCTGCTTGACGGCGACGTTGTAGCTGTGCGGCATGAGCTCGACCAGGTCGGCGGGGTCGACGCCGTTGCGCCGGCAGAACTCACGGGTGTCGCACACGATGGGCCGGCCGCCGGTGATGTTGGTGTTGGGGCCGTAGACGTTGCCGATGAAGGTGGTGGCGGCGTCGAAGTGGACGCACTTGGTGGTGAGGAACTCGCGGGACTCCGTGTGGTCGGAGTTGGGCGTGAAGCTGGTGTTCTTGTTGAACCCGTCCACGTCCATGGAGGCGACCTGGTCGTACCCCATGGGGACCGGGGTGTGCTTGGTGAGGTCGACCTCGGCGGTGAAGGCGCGGAAGAGCGCCTCCAGGTAGTCGCGTGCGGCGGCGGCGTGGGCCTCGTCGTGGATGTCCATGCCGTGCCGCGCGAGCAGGGCCCGCACGCCGTGGCAGACGGCAAGGCCCTCCCCGTCCGCGACGAGGTCCACCACGCGCGTGATCAGCTCGGTCGGCACGGAGCCGAACCGGCCGTCGGTCACCTCCACGTCGTAGCGGGAGACGTCCACCATGGCTTCGTTCACGATCTCTGTCAGCGGGGTGCTCACAAGGTCCTCCACGGGTGCGGGGTACGGGGGTCGGGGGACGGCGTCAGCGCACGGGCCGCGCCGCGCCCTCGTGCAGCGCGAGCATGCGCCGGGCCTTGAGGACGAAGGGGGGTGCGAGCACCCGGTCCTTGCTGACCGCGAAGCCCGCCTCGTTGGCCTCGTAGTCCTTGATCGTGTGGCGGTAGCCGTCGAGCTCCTCGGGGGTGACGGTGAACGTCTCGACGATCGCCTCGACCTGCTTGGGGTGGATGGCCGCCTTGCCGGTGAAGCCGCACCGCTTCGCGGCCTCGCACTGGGCGCGGACCACGTCCATGTCCCACAGTTCGAAGGAGTTGGTGTCGATGACGGGCAGGCCGTAGCGGGACGCGGCCACGCACATCCGGACCCGCGCGTGGGCGAGGTACGACTCGTCCGGCGCCCACATCTCGGCGGCCAGGTCGGCCTGGCCGAAGCAGAGGCCGTCGCTGGCGGCGGCGATGTCGAAGACGTTCTCGACCGCGTCCACGGTCTCGATGAAGCTGCATATCTCCGGCGGCCGGGGCAGGTCGGACAGCAGCGACCGGTAGATGGCGACGTCGCGTCCGGCGGCGACCTTCGGCACCAGCACCGTCCGTACGGGCAGGCCGCCGATCTCGCCGCCGAGTTCCAGGAGCCGCTGGAGGTCGAGCAGCCCGTCCAGCGTCTCCACGCTGTTGACGCGCACCGACACCCCGGACAGCCCGGTCCCGGTCAGGTCGGTCTCGCCGAGCCGCCGGCGGGCGAGCGGCTTCTTCTGCTTCGGGACGGAGTCCTCCAGGTCGAGCACGAGCGCGACGGACTGCCGGGGCACGTGCTTGAGCAGGGTGTCGACGCGCGACGCCGGTACGTAGAAGAGGCAGGGGTCGACGTTCACGCCTGCTCCTCCCGTCCGAAGAGCGCGTTCATCTTCCGCAGGGAGAACGTCTCGTAGCGGATCGGCTCGTACGCCGCCGGGCGCTCCCGGGTGAACTTCGGGAAGGCCTCGATCACCGCGTCGTCGTTGGCCAGCTTGAAGAAGACGATGGACTGGCGCGGCCGGTCGACGAGCCGGACGCGGTGCGGGGTCGACACGTACTCGTCGTTCGACCAGCGCGCCATCAGGTCGCCGATGTTGACGACGAACCAGTCGCGCTCGGGTACGTCCACGTCGATCCAGGTGCCCGACAGGTCGCGCAGCTGGAGCCCGGGGCCGTCCTCGGTGAGCAGGGTGATCAGGGTGCCGTCGGTGTGCTCGCCCATGCCCTGGTCGTTGGCGAACTCCTGCCGGACGCCCGGGTAATACTGCGAGCGCAGCGAGTCGTTGGACCGGTCGGTGCGGGTGGCGAAGAAGTCGCGGGGCAGCTCCAGGGCGATGGTCAGCAGCTCGGTGAGGCGCGCCGCGAGGGACTCGCAGGCGGTGAAGTAGGTCTTCAGCGCGGCGCGCAGCGCGGAGCCGCGCTCGTCGGCGGGGAAGGGGAGTTCCTCGGCGTCGTCGAGGACGAGCCGCCCGACGCTGAACTTCTCGACGTAGTCCGCCGGCATGCCCTGCCTGCCGGTGTAGGCGTAGGCGTTCTCCGACAGCAGGGCGCTGTAGCCGTAGGGGCTGTAGTCGTTGTCGCCGCGCGCCGTGCTCGTCCGCATCGGCAGGGCGTTCTTCTCCGCAGCGGGGCGCCGGAAGAAGTCGAGGGACAGCGCGTAGGCGTCGTCGAAGACCCGGCGGTCGATGCCGTGGCCGCGTACGACGAAGAAGCCGACCTCGGTGCAGGCCCGGGAGATCTCGTCGGCGACCTTCTCCTCGCCTCCGTCCGCCGTCGCCTGTTCGAGGTTGATCACCGGAAGTGCGGTCATGGGCGTCTCCTGTCTCAGAGCTGAGGGTCGGTGACCGGGTTGCCCGGGTTGCGCAGGGGGGCCAGGAGGGTGCGGTCGAACGCGATGACCTGGACCCCGTCCTGGTTGCGGCCCACCGTGTGGACGGTGACGACGCCCTCGCCCGGCCGGCCGGCGGAGAGGCGCTTCCCGGTGATCGTGGTCTCGGCGTAGAGCGTGTCCCCGACGAACACGGGGGCGGTGAGCCGGACCCTGTCCCAGCCGAGGTTGGCGACGGCCTTCTGGCTGATGGTCTTCACCGTCATCCCGTTGACGATCCCGAAGGTGACCAGGCTGGAGACCAGCAGCTTCTTGAACGGGGTCTCGGCGGCGTAGACCTCGTCGATGTGGAGCGGGTGCTGGTTGAGGCAGAGCAGCGAGCTCCAGATGTTGTCGGTCGCGGTGATCGTGCGCCCGGGCCGGTGCTCGAAGACGTGGCCCACGACGTAGTCCTCGTAGGACAGCCCGTCGTCCTCGCGGAACCGCCCGGGTTCCAGCTCGACGTACGACGACGGCGCCGACCGCGCCTCCCACGTCGGGTCGCTCATCGGGCTCCCTCCCGGGGCCCGGCCAGGTGCGGCACCGGCGCCGTGTCGTCGGTGCGGGCGCCGGCGCGGTGCAGCGCGGCCAGCACCGCACGGACGGCGGCGGCGTGCGCGGTGGCGCCCAGGCCCACGCCCCACACCGGGCGGTGCTCCACGAGCACCCGGGCGTAGCAGGCGTGCGCGGCGCCGGTGGCGGGCCCGGCCTCGCCGTGGACGAGCCGGTCCGCCTCGGCGCGCACCCCGCGGGCGCGGACCGCTGCGAGCAGCGCGCCGATCGGATCGCCGTCGGTGTCGTCGCTGCCGCCGCCGTCGGCGTCACGTGCCGCGAAGGGGGCCCAGGCGCCGATGTCGCCGTACTCGGCGCGGAAGGTGTCCCAGATCCGGTCCGGCGCCACCTCGGCCCCGGTCACGTCGGTGACCCGCTGGATCACCCCGGCGAAGTCGGCCCGCAGCCCGGCGGGCAGGTCGAGCCCCCACCCGGTGCGCAGGACGTGCGCGATACCGCCCTTGCCGGACTGGCTGTTGACGCGGATGACCGGCTCGTAGCCGCGGCCGATGTCCCGGGGGTCGATCGGCAGGTAGGGCACTTCCCAGGGCAGGTCGCGGGCCGGTGTCCCGGTCTCGGCGGCCCGGGCCTCCAGGTGGGCGAGTCCCTTGGCGATGGCGTCCTGGTGGGTGCCGGAGAAGGCGGTGAAGACGAGGTCGCCGGCGTAGGGGTGGCGGGCCGGTACCGGCATCTCGTTGCACTCCTCGACGACGGCGCGGATCGCTGGGATGTCGGACAGGTCGAGCTGCGGGTCGACGCCGCGGCTGAGGAGGTTCAGCGCCAGGGTGACCAGGCAGACGTTGCCGGTCCGCTCGCCGTTGCCGAACAGCGTGCCCTCGACCCGGTCGGCCCCGGCCGCCAGCGCGTACTCGGCGGCGGCCACGGCCGTGCCCCGGTCGTTGTGCGGGTGGACGGAGAGGATGATGCCGTCGCGCCGGTCGAGGTTGCGGTGCATCCACGCGATCTGGTCGGCGAAGACGTGCGGCGCGTGCGTCTCCACCGTGCTCGGCAGGTTGAGGGTCAGCGGCCGCTCGGGCGACGCGTCGACGATCTCGGCGACGGTGTTCGCGATCTCCAGCGCGAACGCGGGCTCGGTGACGTTGAAGGTCTCCGGTGAGTACTCGAACCGGATGTCCCCGTCGGCGCGGTCGGCGAGGCGCACCATCCGCAGGGCGCTCTCCCGCGCCAGCGCCAGCACGTCGGACGGCGTCATCCGGAAGACGACGTCCCGCCACAGGCACGCCGTCGCGTGGCAGAGGTGCACCACGGCGCGGTCGGCGCCGCGTACGGCCTCGAAGGTGCGGTCGATGAGGTCGGGGCGGGCGGGGGTGAAGACCGTGATCGTGACGTCGTCGGGTAAGTCGTCACCGGTGACGAGCCGGCGTACGAACGCGAAGTCGTCCTCGCTCGCCGAGGGGTAACCGATCTCGATGTCCTTGAACCCCATGCGGACCAACAGGTCGAACATCGCCCGCTTGCGCCGGGGGTCCATCGGGTTCGCCAGGGCCTGGTTGCCGTCGCGCAGGTCCACCGAGCTCCACAGGGGGGCGCGGTCCGGGGGGTTGTCGAGCCAGGTGCGGGAAGGGGGCCCGGTCAACTCCGGTGCGGCGGGCCGCCGGTAGCGGTGGACCGGCATCCCGGACGGCCGTTGGGGATTCCACCAGGGCGTCGGGGCCGTGGGCTCGCTGGTGGACGGTGGTGGTGTCATGGGTGCTCCCTCGGCGAACCTGCGTGTGTTTCACGAACAGTGCGTCTCGGGCTGTCCGGGACGAGGGACAGGGCTGTGGGCCGAAGGCGGTCGCCCCAGATGTGGTGGAAAAAGAGGTCTCGGAGTGCGCTGCAGGAACGTTCCCCCCGTTCTGCACGCCCCCGAAGTTCCTGTTATGGAAAAGGTCTCATCGGTCGGCAGGAAACTAGCGACAGCGGTTCAGGGGTGTCAAGGTGCTGGCAACCCGCCCCGCGGCCGCTTCTCGATGGTTGCCCATCAACGATCACCGCGCTGCCGAGATGGCCAAGAATTGCGAGGTTGGCCGGATCCGTACGGCCGCTGTTCCGCCCCGGAACACCAGCACTCACGGGCCGTCAGGACCTTGGAGCGGCGGGTGCGGACGCGTGAGCGGCGGGTGCCCGAGTGGCTGGATGTCCGCCTTGCGCGTCCGCGATCCGTGCCGCAGCCCGTGTTCCGCACGGCGTTCCGGGGCGCAAGCCGACTTATCGCGTGCGCGAGCGGAGCGGCACTCGCTGTCAAATGCTCCGGCGCGACGTACGCGTCGGCGTGAGCCTGGACGGCACGACGCGTGACCGCGACCGCAACCGGCGGTTCGCGGACGGGCGCGGCAGCCACGCGGCGGTCGCCGAGGGGCTGCGGGCGCTCGGCGCGGTGGAGAACCGGCACCTGTATGCCGAGCAGGCCGAAAATGAGTGGTACCTACAAGCACTTGCTTGACGGGGCGGTGCGCTCCCGCATAGCGTCGCCCGCAGCAGGTGAGCAAGCGCTTAGGAGGGCGAGGGTGCCGCACCCCGATCGGTCCACGGACGGCCTGGCGACCGCGTTGACCGCCGTGACGGCGTTGACCGCGCCCGGCGCGCCCTTCGCCGTCACGGCGGACCAGGACGGCCGGCTCGTGTACGCCGCCGGGCCGCGCACCCTGCGCGAGTTCGCCGAGACCACCTGGGCCCACGGCGAGCGGCCGTTCCTCGTCGCCGAGAGCCGGAGCTACACGTACGCCGAGTTCTTCGCGGCCGCCTGCGCGCTCGCCCGGCGGCTCACCGAGGAGTACGGGCTGCGCCGCGGCGACCGTGCCGTCGTCGCGATGCGCAACCACCCCGAGTGGCAGATCGCCTTCTGGGCGGCGCAGCTGGCGGGCCTCGTCGCCGTACCGATGAACGCCTGGTGGACCGAGGAGGAGTTCGCGTACGCCCTCGACGACTGCCGGCCGCGCGTGCTGCTGGTCGACGGGGAGCGGGTCGCGCGCGTACGGGAGTGGGCGCGGGCGGCGGGCGTGCGCGGGGTCGTCTTCCACGGCGAGGCGGAGCAGGGTTTCGAGCGGTACGAGGACCTGCCCGCGCCCGACCCGGCGCTCGGACCGCCGGACGTGGAGGTCCGGCCCGAGGACGACGCCACCATCATCTACACCTCCGGCACCACCGGCCGCCCCAAGGGCGCGGTCGCCACACACCTCGCCCAGGCCGGGGCCGCGATGAACCCGCGCTACCAGGCGGCGGACGCCGCGCTGCGGCGCGGCGAGGTGCCGGGGCTGGGGCCGGCGCCCGTGACGCTGATGACGTTCCCCTTCTTCCACGTCGCGGCGTTCACGGCGTTCTACTCCGCCATGGCGACCGGCGGCACCCTGGTGCTCATGCGGAAGTGGGACGCGGCCAAGGCCCTGGAGCTGATCCACGAGCACGGGGTCACGCACTACGCCGGGGTCCCGGCGACCGCCCTGCAACTGCTCGACGCGGCGGAGGAGAGCGGGAAGGGACTCGGCCCCCTCACGCACCTCAACACCGGCGGCTCCGCCGCCCCGCCCAGCCTGGTCGCCCGCTGCCCCGGCGGCGTCGAGCCCCGCAACGGCTACGGCCTCACCGAGACCAGCGGCGGCGTCCTCGCCACGTACGGCGACGAGTACCGCAGCTTCCCCGGCGGCGCCGGGCGGCCGACCCCCGTCACCGAGGTGCGCGTCGCGGGCCCGGACGGGCGGCCGCTGCCCGACGGCGAGGTCGGCGAGCTGTGGCTGCGCGGCCAGACCCTGGTGCGCGGGTACTGGGGCGACGACAAGGCGACGGCCGAGGCGTTCACGGACGACGGCTGGTTCCGCACCGGCGACCTGGCGACGGTCCACGACGGGCGGGTCAGCGTCGTCGACCGACTCAAGGACATGGTCATCCGCGGCGGCGAGAACGTGTACTGCGTCGAGGTCGAGGCCGCGCTCTACACCCACCCCGACGTGCTGGAGGCGGCGGTGCTCGGCGTCCCGCACCCCGTCCTCGGCGAGGAGGTCGCGGCCGTGGTCCGGCTCCGGGAGGGGACCCCGGCGGCTGTCGAGGAGCTGCGGGCGCACGCGGCGCGGAGCCTCGCCGCCTTCAAGGTGCCCGCCCACGTCCTGGTGCAGGACGGGCCGCTGCCGCGCAACGCCACGGGGAAGGTGCTCAAGCGGGAGCTCAGGACGAGGTTCCCGAGCGCGTGACGCGGATCCGGTAGGTGCCGGAGCGGCGGTTCTCGGCCAGCACCGTGATCCGTACGCCGTTCTCGCGGTCGACGAAGGACTCGCCCGGCCGGAAGGGCGCGTCCGACAGCTCCGCGTGCACGTTGGGGCGGCGCGTGCAGCCGCCGCTGTCGCGGTCGCTGTCCAGGACGGTGACCGGGCCCTCGCCGGTGTTCACGTCGGACCGTACGTGGTAGATGAGGACCCCCGGCTCGCAGACCGCCTCGTCGTTGCCCTCCCGGGTGCGGACCTCGACCGCGTACCCCGTCTCCTCCGTCAGGGGTATGACCGCGAGCTTGGTGCCGTCGCCGCGGGTGGCGAGCGGGGCGAGGTCGTAGACGCGGCTGCCGGGGGACGCGGCGCACCGCACCTGGTCGTTTCCGAGCCAGCCCAGCTTCCACTTGTGCCAGCCCAGCAGGTCGTTGTTGGCGCCCCAGTCCTCGGACATGATGTCCCAGTGCCCGACCGCGCCGCCGCCGTCGGCCGTGTAGAGGTCGGGCAGGCCGAAGACGTGGCCGTTCTCGTGCGGCAGGACGCGGTAGCCCGTCTCGTGGTACGTGCCGGAGCCGTCGTCCTGGCGGCTGTAGACGAAGGACGTGTGGGCGAGCGGGGTGCCGTCCGCGTGCGGGGCCTCGGTGTTGCCGGAGAAGGTGACGGACAGGACGGTGTCGAGGGCGGAGGGGCCCGCGTTCGGCGTGACCAGGATGTTGACCAGGTCGTACGCGCTGAAGTCGACCTTCGGGTCGGCGGCCTCCACGATGTCCTCGACGAGCTTGCGGTAGCCCGGCTCGTACGGCGAACCGCGCTCTATGCCGTACTCGGCGAACGGCATCGGCATCCGCAGCCAGTCGGGGAGGGGCGCCTCGGGACGGTAGACGAGCCGTCCGTACGAGCTGACGCGGAACCAGTCGGAGGTCTGCGGGAAGAACTCGGCGTACCGCTCCATCGCCGGGCCCTCACCGGGCGCGTCCGGGAAGTCGATCATCAGGTTGAGGGCGCGCACCTCACCGGTGGAGGGGGCATAACCGGGCGGGGTGGGGATGCCCTCCGACATCTGTACGCCCACGGTGGCCGGGATCCGGCACGGGCCGAGGGCGGCGAGCTCGTCACCGGCGTTCTCGGCGGCGACGGGGCCCGCGGAGGCGCGGGAGGAATCCGGGAGGGTCGAGCTCGCCGTGGCCAGCGTGGCGAGGGCGAGCGTGGTGGCCGCCCCAAGGGCGACCGGTCTGCGTATCCGCCGGCGCGTCCGCTCCATAGGTGCTGGTCGCCTTCGGTGTCCGCGGCAGGCGGCCGGATCCGCGCTGCGCTCCTGTCCGAACAGCCTGGGCCGGGCGGGTCGCGGGCGCGCGCCGGGTGGCCCGAACGTGGGTTTTTGCGCGGACGGGTGAGGGGCGCGGGCCTCTCCGGGTTGCGGAAACGCGGCCTTTCGGGTGGCGTGGGAGTGGCCTCGAAGAGACCTGTGAACGGCCGGGAAACGTCCTTTCCGGGACCCAATTTCTCCTTATGCTTTCGAGCGTGTTCGATTCCCGGTACATCAAGACCTTCCACGAGGTCGTCCGCACCGGTTCGTACACCGCCGCCGCCCGCGCCCTCGGCTACACGCAGCCGGCCGTCAGCCAGCAGATGAAGGCGCTGGAGCGGGACGTCGGCACGCCGCTGTTCACCCGCGTCGGCCGCGGCCTGCGCCTCACCGAGGCGGGCCAGGCCCTCACCCGCCACACCGGCACCATCCTCGACAGCCTCGCGGCCGCGCAGGAGCAGATCGACGCCATCGCCCGCCTGCGCTCCGGGCGCGTACGGGTCTGCGCCTTCCCCAGCGCCGGGGCGACGATCCTGCCCGAGGCGATGGCCCGGATGGCGGACGAACACCCGGGCCTCCGGGTCGAGTTGGTGGAGGCGGAGCCGCCGGAGTCGCTGCGGATGGCCGCGCGGGGCGAGTGCGACATCACGCTGGCCTTCAGCTATCCCGGCCTGCGCGTCGAGGTCCCGGACGAACTCGCCGAGTACAAGCTGCTGGAGGACCCGCTCACGGTGCTCCTGCCCGCCGGCCACCCCCTGGCCCGCCGCCGCGCCGTCCACGTCGGCGACCTGCGGCACGAGCGGTGGATCGCCGGCTGCGCCCGCTGCCGCGCGAACTTCCTGCACGTCTGCGCCGAGGAGGGCTTCACCCCGGACATCGCCTGCACGACGGACGACAACCTGGTGATGCAGAGCCTGGTGGCGGCGGGCGTCGGCGTCGCGCTGGTCCCGGCGCTGGTGCTGTCGTTCCTGTGCCACACGAAGGTCACCGGCCGGATGGTCGAACCGCACACCCGCCGCCAGGTGTACGCGTACGTCCTCCGCGACCACCTGCGGATCCCGGCCACGTCGCTGGCGCTGGAGGCGATCGTCGCGGTGGCGGAGGCGAAGGTCGGCTGCTGAAGTCGCCGTCCATAAGCGGGCGTTGGGGGCCCGCCAACGAACTCTCCTTGGACGGAGCCGGCCCGCCGGTCGGACGCTCCCGCCATGACCACCCCCTCCATCGCTTCGCTGGAACCGACGGCCACCGCCCGTCTGCGGACGCTCGTCGGCGAGGTGCGCGCGACCGTGGGCCGGGGCCTGCCGCCCGGGCCGACGGCCCGGCTCGTGGCCGAGCGCCTCGCCCCGCACCTCGGCGCGCCGGACCTGCTCACCGCCGCCCAGTGCGAGGGTGACCCCGCCCGCTACCGCCAGCACGTGCTGCACGCCGAGCCCGACGGCTCCTTCTCGCTCGTCTCCCTCGTCTGGCTGCCCGGCCAGGCCACTCCGGTCCACGACCACGTGGCGTGGTGCGTGACCGGCGTGCACCAGGGCGAGGAGCACGAGCGTCGCTACCGGCTCGTGCCGGACGGCGACGCGGCGCGGCTGGTCGCCACCGAGGACGTGGTCAACGCGCGGGGCACGGTCGCCGCGCTCGCGCCCCCCGGCGACATCCACCTCGTACGGAACGGCGGCACCGAGACCGCCGTGTCCCTGCATGCGTACGGCGCCGACGTCACGCGCCTCTCCACCAGCATCCGGCGCGTGTACCGGCTGCCGGCGGACGCGTGATGACCCTCCTCGGCGCGCGGACGGCATCCGGAAGACAAGCCCTGGCCGCCGGGCCGCTGCGGCCGCTGCCCGGGCTCGCGCTCGCCGCCGGGGGAACCGGTGCCGCGTGGCTGGCGCACCGCGCCCTGCCCTCCGTGCCGATGCTCACCGCCGCGGTCGTCCTGGGCGTCGCCGCCGCCCACACCCCGGGGCTGCGCAGCGCCGTACGGGGCCGGGGCCGGTGCCGTCCGGGGCTGGGCCTGGCCGCCAGGCGGCTGATGCGGCTCGGGGTCGTGCTGCTCGGGCTGAAGCTGAGCCTCGCCGACGTGCTGGGCCTCGGCTGGCGCACGGTCGCGATGGTGCTCGCCGTCGTGGCCGCCACCTTCGGCGGCACGTGGTGGCTGGGGCGCCGGCTGCGGCTCCCCGGCGACCAGCCGCTGCTCATCGCCGCCGGGTACGCGATCTGCGGGGCCTCCGCGATCGGTGCGGTGGGCGCCGTGCGCGACAGCGACGAGGACGACGCCGCCGCCTCCGTCGCGGTGGTGACGCTGTGCGGGACGCTCGCCATCGGCGTACTGCCGCTGCTCCAGGGGCCCTTGGGCCTGACGGACGAGCAGTTCGGGCGGTGGGTCGGCGCCGGGGTGCACGACGTGGGCCAGGTGGTGGCCGCCGCGCAGACCGCCGGTCCGGCCGCCCTCGGCGAGGCCGTCCTGGTCAAACTCATGCGGGTCGCGCTGCTGGCCCCGCTGGTGGCGGCCCTGGTCGTGGCGTCCCGCCACCGCGGCCGGCCCGCCGGGCCTGCCGACCTGGCACGCCCGCCGCTCGTGCCGCTCTTCGTCGCCGGGTTCCTCGCCATGGTGGCGCTGCGTACGACGGGCCTGGTCCCCGCGCCCGTCCTCGCGGCCGCCGGAACGGCCCAGGAACTGCTGCTCACCGCCGCCCTCTTCGCCCTCGGCAGCGCGGTCCACCTCCCGAGCCTCGCGCGGACGGGCGCCCGGGTGGCGGCGCTGGGCCTCGCGGCGTGGGTGCTGGTGGCGGTGGCGGCGTACGCGGGGGTGCTGTTCGCCTCCTAGCGGCTGGCCCGCTAGCGCAGCCAGGGCAGGTCGGCGCCCGGCTCCGAGGGCTGGAGCCCCTCCGCCATCAGCCGCATGATCTCGCCGAGCTGCTCGATCTGCTCGGGGCTGAGCCGGTCGAAGATGGCCTGCCGTACGGCGGCGACATGGCCGGGGGCGCTGCGCTTGAGGACCTCGTACCCCTCGTCCGTCAGGTAGGCGTTCTGTCCCCGCTTGTCGGAGGGGCACTCCTCGCGGCGTACCCAGCCGCTCTTCTCCAGGCGTGCGATCGCGTGCGAGAGGCGGGAGCGGGTGATCTTGGCCCCCTTGGCGAGCTCGGTCATGCGCATCCGGCGGCGGGGCGCCTGGGAGAGCTGGACGAGGAGGCCGTAGTAGATGTGCGGCATGCCGGCGTCGCGCTGGAGCTGGCGGTCGAGGTGGTCCTCGAGCAGCGTGGTGGCGTGCAGGTAGGCGCGCCAGACGCGCTGCTCGTCGTCGCTGAGCCAGCGCGGGCCGTCGTGATCGCTCATGCATCCCACTCTACGTCTCTTGAAAGTTGAACTAGATAGCTGTTACGGTCGGAATCCGTAGAGATTTAACTTTCAAGTACTGCTGTCGCGTACCGGCTGCGCGTAGTGTCGGAACCATCGACCCGGGAGTCGACCGTCATGACCCGGATGCCCGCCCTCTACCTCTCCCACGGCGCGCCCCCGCTCGCCGACGATCCCGTCTGGCCCGGCGAGCTCGCCGCCTGGTCGGCCGCCCTGCCCCGGCCCACCGCGATCCTCGTCGTCTCCGCCCACTGGGAGGAGGCCCCGCTCGCCCTCGGCGCCACCACGACCGTGCCGCTCGTGTACGACTTCTGGGGCTTCCCCGCGCACTACTACCGGGTGCGGTACGCCGCACCCGGCGCGCCGCACCTCGCCGAGGCCGTCCGCGCCCTGCTGCGCGGGCCCGGTACGCCCGTACAGGACATCCCCGACCGGGGCCTGGACCACGGGGCGTACGTACCGCTCGTCGAGATGTACCCGGACGCCGACATCCCCGTACTCCAGATCTCGATGCCGACGCTCGACCCGGCGGCGCTGATGGACATCGGGCGCAAGCTGGCGCCGCTGCGCGACGAGGGCGTACTGATCGTCGGGAGCGGGTTCTTCACGCACAACCTGGCGGCGCTGCGGCACCAGGGCGTGCCCGGCTGGTCGGCGGAGTTCGACGAGTGGGGGCGGCTGGCCCTGGAATCCGGCGACGTGGACGCGCTGCTCGACTTCGAGCGCACGTCCCCGGCCGGGAAGCTCGCGCATCCGCGCACCGAGCACTTCGCCCCGTTGTTCGTCACGCTGGGCGCGGCGGACGCGACGGCGGACCTGGCCTCCGGGCGGAGCGTCGTGGAGGGGTTCTGGATGGGCCTGGCGAAGCGTTCGCTCCAGTTCGGGTAGCAAAAACGAGCAACGTGTGCAACCACCCTCCCTTTTCGCGTGTCTGAGTGATACGTGCGCACTGATGTGCGTGCCGCTCGCTCATCAGGAGGGACTTACTTGTCTTCCGTACGCACCACCCGCCGCCGGCTCGGCGCCTCCGTCGCCACCGTCCTCGCCGTGACGGTCGGTGCCGGCGTCCTCGCCTCGCCGGGGGCCGTGGCCGCTCCCGTGGCCGCCGCCCAGGCCGGGGCCACCACCGCGGCCGTGACCGGGGCGAACCTGCCGCTCGACGCCGAGATCGTCAGCACGGGCGACACCGGCTACCTCACGTCCCGCAAGGACGACGCCGGCAATCCGGTCCTGGAATGGCACCGGTACGCCGACGGCGCGGTGCTGCCGATCGATACGGGCACCGTGGGCCACGGCAGCAATTCCGACATCGTCGTGACCAGCGACGGCGGCAGCACGGTCTACCTGCGGGACATGAAGGACGGCGGCACCCTGTACGCGTCCTTCGACCTGGCGGCCGAGTTCAAGCCCGGCGCGAAGCTCGTCGGCGTGGTCGGCGCGAACCTCTTCGTGAGGGTTCCGACCGGCAACCAGGACTACCACGAGCTGTGGCAGCTCACCCCGGTCGACGGCGTCGCCAGGAAGACCCTGCGCCAGGGCGGCCCCTACGGCCTCGACTTCAAGGTCATCGCCTCCACGAGCGACGCCATGCTCCTCCTCAGCAGCAACCGGGTGTTCCCGAGCCCGGCGACCCGCAAGACCGAGTTCTGGATGACGCGCAGGAACGTCAACCCCGACTCGACCGTCAAGGAGGGCAGCGGCGCGAACACCGCCCTGTGGACCCACGCCTCGACGGGTGCCTACAGCGCCGACTACGAGACGTGGGTCGAGTACCGCAGCGGGGTCACCACGCTCCGCGTGGAGGGGCAGTACGTCCACCGGACGTACTCCATGGACAGCTCCATGAGCGGCGCCGTCATCGCCGGCGTCCTCGGGGACACCCTGCTCTACGGCGTCCCGGGCAAGGCGGCGGCGGCCGGTGAGACGCCGAGCCCGCTGTACGCCCGGAACGTCAAGAGCTCCACGGCCGCGCCGTACAAGCTCCTGGAGCACTTCTCCAGCGTGGCCCAGGCGCCGGACGGCGGCTACCTCGTGCGCGGCGCCACGGCCGAGGCGGACGGGCTGTTCCGGATCTGGCCCGGGGACGACGGCCGCCCGACCGCCACGCTCGTCGCGGACACGGGCCGGGTCCTGCCCGTCACCGTGATGGGCTCGAAGGTTCCCACCGCGGTGAACCTGGAGACGCCGGGCACCACGGTCCCGATGGAGTGGACCCTCTCCCGCGCCGACGCCACCGTGGACGTCACGCTCACGCACACGGCCACCGGCAAGAAGCGCACCCAGCGCCTGACCCAGCCGGTCGCCGACAAGCGCTTCGCGTACGTCTGGGACGGCCTCCTGGACGGCATCAGCGCCCCGAACGGCGCCTACACCTGGCAGATGACCGCCACCCCGGCCGACGGCACCGGCGCCCCGGCGACCGCCGCCGGGAGCTTCGAGGTCACGCGCCAGGCCAACCCGCACGACTTCAACGACAACGGCTCGACGGACGTCCTCGCGCGGGACGCCTCCGGCGTGCTGTGGCGGGACGACCTCTTCGACTGGCCGTCGAGCGGCGGCCAGATCACCCCCGCCCAGCGGACGAGGGTCGGTTCCGGCTGGCAGGTCTACAACCAGATCGAGGCCACGGGCAACCTCGCCGGCAGCCCCGTGGGCGACCTCGTCGCCCGCGACACCTCGGGCGTCCTGTGGCTGTACACGGGCAAGGGCGACGGCACCTTCACGACCCGCGCCAAGGTCGGCACCGGCTGGCAGATCTACAACAAGCTCACCGGCGGCAGCGACGTCACCGGCGACGGCCGCGCCGATCTCTTCGCCACCGACACCTCCGGCGTCCTGTGGCTCTACAAGGGCACGGGCAGCGCGACCGCCCCCTTCGCCACCCGCACCAAGATCGGCGGCGGCTGGCAGATCTACAACCAGATCACCGCCGTCGGCGACATCGCGGGCAGCGCGGCCGGCGACCTCATCGCCCGCGACACCGCCGGCGTGCTGTGGCTCTACCAGGGCAACGGCACGGGCGGCTTCGCCGCCCGCGTCAGGATCGGCAGCGGCTGGAACGCCTTCTCCCAGCTCGTCGGCGCCGGCGACGTCACCGGCGATGGCCGCCCCGACCTGATCGCCTACGGCACGAACGGCACGTACGTCTACCGTTCGACCGGCTCGGCGACGGCCCCGTTCAGCCGGCAGACGACCACGCTGTACGCGGGCGAGGGGAGCAAGTTCAACAGCGTCGCCTAGCCGTCTGTCCCGCTCAGCTCCTTCTCGTACCAGGCGACGTCCCAGTACCGCCCCAGCTTCCGCCCCACCTGGGTGAAGGTCCCGGTGTGGCGGAAGCCGAAGCGGGCGTGGAGCCGGACCGACGCGTCGTTCGGGACCGTGATGCCCGCGTAGGCGCGGTGGACGTCCTCGCCCGCGAGGGCGTCGAAGAGGCGCTCGTACAGCAGGGTGCCGATGCCGCGCCCGGCGGCCTCCGGGGCCAGGTAGACGCTGACCTCGACGGAGGTGGAGTACGCGGCCTTCGGTCGGAACGGGCCGGAGGTCGCGTACCCGAGCCGGTGATCGCCTTCGTGGGCAACCAGAAGCCGGTGCGGGCCGTCTTCAGGGTGGGAACGCAGCCACGGAAGGCGCTGTTCGGGGGTGAAGGGCGCCGTGTCGAATGTGATGGCCGTCTCACGGATGTAGTGGTTGTAGATGTCCGTGAGGGCGCCGATGTCGGCCTCCGCCCCCGCTCTGACCTGCAGATCCGTCCGTGCTCGCGGCATCAGCCCTCCCCTGGTGGCCCGAGAGGATACTGCAAGATCGCGAAAATCGGTGGGTGTCATGGGAATTCTGTCCTGATTCCGGTCGTTGTTTCCGTCGGATGCAGGGCACCCGGAAGGGTGTCGCGACACCTACTCAGCAAGGGAGCTCGCATGGCAACCCGTGCCGTCGCCCAACGTCAGTCGGCCGCGACCCGTTCCGCCGCGACCGGCACCGACCGGGGCAGCAGTGCTCGCGCCGTGGGCGGGGAGATCGCCGACCGCGACCTGGTCGGCATGTACCTGGACGAGATCGCGCGCACGCCCCTGCTCGACGCCGCGAAGGAGGTCGAGCTCTCCCAGACCATCGAGGCGGGCGTGTACGCCCAGCAGATCCTCGACGGCGAGGTGGAGAGTAAGGCGGGCGGAGCGACCCGTGAGGAGCTGGAGGCGCTGGTCGCCGAGGGGGAGCGGGCCAAGGACGTCTTCATCCGGTCCAACCTGCGGCTCGTCGTCGCGGTCGCCCGGCGCTACCCGCGCAGCGGCCTGCCGCTGCTCGACCTGATCCAGGAGGGCAACGCGGGCCTGGTGCGGGCGGTGGAGAAGTTCGACTACACCAAGGGCTTCAAGTTCTCGACGTACGCGACGTGGTGGATCCGCCAGGCCATCACCCGCTCGATCGCCGACCAGTCGCGCACGATCCGGCTCCCCGTCCACCTGGTGGAGGAGCTGGGCCGCATCCGCCGCGTGCAGCGCGAGTTCAACCGCGAGCACGGCCGCGACCCGGAGCCCGCCGAGATCGCCGAGGAGCTCGGGTCCTCGGCGGAGCGCATCACCGACGTCCTCGACTGGGCGCGCGACCCCGTCTCGCTGAACATGTCGGTCGACGACGCGGGCGAGACCCAGTTCGGCGACCTGCTGGAGGACACGTCGGCGGTGTCGCCCGAGCAGTCGGTGCTGACGCTGCTGCGCAGCGAGGAGCTCGACGACCTGATCGACAAGCTCGACCACCGCACGGCCTCGATCATCCGGATGCGGTACGGCATCGAGGACGGCCGCGAGCGCACTCTCACGGAGGTCGGCAAGGAGCACGGCCTCACGCGTGAGCGCATCCGCCAGATCGAGAAGCACGCGCTGCTGGAACTGAAGCGCATGGCCCACGACACCGGCTTCGACGCGGCGGCGTAACCCTGAGGGGGGCGCCGCTGCGCCGCTGCGCGGGGCTTTGCGCCGTGGGCGCGGTTCGCTGCCCAGGGCTCGTGCCCGGTGGACCTGGCCGCTGCGCGGTGCTTGCTGCCCGGTGGGCACAGGTCGGGTGCCGGGGGTTCCGGTGGGGGGTGGTCGGACTCTCGTTCACCGCGCTTCGCGCGAGTTCAGTCGTTTTAAGTAAGACCCCCCCCCACCCACCACAGAA